>JAISMB010000093.1 GCA_031276945.1 Spirochaetaceae bacterium | reverse complement strand
GAATTAGAGCCGGATGATATGAAAGAACTCTTTCTCATTGTGATTGCAGAGGCAATCAAGAAAGGTTACAAGTTTAAGTTGTGGAACTTTTGTATCATGGATAATCATTTTCACTTTCTTATTACGCCTGAAAAAGGGGAAAGTCTGTCCAGTATAATGAAATGGATTAAGATGGTGTATGCGATACGGTGGAACAAGCAGCACAATAAGACTGGTCATTTCTGGGGGGACAGGTTTTATTCACGGGAGATAAAGGACGAGAGAGATTTTTGGACTGTCTATAACTACATAGATCAAAATCCGATTACAGCAAGACTGGTGCAGAAGCCTGAAGACTGGCAGTACAGCGGCGCCTACCACCGGGAACACGGCATAGTGCGCATTGTCTCGCTGGTAACTGACAAAGCTTGGCGGACAGACCTCAAGCTTCTCCTTTGAAGCAGTGCGCTCTGTGAAACTTGCCCTTCTCTGAGTAAGGTCCGCCTGTCAGGTGATGAGCCGGTCTTGCCTTTATCCCTCTTTCCTTTTTTATGTGCATTGATTAAACTCGTGGGCTGTTATGCAACTTGATACTGATCAATTCGCGGTCTACAATACCGATTGTAATGCCGTCATTTCCGCAGGCGCAGGTTCAGGGAAAACAACCGTACTGACTGAACGCTATATCCGTCTGGTCATCGACAAAGGCTTAGACATCAGTGAGGTCTTGACTCTGACCTTTACCCGCAAAGCAACGACAGAAATGTACGCCCGTATATACAAAAGACTGTCTGAATTACCGTACCCGAGGGCGGCTGACCAACTACTCCACTTTGACCAAGCCCGCATAGCGACCATCGACTCGTTTTGCAATGCAATCGTTAAGGGCGCAGCTTACCGGTTCGGGATCTCAGGCGATTTCCGAGTCGATGATCGTGAAGTCTCTACAAGCGCCAGAGAAGCAGCCCTTGCCCTTGTCATGCAGCACAGGCGGACTAGCAGTATCCGTACTCTAATAGCGAGCCGGACCTTTAAAGAGGTCGTCGACAAATTGTTTGCCTGCATCGGGATGCAGGTCTGTAGCTTGGTACATGCAGGCGCTTTTGCTGTGAAAGCACGAGAGCAAGTTGCGTGCCTAGAGCAGGAACTCTCCACCGCGCTTGAATGGACGAACGCTCTGTGCCAGCAGATACTGGCGGTTGATGATGCAGACTGCACCAATAAAGCAAGCAAAGACATTAAAGCAGCTATCAAGTCTATCTATCCGCTACCGTCAGAACAGGACGGCGCCACGGCGCTGCTCCAAAGGGCGCAGTCCTTGGTCGATTCAACGCTTTACAGGCTTTCAGGCATTACCGTAGTCAAAAAAGAACGGCTACAGCCCCTCAAAGAGGCTGCTGTGCAGCTAAAAAGAGAAGCGGCGCCGGCTCTTAAACGACTTGCTGCAATGCTGCGATTTCGGGAGGACATACTCAGCATCGGCGCGCTGCTTGATGAATACGAGGCGCTTTTTCTGAACGCTAAACGCCAGAAAGCTGTCTTGAGCTTCCATGATCTAACCGAGCTTGCCATTGAAATCTTAAAAAACGATCTGAACCTGCGTCAGTATTATAAGCAGCATATCAAAGCTATTATGATCGATGAATTTCAGGATAACAATAAACTGCAAAAAGACCTCTTGTATTTGCTGGCAGAGCGGCTTGATACCGGGACAGCCGGTGTGCAGCCGTGCGCCGCTGATCTTGAGCCGGATAAATTGTTCTTTGTTGGTGATGAAAAGCAATCCATCTACCGGTTCCGGGGGGCAGACGTGGCTGTCTTTCGCACCTTGTCTTCTGAGCTTCATCATGCGCGCTCGCTTGCCACCAATTACCGTTCCAGTCCTGAGCTGGTAGCCTTTTACAATGCTCTTTTTCCGGGGATCTTCGGCACGCCGGTAGAAAAGTATGAGGCTGCCTTCAGCGCCATGAAACCGCCGCCTGATAAAACGCCCAATCCTCAGGCGGTCGCAGTGGAAATATATAGGCAGGAGACGGCTGTATCAAGTGCGCAGAACCTTGATGCAGAAGTGGAAGAGCCGGAGGAAGAGGCGGTAGCTGCCCAAGAAGCTGAAGCCCTCGCGGTTGCGCGCAGAATCATAAGCGGCATTGCTACGCAGGAATTTGAACTGGGGGATGTAGCGCTACTGTTTCGGAAAACCACCCATCAGAACACCTACGAACGGCTTTTCCGCCGTATTGGAATCCCATTCGATGCCGCAGACCCACGGGGCATTTTTGCTGAAGGACCGGCGCAGGACTTTTATGCACTGTTGCGCTTGGCTATCTTCCCACACGATCGCAGCGCCTACGCTACGGTGTTGCGTTCTCCCTTTGTCAACCTCTCCGATACAAGCTTTTTTGCTCTTATGCTTGAGGAGCCGACCGATCCCTTTCAGGATAATCCTCCGGCACAATGCTTCGCTTCCGATCGAGACTACGAGCGCTACCTTCAGGGTGCAGCAACCTTCACACAGCTCAAAAACAGCATAGATAAGCACGGCATTGCGCCAACAGTGGCGTCTTTGTGGTACAAGAGCGGCTACCGTACCGCCCTGCTCTACGATAAACAATACCGGCACAACAGCGAACATTTTGAGTATATCTACCGGCTTGCCCTTGATGCTGATATGCGCCACCTGAACACTGCCGCTTTCTTGGATGAGTTAATGCCGCTCATGGGCAGCACGGATAAAGTTGACGGCGGACAGGTGCCGGAGCAGAGCGATCGGGTCCGTTTTCTCACCGTGCATAAAAGTAAAGGACTTGAATTCAAGGTGGTGATACTTGCCGATGCAGGCTCTTCAGGCAAGGGTGAGCGCAATGAATTGCCCTACTACCGTGATCCGCACTATGGCGTAACAATCAATTTTAAGCTGGATACTGAAAAGCCTGATGAGAACACAGAAAACTATTTCTATGAACGCAATAAAAAGGAGCTGTATGCGCAGGAACAGGCAGAACTAGAACGCCTTTTCTATGTAGCCGCAACGCGGGCGCAGGAAAAGCTCTTTATTTTCAGCGCCGGCGCACACGATACAGGGCTGCTTGAAGCGCTGGAGGGTAAGCCGGAACAAGAACGCCTTGCAGCGCTCATCAGCACGCCGCGCCGGTATAAAACAGGGACAAAAAAAGGAACCGTACGGGTCAACACCTTTTTGGACCTTGTCTCGCAGGGCTTTGCCGACACCTCCATCCCGCACTGTACGCTGCACTTTTTTCCAGCGTATTCCCCCTCTGAACAGGAAAAGGCTCTCCGAAAACTCCATGATGAGTTTGGGGCTTTGACGGGGACGGAGGAGGCAGCAGTTGTTCCTATCCCGACATGGTTTTACCAGCTCCCCGCACGAGAACAGACAGAACAGCAGCCGATCAAGACTATTCATCCGAGCAAGGTCGATTCCTCCCCTGATGCAGGGGGGCAAGAGTTGCCTGATTTCAGTTGCGAAGCGCTGCTGCAAGAGATCGCCGATACCACTGTCTACCCGCGCTTCGGCAGCATCTGCCATGAAGCAATAGCGCAGAGCTTAATGCACCCTGAAACGGACGGAAGCGAAGAGCTGCGTAAGAAAGCCCGCTCCCTCTTTGGCGAGCAGTACTTCCTAGCCCATAAGTTGCATCTCCTGCCTGACCATGCCGCACGATTCGCTCAGGCGGCGCAGGCTCTTGCCCAGCGTTTTATCCACAGCCCGCTAGGACAAGAGGTCCACCGGTCCTCAAAGTTTTTAACTGAGTTCAGCTTCCTCGCGCCTCTGAATGTCCCCAACACCCAAGAGATCGGCGCCTTTATTGAAGGTTCAATGGATTTAATCTACGAATATGATCAGAGCTGCATTATTGTTGATTTTAAGGTTGACCGCAGGAAAATAAAGAACGCGCACCGCTTGCAGATGGCGTGCTATCGGGCAGCAGCCTCTGCCTTCTCCCCCTTGCCGGTGATAACGAGGCTTGTGTATTTGCGGAATATGGAAGTGGTCTCTCTTGCTGATGATCTGTCTGCAACAGAGCTTTATACTGCCCTGATCCAGTCTTAGGTCAGACCTCGAAGGCGGGGTGGGGCAGTTTCATCTGAACTCGCAAGGGTGAGGTCTGACTTCAAGAAGAAGAGGACAGCTTGAGCTTGAGGTAGTGTCCGGTGTATGAACGCTCACAGCGGGCAAGTTCCTCCGGTGTGCCGGTTGCGACAATTTCACCCCCACGTTCTCCGCCCTCAGGTCCTAAATCAATAAGGTGATCAGCCTGTAAGAGAACGTCAAGGTCATGCTCTATCATAACAACAGTATTGCCCTGAGCAACCAGCCGCTGAATGACAGCCATGAGCTGTTTAACATCGGCAAAGTGTAAGCCGGTGGTCGGCTCATCCAGAATGTAGAGGGTTTTACCGGTTGAGCGTTTGGATAATTCAAGCGCCAGTTTTACCCGCTGCGCCTCACCGCCTGACAAACTGAGCGCCGACTGTCCCAGTTGCACATAGCCTAATCCTACCGAGAGCAGCGTTTCCATTTTACGGGCAATGTGCGGGATGGAGCAGAAAAACTCAGACGCCTCTTCAATCGTCATGTCAAGCACGTCAGCTATGTTTTTTCCCTTAAAACGAATCTCCAGTGTTTCTTTATTAAAACGCCTGCCCTGACAGACATCGCAGGTAACGTAAACATCGGGGAGGAAGTTCATCTCAATAGTAATGGTGCCGGCGCCGGCGCAATGCTCGCACCGTCCTCCCTTAACATTAAAAGAAAAGCGACCGGGCTTGTAGCCGCGCATCTTTGCCTCAGGCAGAGCGGCAAAGAGCTCGCGAATACCGGAGAATACACCAACATAGGTTGCCGGATTAGAACGCGGCGTTCTCCCTATAGGCGACTGATCAATGGCAATAACTTTGTCTATATGTTCCGTTCCGCTTATCTCTTGGTAAGCACCTTCCTGCCGTGCCGAAGAACGCTGCACCCGGTTTAGCAGAGCCGGATACAAAACATCCGAGAGCAGCGTTGATTTACCGGAACCTGACACGCCTGTTATGCAGGTAAACGTGCCGAGAGGAATCGCCACCGTAATGTTTTTCAGATTATGTTCACTTACTCCGGTAAGCCGCAGCCAGTTCCCCGTGCCGGCTCTTCTTTGCGCCGGCAGTTCCATAATCAAGGTGCCGGCGAGATATTGACCGGTTAAGCTTTCCGCAACGTGCATAACCTGCTCAGGACTGCCCTGTGCCACAATGGATCCGCCATGAACACCCGCGCCCGGACCTAAATCAACCAGATAATCCGCGCTGCGCAGCGTCTGTTCGTCATGCTCAACAACAATGAGCGTGTTGCCGAGGTTGCGCAAATAAAGCAAAGTGTCAATGAGTCGCTGGTTATCGCGCTGGTGCAGACCTATAGACGGCTCATCCAGAATGTACAAAACCCCGACAAGACTTGCGCCGATTTGTGTTGCAAGCCTGATACGCTGCGCTTCGCCTCCAGAAAGCGTCGCCGCCGCCCGTTCCAGCGTCAAATAGTCCAAGCCGACATTCTGTAAGAACTGGAGGCGCGCTTTAATCTCCTTCAAAATCTGAGCGGCAATCTGTTCTTCGCTTGGATTCAAGGGCAGCTCGGCAAAAAAATGCAGCGTATCCGCAACCGACATGCTCGACAATTCCCAGATATTCTTGCCGCCAATCGTTACAGCAAGCACCTCAGGCTTAAAGCGCGTGCCGGCGCAGACCGGACAGACCGTCTGGCTCATAAAACGTTCCAGAAAGTCTTTTACTCCCTGCGATTGCGTCTCTTTGTACCGGCGCTTCAAGTCAGATAATATACCGTGAAACTGGGTCGTATACTCAAAGTGTCCGGTCTTATCACGGTTTTCATAGCGGACGTCAATGCGTTCATCACTGCCGTAGAGGATGGTCTTTTGGTAATATTCGGGCAGGTCGGCGAAAGGCGTGTCAAGACTAAACTTGCCGTGGTGGGCGAGGCTCTCAAACTTGCTCCGATGCCAAGCTGATTCAGGATTATAGGGAATAATACCGCCTTCGTTAAAGGAAAGGGACGGGTCGGGGATAATCAGCGCCGGATCAAAGTCCATTTTCGCCCCTAAGCCTGAACATTCAGGACAAGCGCCAAGGGGATTGTTAAAAGAGAAGAGCCGCGGCTGTAATTCGGGGATGGATATTCCGCACTCTGGGCAGGCATTGTGCTGCGAGAAGAACTGTTCTGTGCAGCCAGCGCCTTCTCCGGCAATGACGACCATAATGCCGCCGGCTGTTTGTAAGGCAGTTTCCACAGAATCAGCGAGCCGCGTGCGCACCTCAGCGCCGATAACCAGCCTGTCAACCACGATTTCAATCGTATGCTTCTTTTGTTTATCCAGTTTAACCGTATCATCAAGGTTCACGATAAGCCCGTCAATGCGCAGGCGCGCAAAGCCCGCCTTTTTTGCCGCCTCGATAACTTTGTGATGTTCGCCTTTTTTCCCGCGGATAACCGGCGCAAGAATCTGAACCTTTGTGCCGGCGCCGCAGGCAAGCACCGCGGCGATGATCTGATCAACGGACTGTTCACGGATTTCTCTGCCGCAAACAGGACAATGCGGCAGACCGATACGGGCGAAGAGCAGCCGGTAATAATCGTGTATTTCGGTAACCGTGCCGACAGTAGAGCGGGGATTGCGGTGAGTGGTTTTCTGTTCGATGGCGATGGCGGGGGACAGACCTTCAATGTAGTCGAGGTCTGGCTTGTCAAGCCGTCCTAAGAATTGGCGGGCATACGCGGAAAGACTTTCGACATACCGTCTTTGTCCTTCGGCAAAGATAGTGTCGAAGGCAAGAGAACTTTTCCCTGAACCGGAAAGTCCTGAAATAACAATGAGTTTGTCGCGGGGCAAGGTAAGGTCGATGTTTTTAAGGTTGTGTTCACGCGCGCCTTTGATAATAAGTTTATCCATAGGAAAGAAGTATAGCAGAAAAGCAGCGACTGGGGAAGTCGGGTTTAATAGGCAGTGCGGGGATCAATCGCCGAGGTCTGACCTATCCTTCAAGACTGCCGCATCTCTCAGTCGAGACTCCCGCATCTCTCGGTCGAGACTCCCGCATCTCTCGGTCGGGACTCCCGCATCTCTCGGTCGAGACTCCCGCATCTCTCGGTCGAGACTCCCGCATCTCTCGGTCGAGACTCCCGCATCTCATAGGTCAGACCTCGCCCTTTTTTAGATCAGATCTTCCCTTTTTTAAGTCAGACCTCTGCATCTCTCAGTCGGGACTCCCGCATCTCATAGGTCAGACCTCGCCCTTTTTTAGATCAGATCTTCCCTTCTTTAAGTCAGACCTCTGCATCTCTCGGTCGGGACTCCCGCATCTCATAGGTCAGACCTCGCCTTTTTTAGATCAGATCTTCCCTTCTTTAAGTCAGACCTCTGCATCTCTCGGTCGGGACTCCCGCATCTTATAGGTCAGACCTCGGACTAGCAGTGAATTCCTCTTTCTTATTCTTCTTGAGGAGATTGACAAATTGAGGGTGCAGCAGCTTCACCCGAACAGCGTGTGGAGCTTAATGTTGCCGCCATCAGCCTCATCTTTCCTTATTTTTCGTCAGGTTGACACTAGCAACCCCGTTTCATATAATTGGCTATGTCGGATCTTTTATTTCTTAACGATACTGATTTTGAACAGTACCGTGCGCTTATCTATAATGAGAGCGGTATTCATTTTACAGAGACTAATCGTTCTATATTGGAAAGCCGGCTTCGTGAGCAGTTGCGAGATAAACATCTTGAGTCAGTAAAGATATACTATAATCTGATAACTCATGATAAAGAGACTCTTAAAGATTTTCTTGATTCGGTAACTACTAATTTAACCCGATTCTTTCGCAATCAGGCACACTTTGATGCTCTTGAAAAATATATAGTGCCTGAACTCATGAAAATTAAAAAAGATACAGGCAATGATTCTATAAAAATATGGAGCGCCGGTTGTTCTACCGGTGAAGAACCTTACAGTATTGCTATGGTTTTAACTGAAGCTTTGCCTTTTCCCTGGAAGTTTGATATTGTTGCCAGTGATTTAAGTCTTAAATGTCTTATGACAGGTGAACGCGGTTTTTATAGCGAGAATCATATTGAAGGGATACCGGACTATTATCTTAAAAAATATTTTGATAGAGTATCTGGCGGCTATCAAGTTCAGACTGATATTAGGTCAAAGATACGGTTTGATTATCATAACTTGAATAATGACTCCGGATTGCGGAATATCGACATTGTATTCTGCCGGAACGTTATTATTTATTTTGATGATGCTGCGCAAGTTGCGGTTATAAGGCGCTTTTGGGATGCGATGGCGTCTAAATCATTTTTATTTATTGGTCACTCTGAGTCGCTTTTCGGTATGAAGACGCCGTTTGAATTTGTAAAGACCCAATGGGCAACCTTCTATCGAAAATCAATGTAATTATTCCTCAATAATTGTTCATAATTTTACCATAGGTACTGTTAGAAGTGCCTCATTTTAAAGGATTTTTTTTATGGTTGATGAAATTTCTGTTTTAATTGTCGATGATTCCGCTTTAATGCGGGGTGTTATAGCCAAGATGATAGAGATGACGCCCGGTTTGGTTGTAGCTGACCGGGCTATGAATGGACGATTTGCACTGAACAAAATAGCACGGGTAAACCCTGATGTCATAGTGCTTGATCTTGAAATGCCTGAAATGAATGGTATTGAGTTCCTCAAAAGACGCAAAGAAATGGATATGAAAATACCGGTTGTTATTCTTTCTGCCAATGCAAGCCGCGGTGCTAAAATAACTATGGAAGCTCTTGCTTTAGGCGCCAGTGATTTTATTCATAAGCCTTCTGATGCATTTTCTACTGACCTGTATAGCATAAAAGATTCTTTGACCAGTATGCTGCTTGCGTACGGCACACAATACCGAAAAATGACCGGAAAAAAGACGCCTCCTATAGATTATATGAAAGAGAATACCAAAACTACGGACTATACTCAGGATTATCTTGAGAGTCTTCCCAAGACTGCCTCTGCTGCACCGTACCAGTCTAGTATTGCCAATTTATTTCATACGCTGGAGACTAAACAGGTACCGGCTCAAGTTCCTGAGCCTTACCGTAAGCCGGGGAAGATAGAAATTATTGCCATAGGTATTTCAACAGGGGGACCTGATTCACTGCGTCAGATTTTTGCGCAGATTGACAGCGATCTGAATGTACCCATTGTGGTAGTCCAGCACATGCCGCCGGGTTTTACCTTTGAGTTTGCACGAAGTTTGGATAGGATATGTCCTCTTGAAGTAAAAGAAGCTGAAGAAGGCGATCTGATTAAACCGGGGCGTATTATCATTGCTCAGGGCAACAAGCACCTCATCGTTGAAAAGCGGGCGCTTGCAGGGGTGGTGCATCTCTCTGATGATCCTGTAGTAAGCGGACATCGACCGTCAGTTGATGTGCTTTTTGAATCAGTCGCAAAAGCCTACACTAATCATGTCCTTGGGGTGATTATGACCGGTATGGGTAAAGACGGAGCTGCAAAGCTCGGTCTTATTTATCAAGAAGGCGGCATTACTCTGGGACAGGATGAAGCTTCGTGTGTTGTCTATGGAATGCCGCGTGTTGCTTTTGAGTTAGGGCATGTGATGGAACAGGTGCCGCTTGACAAAATGGCAAGCCGTATCTGCGCTATCGCAAAGACAGAATACTAAAAACCTTGAGCCGGCATACAGTGCGCGGGTTTGATTTTCAAACTTATAATCTGCTAACTTATTTTTTCTAATTTTCTTCCCAAGGGTCAATGGTAAACCCAAGCCCCAAAGCTTGGGGGATATAAACCGCAATGACTGAAGATAGGTAATCTGTATAAACAGAGACCTCAAAAAAGACTTACCATTCGTGTACGGGCGAGCAATCCCCTGCGTTGGGAAAGCAGGGTATCTCTACTCATCATCATCAAGATCGGATAAAAGGGAAGCACAATGCGGACAATCTGCATAAACGGTTAAGCAGAATCGCCTGAAAAATCAAAGGGCTTGATAAGATGATTGACCAAAGTCTTCCTCGTGAAGATAGCCTCATTCAAATAAATGCGGTAAAAAGCGCTCTGCATAAAGGAAGGCAGGTTGTTTTAGAGGGTCATCTCCACCCTTGAGTCCTTTGTAGGCAAAAAATACGTGTTTCTGGGCATAATAAAGCCTCCTTGCTTGTTATAGTTCGCTTAGTATGGTATACCTTTTTACTTTGGTAAAGAAGGGTAAACTGCAAGCCTCTTATGTATTTGCATAAGCTCCTTATGTATTTGCACAAGCCCTTTATTCAAATGAAATAAAACTTGACAGGATAGATAAATAAGAGAAAGATAGAGAAGAGAGGGCGGGCATATACGCCAAACACTAAAAGACACAGGGGAACGGCGCTCAGGTATGAACTGTTCCGTCTTCCGCTTTAGGGCGTGTCGTCGAAAGGCAAGATAGATAGATAGGACAGACCTCGCCGTCAAAAATAAATAAAAAAAATTGTGATCTCATTGAATCAAAAAGCAGAGTCAGCTCCTTTATATAAGTATTATGGCAGCGCATAATTTTCCTCGTGGACTAACAGACCAAGGTCTGACCTATCATGTTACTTCAAAAGTAAACAGGGACGCTTTTGAATTAGAGCCGGATGAGATGAAAAAACTCTTTCTCACCGTGATTGAAGAATCAAAAACTAGGAAAGGTTTCAAGTTTAAGCTGTGGAACTTCTGTATCATGGGTAACCATTTCCATTTTCTCATTACACCTGAAAAAGGGCAGAGTCTCTCTAACCTATTGAAATGGATCAAGATGGTGTATGCGATACGGTGGAATAAAAAGCACCATAAGACCGGTCATTTTTGGGGAGATAGGTTTTTCTCACG
>JAISMB010000032.1 GCA_031276945.1 Spirochaetaceae bacterium | reverse complement strand
GCCGAAGTAACGTGATAAGTCAGACCTTGGTCTGTGCGCCCTCTTAATAAAGTATGGTTCATAGTACTAGCTATAAGGAATAAACTGGGCATTTTGCTTTAATCTCGCCGCATTTTCTTGTAACTTTTTTTGTAAGGTCTGACTGTGGACAGTTAGTTTATCCATGAATAGTCAAGGTCTGACTGTAGGCACAGACTTCGACTACCTCTATGCTTTGAACAGGATGAAAACAGCTCCACATGAAAGAATTCATTTGACAAATGAAAGACAGTACATTAATATATCAATATAGTATCATAATGATACCAAATTTATCCTGTCTTTATACGGAGGAATGTAATGAATACGATACAAAACAATGATGAGAAGAGCATAGTCGAGAGAACGATTTCAGGTACAAGCGGCATGCCGATTTTGCTGGTCAATACAATCCTTATGCTTGCAGTAGGAGGGTTACTTATCTTCAAGCTGCGGCACAGCACTTCAGCTCTCTCAAGCGTGATGATTGGCGCTTGCATTTTCTATCTGAGTTTTATCGGTCCGGTGGTTTACTGTGGGCTCAAGGTTTTAAGACCGCGGGAAGCTGTGGTATTGGTTTTGTTTGGCAAGTACTATGGGACTTTGAGGGGACCGGGCTTCTTTTGGGTCAATCCCTTTGCGCAGGCTTTTAATCCGGCTTCAACAAACACGACATCAGGCAGTATAGGTGAAAACGCTGAGACAGCCGGCTCTGCTGAGGGGAGAAAGCAGCGAAAAACTCTATCGTTGAAGGTAATGACCTTGAATAACAACAAGCAAAAGATAAACGACCAGTTGGGGAATCCCATCATCATCGGGATAGCTGTGTTTTGGAAGGTGGTTAATACAGCACAAGCTGTGTTCAATGTGGATAACTACCTTGAATTCCTGTCAATTCAATGCGATTCGGCGCTGCGGAACATTGTCAGGCTCTACCCTTACGACAGCGCCGGCATGGATGATGCCGCTGATGAACAATCCTTACGCGGTTCAAGTGATGAAATATCGCGGAAGCTCGCCGCCGAGATTCAATCAAAAGTGGCGCTTGCCGGCTTAGAAATACTCGAAGCGCGTATTACCCACCTCTCCTATGCGCCTGAGATTGCGGCGGCTATGCTCCAGCGCCAGCAAGCCGCTGCGGTTATCGATGCCCGGAAGATGATCGTGGAAGGCGCTGTCAGCATGGTGGAAATGGCGCTGCACAAACTCAATGACAAGAACATAATCCACCTTGATGAAGAGCGCAAAGCCGCCATGATAAGCAACCTCCTCGTGGTTCTCTGCTCTCATAAAGACACGCAACCTGTGGTGAACTCAGGCTCTCTCTATTGAACGGGTGATGGAAGAAAAGAAGAAACAAGTACCGCTGCGGCTCTCCGATTCGCTGTGGCAAGATCTTGCAGCCTGGGCGCAGGATGAATTCCGCTCGGTCAACGGTCAGATAGAGTACCTTTTAACTGAAGCTGTCAGGCAGAGAAAGAAGGGCATGAAAAAGGAAGAGGGAAAGACGGAGACTCCCGCAAGTCTTGGTAATGAGGTCTGACATAGAAAGGGCGAGGTCTGACCGTAAAGAGGCGCAGTCTGATCGATAGTTTGAGATACCGCATCTCTCAATCAAGACTGCCGATCTTATAAGTCAATCTTATAAGTCAGACCTCGGTCCCAGATAAGTCAGACCTCTGCTCCTTTCAGTTGGGACTGCTGCATCTCTCAATCAAGACTGCCGATCTTATAAGTCAGACCTCGGTCTCAGATAGGTCAGACCTCTGCTCCTTTCAGTTGGGACTACTGTATCTCTCAGCCGAGACTCCCGATCTTATAAGTCAGACCTCGGTCTCAGATAAGTCAGACCTCTGCATATCTCAGTCAGGACTCCCATATCTTATAAGTCAGACCTCGGTCTCAGATAGGTCAGACCTCTGCATATCTCAGTCAGGACTCCCGTATCTTATAAGTCAGACTTCGGTCTCAGATAAGTCAGACCTCTGCATATCTCAGTCAGGACTCCCGTATCTTATAAGTCAGACCTCGGTCTCAGATAAGTCAGACCTCTGCATATCTCAGTCAGGACTCCCGTATCTTATAAGTCAGACTTCGGTCTCAGATAAGTCAGACCTCCGCATCTCTCAGTTGAGACTCCCATATCTTATAAGTCAGACTTCGGTCTCAGATAGGTCAGACCTCTGCTCCTTTCAGTTGGGACTCCCGCATCTCTCAGCCGAGACTCCCGCATCTCTCAGCCGAGACTCCCGCATCTCTCGGTCGAGACTCCCGCATCTCTCGGTCGAGACTCCCGCATCTCAAAAGAAAAGAAAGACTACCTTGCAAGACTCTTCCTTGAAAAGAAGTGGTTTAGAAATGCCGTTATCGCATCCGAAGCCCTCTCTGCCTTTGATTATAAGACAAAAACCGTCAAAGTTAAGGACACAGGAAGCCTCTGAAGACCGTGAAATCAAAGTGCTGTCCAGCCAAATGCGTCAGTCTGTCATAGAAGAAGTCCACGGCAACATAAAAGCCTTGTCCGCATTAAAGAAGCAGGGGAAAAAAGTAGGGAGGCTGAAGTTTCTCTCCCGCTGCAATACGGTAGAATTGAAGCAGGCAGGGACAATTACCGTATTATCGGGAATAGGCTGTTTGTGCAGAGGTTTAAGAAGCCGTTCAGAGTAGAAGGCAAGGAGCGGAGAGGGCAAACGCAAAACTGGTTCTGCATATCACAGGTTATACGGAGAAAAAGAAGTGGGAGCAGACCGGTAAAAATATAGGGCTGGACTTCAGGATAAAGGATAACATCGTAGACAGCGAAGGAAACCGGTATAAAAGGTAAAAAACGGACGAGGAACCATGAAAGACGGCGGAGGCTACTTGATAAAGAATACGAAAAGACAGGGAACAAGAAACGGGATGCGAAGAATAAGTTTGTATCAAAGTTATGGAAAGAGAATGATGTGATAGCGGTATAGGATGAGAATATTGCTGCATGGAAGTCGTCAAAGATGAAGGGCTGATGGATACAACATTCGATTATGGGCGGAATAATGAAAGATATGGAAACTGTCTCAAACGGTCATAGTGGATAGATGGTTCGCCTCAATCCAGATATGTCCTGAGTATGGGAGGAAGAACAAACTCACGCTGGAGGACAGGAGGTATACATGCGGATGCGGATACTCTGAAGATAGAGATAAGAAAGCGGGCGTATACTACAAGAAGGAATAAATATTCTTGCGGGGCGCAGGAATACCATGCCTGCGGAGGCTGAAACCGCACTTATTGGCAGGACTTGCTCTGTCAATCTCAGTTTGAGCTGTGAAACAAGAAGCCCATCGCTTGAGCCTTGGGTAGCTCACCTTGAATAGCTGCTGAAACTGCTCGGCGGTATGGATAAAGATGCCGCCTCTGTCCAATTATGCGATGAGTTTCGAGAAGACAACCCTCATATCAGCAACGATACTCTCGACAGATTTGTCCGTATTCTACAAGATATACGCAGTCTGCCTGAAGCAACTATCAAGAGCAGCGGCTTTGTTATTGATACGCTTGAAGCCGCCTTCTGATGCTTCCTGACCACGGACAGCTACCGGAATGCGGTCTTGAAGGCTGTCAATCTGGGAGAAGACACTGACACCACGGCGGCGGTTACCGGCGGTCTTACCGGTCTTATTACGACTTTAACGAAGGCGGCATACCGTCTGATTGGATTGAGAAAGTGGCGGGATGTGAGGCTATCTTTGCCATTGCCGCTCGGGTTGCCCACAGGTTCAGAGCGCCAAGAATGGTATTTTGAAATATTTTGGAGAGCGTTGTGGAGCTTACAAACGAGCAGCTTGAGGTCAGGAAGGTATTAACAGAATAAGCAGGGTAGTTTTCTTCAATTTTTTCGTATCGCGCCTCATACGAGGGCAAGCTCTGACCTTGGGGCGAGACAATGATCCTTCACCGCCTTTGTTGGCAATACCGAATTCGGTGAAATAATACGTGATTGCTCTGGGCAGCGCGGCAGTTTTGCTACTATCATAATTGCCTTCTTGACCAAGTACCCGGTAAATTGTCATTATACTACCTATGGCGCGTGAAAATATTGCACCGACAAAGAGTAATCTTATCAAGGTAAAAGAGCGGCTTGCAACAGCAGAAGAAGGCTACGATCTCTTAGAGCAAAAACGGGAAATCCTCGTTATGGAACTTATGCAGCATGTTGAGCAGATAAAACTTTTGGAGCGTAACCTTGACAAACAGGTTGAACTTGCCTATCCTGCCTTAAAACGCATGCTTATTATAGTTGGACGTGAGCGAGCTGATCGTCTCGCTCAGAATGTTCGCTATCACTTTAGTATCCAAGAAAAAAGGACTTTCATAGCCGGCATGAATTTACCCGGCTTGGAAATCGAAATGCCTGAACCGGAACTGAAATATTCTCCGGCGAATTCATTTGCAGAATGCGATGAGACTGTGTTAGAATTTTTCCGATTGTTGAAAATTCTTACTGAATTAGCGGCTGTGCGGACCATTACGTGGCGGCTTGCACGAGAAGTCAGAGCAACACAGCGTCGAGTCAATGCCCTTGAAAAAATAGTGATTCCAATGGCGCGAGAAACTAAGACTTACATTGAATCTGCTTTGGAAGAGCGGGAACGTGATAGCTTTTTTACCAGTAAATTATTGAAAAAAAAGGCGGAAAAAGGATGAATAAAACCTTGTTTTCTACTATTGTTGTTGCAATTTCCGGCTCCGATGCTTCGATCATGGCGGCAAAGTACGCTATTCTTCTGGCAAAGGCTCATAAATGCCGGCTTTCCGCTGTGTATGTCGTGGATACAGCGACCATTCGTCAGTTAACGTTAAGTAAGATTTTTGTACAGGAAGAAAGCAAAGATTACGAACAAAGTCTGTACGCCAACGGCGAGCGCTATCTTGCCTTTGCAGAAGAGTTAGCATACAGCAAAGGCATAGCAATAGAACGCGAGATTCGCGCCGGTGCAATATGGACAGAGATTATTAAAATTGCAGACGAAAAAAATGCCGATCTCCTCGTCTTGGGAGGTTGGGAAAAAGATCGTCATGCACGCGATATAATCGGGCATGCACACAGAGAAATTATGATCAATGCTCATTGTTCAGTGCTCTTAGTGAAAGATCCCAAGATCGATCATATCTTCAAGAACACGTAGTTTATGGTTCAATGCCAGTCAGCCGTTTATCCTATACGAGCGACGTGGTAATCGGCATCTTCTACAGCCTGTTTCAGGACATCAGGGCTGACTAGTGCTTCATGTTCAACAGTTGCCGTTTTGGCAGCTAAACTAATTGATATGGCATTTACCCCAGCAATTTCTTCAAGAGCGTCTTTAACATGCCGGACGCAGTGATCACAGGACATTCCTTCAATATGCAGTACAGTTTTCATAGCTATTAAGATAACAAAAGTCTGCCCTCCGTGCAAAGAGGGCTATAATTTTGTGCCTCAAAGAGAAAGTTCATAGAGGGTACCCGGATCATTCTTCTTCAAATTTTGAATTAAATAATTGTACTATAGTTTCCATGGCATTTTCTTCGTCGACTCCATCAGTAATAACGCGTAGTTTGGTTCCGTATGTTGCACAGAGTGTTATAACACCCATAATGGATTTCCCATTGATCCGGTCGTTATCCCGTTCAAGAAATACTTCACAGTTGTATTTTTGTACCGCCCTCACCAGAGTTGACGCAGGTCGTGCATGAATACCGGCACGATTAGAAACAGTAACTATTTGTTCTCGCATTATATCACCTACACAAAAAGGAATTAAAAGATAAGAAGTCAGCAGCAGCTATATCTTTCATAATTTATCCTACTCATCAAAATAGTAAATATTGATAAACATTGTATTCAAACTGATTATTTTAAATAATATCTTCTACCCCAAAATACACCGAATGCGAAGTGCCACTTTCAAGCCATTTGATAATATTTTGGTTGAATTCCGTTTCAGCGTGATAGCCCATCATTTTAAGACGCTCATTCATGGCGGCTGTTTCTACAATAACCGGTATATAACGCCCATGCCGTACTGGAATTTCCAGCATAGGAACAGCAACGCCTAAGAATTCTTTCTGTTTCCCACCGTCACCGATACGATCATAATTCTTTTTATTATCCCATTCTTCTAAGGTTATGACTAATTGAATTTCTTTCCGTTCCCGTATAGCACTAACCCCAAAAAGGTGCGTGATATTGACAATACCAACACCGCGGATTTCTATATGATGTCCGGCAATTTTATTTCTGCCGGTCCCCACAAGAACATTGCCATTCATCCGGCGAATAGTAATAGCATCATCAGCAACCAGCCGATGTCCCCGTTTTATCAATTCTAAAGCTGTTTCACTTTTCCCAACGCCTGAATCACCGAGCAATAATATCCCCATACCATAGACTTCAACCAGTACACCATGTATGGTTTGTTGCGAGGCGAATATATCAGAAAGCACACGTATTAAACGAACATGAAATTCTGCCGTATCTAACTTGGTTTGGAGTAGCGGGCAATGTACCCGTTCAGCTTCCTTAATGAAATCTTCGTGAGGAATAAAGTTATGCGTAAAAATGCAACAGGGAATAGGGTAGGAAAAAAGCTTGCGAATAGTTTCTGTTTTTCCGGCATCTGCTAATTTAGCAAGATAAGCGACCTCGCCTTTTCCCAATACCTGTATACGTTGGTAGGCAAATTCATCATAAAATCCGGACAGAGCAAGCCCTGGTCTATTGATACCCGGCGTGGTAATCTCTCGTGATAGTCCTTTTCGACCACCTATACAGCGAAGATCAAAAGAATTCTGCTCCTTTAACTCAATATCAATCAGATCAAGTACGGTAAACCGTGTATCCAGCATGGATTTATATTAACAAAATCTATAACTCTATGCAAGAGCGTTAGTAAACGGATAGCAAAGAAAGATTTCAGGGCGACTTTGGCTCTTAGGCTATCGCACTTCAACCGAGAGTGATCCCTCCACTTCAAGATTAATCACTTTTAGTGAAAGCGATATCGGACTCCCGCAAATCTAGGGCGTGTCGAGGCAGCATCCGAAGATGCAGTCAAGAGAGGCGTGTTTTAAGGTGTAGCCGTGGTGGTTACTGCTTTGTGGGTGCTGCCATGCGCTTTTGTATGCTGATACTGCCGTTGCTGAAGGAACGCTAATGGTGATGGTAGCACCCTACGCGTTAGACTATCTCTAACCGACCAGCCGAGGTCTGACCTAAGTAGCAAATGACTAGTCTTGTGCTGTTAAGAGAAACCTGATCACGAACTACTGATCACTGTCAACTACCCTGCCTTCGAGGTCTGACCTACTCAATCAGCGGATGACTTAAAACCAAAGGGGCGAGGTCTGTCCTATGCTATGATGCTATGCGGATGAGGCTTACAGGGTTACTTCTTGAAAAGGCTTTACCCGGCGCAGTACCTGATCGATACACCGGTATTCAGGCTTCAGAAAGCCCGGATCGCTTTCAAGAATGGCAAAGGCATCGGTGCGCGCCTGCTCAAGCATAACCGAATCACGAACCGGGTCGGCAATACCAAGTTTAAGATAGCCGGATTGCTCTGTGCCGGCAATCTGCCCTGGACCGCGGAGTTTAAGGTCCTCCTCAGCAATGACAAAGCCATCGTTGTTTTCCAGCATAACCTTCAGTCGGGCTTTGCCCTCCTCAGTCAGCGAATCGGAATAGACCAGAAAACAGTAGGATTGGGCGCTTCCACGTCCAACCCGTCCGCGCAGTTGGTGCAAAGCGGACAGTCCAAAGCGCTCGGCGTGTTCTATAACCATACAGGAGGCATTGGGAATGTCAACGCCGACTTCAACAACACTTGTCGCTACAAGAATACGCACAGCACCGCGCTGGAATGCTTCCATAGTCAGGCGCTTTGTCTCTTCATCAAGCTTTGAATGGATAAGCGCCGTACCGTAGTGCGGAAATAGTTCTTCATCAAGCCGCCGCGCCATAGAAACGGCATCTTTCAGATCGCTTCCTTCGCCATCTTCTATTAACGGGTACACAAAATAAGCCTGACGACCGGCGGCAAGCTCACGAGCTACAAAGTCGTAGACTTTCATTTCATTGGATTGGCGGGCGCTGTGGGTAATAACCGGCTTGCGTCCCGGCGGCATTCCTTGTATCACCGACACATCAAGATCGCCGAAAACCGTAAAGGCAAGGGTCCGAGGAATAGGCGTTGCGCTCATCATCAAGAGGTCAGGATTATTACCCTTATCCATAATGGATTGGCGCTGAAGCACACCAAACCGGTGCTGTTCATCAACAATTACCATCTGCAAATTCCGGTACACGACATCTTTTGAAAAAAGCGCATGCGTACCGATGACCAGATCAATACCGCCTGTGGCAAGGTTTTTCAGCAACTGGAGCCGTCCTTTGGATTTAATCGTGCCGGTCAGAAAAGCCGGCTTTATTCCCAGAGGCTCAAGGAGCAGTGCAGCATTCTCTGCATGCTGGCGGGCAAGTAATTCTGTCGGCGCTAACAAGGCAACCTGTCCACCCCGCTCTAACGCCCGTAATGCAGCTAAGAACGCCACCAATGTTTTACCGGAACCGACATCGCCCTGTAGAAGCCGCGCCATGGGGGAGGGCGCATCCATGTCCCGGTTTATCTCTTGAATAGCGCTGAGCTGTCCGGGGGTCAGTTCAAAAGGAAGGCGCGCTTTAAGGCGGTTTTGCAAAGGGGACAGAGCGCCATCCCCGAAAGTGCTGGCTGACCCGTAGCCCTTGCGTTCCAATGCCCGCCGTCCCACCACGATCTCAAGGTAAAATAGCTCTTCATAAATCAAAGTCCTGCGTGCTTTTTGCTGTTCCTCTATTGATGAAGGGAAGTGTATGGCTTTCAGCGCCGGCGCTTTATGGAACAAATCGTAGCGATTGACAAGAGCAGCTGGCAGTTCATCTTCAAGCGAATCGGCGTAGCGTTCCAAGGCACGTTTAACCAGCCGGCGCATGGCTGTCATAGCAATGCCGGCGCTGAGTCGGTAGACCGGCACGATCTTTCCCCCCGAAGCGGCGCTGGCGCCGTCCCCTTCAAGCTCTTCAATATCAAAGCTGGTCGATTGAATATCGCCGTATTTGTAAAAAAAACGTCCCCAAATCCTGAAAGACTTGCCGACTAGCAGTACCTTTTCAAGAAAGGGACGGTTAAAGCAGAGCAAAACCCCACTGCTGCTTTTATCTTCAATAGTTACTTTGAGGGTACGCATCGTTCCAAAGCCAACCCAGTCATGGGCTTTCACTTTTGCTACCGTACACACAGGCGCATGGGCAAAGTCGCTTAAAGGAACGACATGGCTGCGATCTTCCCAATCACGCGGGTAATGACGGAGCAAATCCGGTATGGTCATGATACCCAGACGGTTCAAGGCAGCGCGTGTAGCAGGTCCAAGCCCCTTAAGCGCCTCAAGATCATCGGTGATTTCATGCAGGAACATGGCTCATAGGTCAGAGCGGCAAACGTATCAGAAGCTGTTGCAGGATGCTGATAAAAATACCGCCCACAATGGAGCTGATAATCATAACAAGAATTGACAGAATAATGCCGGTACTGTAGCGAACAATGCGTTTTCTGAAAAAGAAGCGGTTTACTTGGAACAGTATAGGCTGACTGATACTGTCAATGACACGCCAAAAGGAGCTGTATATATTAGCATTGATAAAGTAGGCGATAAGTCTGAGTATTAAAACAATGGTGCAAAAGCCCAGAACGAATGAAACAGCCGACCAGACCGCAGAGATAAGCATTGCTGCAATAATGCCGAACCGTATACGCCCCCCGCGTCCTAAGGTGTTAAAAACAGTATGCGCCACAGAAAGGATTGCCATCGCCGCGACCGGCGAGAGATCAAAAGCGCCAAGCCTGAGAAATGAAAACCGCTGAAACCAGTTTAGGTACGGATCGGTAATATGGCATAATATTTCAAGCGGACGCCCATACTGCATTCCGCTAAACCATGTCATCAGTACCCGGATAAAAATCAGAATCAAATACAGGCTTGTTAAGCCAGCTAAGATGTTCATAACTATGTTCATATTCAAAAGGTAGCATAAAAGTATATGTTTGTCAAAGCACGGACAAGCCTCTTGCTCCGTTTAGGTAGGTCAGACCTCGCCCTTCTCCCCGCCCACTTAAAAACTTTAAGCAATATTGCATCCGTACCGTATGCCGCCCTGCAGCTCTGGATCGGGATAGGTCAGACCTCGCACCCTTCTCTCCATAGATGATATGCAGACGGGGGTTTTGCGTGTATCCTCTGTATAAGAAATAAGAAAACGGAGGTGATCCACAAAGTATGATGAGCCTCAAACAAAGCCGTAATTGATGTAAAAGAAAGTCATATCAAAGGTTTTCCAGTGGTTGATTTCAGTACTTTTAAGACCTTGGTGATACTAATTTTCAGTCCGGCGCTGATGTCCCGTATGCCCATTTCTCGGACAAGCATGATTTTGACCAGTTCGACTACCCATGAAAACATCCCTGATAGGTTCTTTCATGGTCGCTTATAAACTGGCGTCCACAGTCTTTACACCGGTAATTTTGCTTTCCCCTTACTCTTTTTCCCGTTTCGGGTTATAGTGGAACTGTGACAATGGAGGCATTTAAGTTCTATGGTGATTTTCCTGCTTCATACCATCTCTTTATGCCCCTGTTGTCTTTACCCCTCTCTCTCCATCATCATACTTTGTGGTTCACCTTCAAAGTTTTTACTCTTCTGTGTGTTTTAACCTCTTCCCTTAGCGCCGTTCCTGTACTATACTGCTAAAAGAGCCATGAAAATACTGTGTATTTCGGACCAGATCGATCCTTTAGTGTATACCAATTCTATTAAAGAACGTTTTAAGGATATTGATATTGTGTTAAGTGCCGGAGATTTGCCCCTCGACTATCTGGAGTTTGTTGTAAGCAGTTTGAATATCCCGCTTCTTTTTGTGTTCGGCAATCATAATGTTGAAGAATTGTCGTTCTTTATGCAAAGAAATGAGCTTTCGCTGACTACACCGGTCTGGGACGATGGGCATCCAGCCTCAAGCCTCGGCTGTATTCACATCGGTTCAAAGGTCCGCCTTGAAGGCGGGCTTATCATTGCCGGCTTGGGCGGTTCAATGCGTTATAACCAAGGCGTTAATCAGTACACCAACGCGCAGATGAATTTTGAGATTATCAAGCTTATTCCGCGGCTTATCTTTAACCGGCTTTTCCACGGACGCTACCTTGATATACTGCTTACCCACGCACCGCCTTTGGGCATACACGATAAACCGGACCTCTGCCACCGGGGTTTCAGTGCATTTTTATGGTTTATGCGCGTTTTTAGACCGCGCTACCTGATACACGGTCATATACACCTGTATGATCTCTCGGAATTACGCGTCAGCCGTTACCAGGAAACGACTGTAATAAACGCGTATAGCCACTATGTATTTGATACAAAAGAAGGACTATAATCTTGGAAGAAGATAATCAGTTAATTGTCAGTCAATCGCAGGACGATTTTAACCGCGCACGCATGAAGGCGATACTCTCAGAAGTACAGCATTTTATGAATATTGATAAAGATAACTTGCTTTCATTCAACGATGTAAAGACTATTCTGAATCCAAAAAGCGAAGTATACCGCGGTATGCGGATCGTTCCGATAGCTCTCATTGTCGGCAGTGAAGGACGGTATCGTGATTTTAACAATTCCTTTCTCCCGCGCAAGGAATTCCTGCGTTCACGGTGGGAAAGCGTTGATCAGGCGCGCCTTAAAGATATTACCCTGCCGCCGATTCAACTCTATGAAATAGGCGGCGCTTATTTTGTCCGTGATGGCAACCACCGGGTCTCGGTTGCTAAAGCTCAGGGTGTAGAGAGTATTGATGCGGATGTAACGAGTCTCTCAACGGAGATTGCCATTACACCGGGCATGACGGTGAGCGAACTGCGGGAACGGGTTATAGATTATGAAAAGAGTATTTTTTATGAAAATACCCGCTTCGGCGAACTTACCGGCGATGATACACTTGATTTTAGCACACCAGGACAGTATGACGTGATTTACAACCATATTTTGGTGCATAAATACTACATAAACCAAGGCATAGCAACTGAAATTGCTTTTTCTGATGCGCTCATATCATGGTATCGCAATGTGTACCGTCCTATTATGCAGATTATCCACCAAGAATGGATAGAACTAAACTTTCCGGGCAGCAAACCAGGTGATTTGTATGTCTGGATCGTCAAACATTGGGACTTTCTCAAGAAACAATACGGTATGCACTACTCCCTTATTTGTGCGGCGCGTGATTTTACGGTAAAGTATGGACAGAGCCGCGGGCGCTTCTTCCGGTTTATCGCTCTGCTCATTGACCGCTGGCTGCACAAGATAGCAAAACCATTTCACCACATAAAACCCCGCAGCTAAACGGCGCGGACAAAAAAGCGCGGCATCTCTCAGTCGGGACTGCCGCTTTTTGTTACAGGGGTTTCATACTCAATCAAACCTCCCACCCCCTAGGGCGTGGACTTAAAATCCTCGGGCGTGGACTCAAAACCTTAGGGCGTAGACTCAAAACCCTAGGGCGTAGACTCAAAACCCTAGGGCGTAGAGTTAAAACCCTAGGGCGTGGAGTTAAAACCCTCGGGCGTGGACTTAAAACCCTAGGGCGTGGATTTAAAACCCTAGGGCGTAGACTCAAAACTCTAGGGCGTGGACTTAAAACCCTAGGGCGTGGACTCAAAACCCTAGGGCGTGGACTCAAAACCTTAGGGCGTGGAGTTAAAACCCTAGGGTGTAGACTCAAAACCCTCGGGAATGGAAGAAAAAGGACAGACCTCAGTATCCCTCTCTGCGGAACTGTAAGTTTCCATTCGCCGGTCTGCAATCCCCGTTCCAAGGTCTGCATGTGTAGTTTTTCCAGAGATGCAGGGAGAGAGGGCAGACCACGGAAGAGCAAAGCGCAGCGGCATAACCGCGGTTAAGCGTGCGCCACAAGGGGAGCGCGCGCCTTTCTCTTGACCTCTTATATGCTTTGATTTATACTACCCCATATAAGGAGTATTTATGCTAAAGGGACGATCACTGCTGACATGGCTTGATTATACACCGGAAGAAATTCGTTATCTTTTGGAACTTTCAAAAAAGGTAAAAGCACAAAAGGAAGCCTTGAGGCGTTTTTCCGGAAAAACATTGGCTCTGCTTTTTGAGAAGCGGTCGACCCGTACCCGCTGTGCTTTTGAGACGGCATTTGGCGAAGAAGGCGGTCATCCGGTTTTTCTTTCAACGGATGATATACAGCTTGGCGCAAAAGAATCACTCGAAGATACGGCACGGGTACTGGGACGCATGTTTAGCGCCATCCAGTTCAGAGGTTTTAAGCAGGCAACCGTTCAAATCTTAGCCGACTATTCCGGCGTGCCTGTGTACAACGGACTTACAGATGATTTTCATCCGACACAGGTCTTGGCTGATATTCTTACTATAGAAGAACAGTGCGGCGCTAGTACCGGAAAACACCTTGTTTTTATCGGGGACGGCAGGAATAATGTCGCCCGCTCCCTCGTAGTCATTTGTTCAAAACTGGGAGTGCATCTAACAATTCTTACACCGCCGTCATTGAATCCCGATCCTGCACTGCTTGCACACGGTCATTCCTATGCAAGCAGCTCAGGAAGCCGCCTTACCATTACTGCCGATACTGCCGCAGTTGCCGGTGCCGATGCGCTGTATACCGATGTATGGGCATCCATGGGTGAGGAAGCGCAAAAAGCGCAGCGAATGCGCCTGCTTAAACCGTATCAAGTAAACCAGCAGCTTATGGAAAAAACAGGGCGCTCTGATACGATTTTTTTACATTGCCTTCCAGCAGTCAAAGGCGAAGAAGTGAGCGCGGAGGTTATCGAAGGTCCGCAAAGCCGTGTATGGGATGAGGCTGAAAACCGCAAGCATACTATTAAAGCCCTTATGCTTGCAACGCTTGGTTTGGATAATTAAATGGAACATACTTGTTCGAAGCTGACCCGCCAGTATTTGGATCATCTTACCACTCACGAGCTTTTAGCTTTAGCGGACTTAATGGGTTTAGATGTACCGACCGGTTTAGATCGGATATTTCTTATTGAAGAGCTTATAACCCTTGCGCAAGATCCGTCCTCTGGCGATGATTTGACTGAGACTGAGATAGAAAAGACCAAGCTGCTGAAAGAGAATAATCCAAAGGCAGTTTCACTGCCGGCACAGTACAATATTACCTTTATTCATATTATGATCCGAGACCCTTTGTGGGTTTTTGTGTTTTGGGAAGTGAAATCACACGACCGGGAAATGCTTGAAAATAATCCAAACTTTGACGGCTATTATCTTAAAGCTAGTCCTATACCGGTTTCTTCAGAAGAAGCAGTCTTTACCATAACGGTAGGGACAACAGATAATGCCTGGTATCTAAGTTTTCCGCCGGAACAGGGAACATTTCAAGTCGCCTTATGCGCTCGCTGTGGACAGGAAGAGATTACCCTGATTGTATCAGACCCTTTTACGCTCCCCAATTTATTTGACCCGGCTCATATACCGCATAATAATCCGCTCATACAATTATCCGGCGCTGAATTTATGCCAATTCTGCACAAAGTAGATAGAGTGCCTCGAAGGACACGTTCCGGTACAGAACACTAGGACTGCTATGGGTAGATATACTTTTTCATTGGTTCTCAATGCTCATACCCCTTTTATCCGGCACCCAGAAGTAGATCGTGTTATGGAAGAACAGTGGTTTTTTGAAGCCCTGTCTGACACTTACCTCCCGCTTCTTGAACTGTGCAACCGCCTTGAAGCGGATCATGTGCCATTCCGGCTCGGCTTGGTTTTATCACCAACGCTCTGCCATAGTTTTCAAGATACATTACTGATACAGCGCTATCTTGATTATGTTGATCATCAGATAGAATTCGGACAGGCAGAACAGACCCGTGCAGCAGGATACCCTGACAGGCAGCACTTAGCGCAGTTGTTCTGTGATGCAGTCGCTGAAAAGAAGAAGCGTTTCATTCATCAGTACGATAAGAAAATACTGGAAGCTTTTAAGTATTTTCAAAGAAAAGGTTCAATAGAGTTACTCTTAACGACGGCGACTAACGCTTTCCTGCCCTTTTATACCGCGTATCCTGAATCTATTCAGGCGCAGTTTGAAACAGCTATTATCAATTTCCGTTCCATCTTTGGGCGTTATCCGCAAGGTTTTTTTCTGCCGGAGATGAGCTGGACGCCGTCTCTTGATTCTTATTTGCGCGCTTATCATTTTGCTTATACTATTGTTGATACGCATGGTCTTCTTTTAGGGAATCCTCCAGCACAAAAGGGGATTTTTTATCCGGTTAAGACTCCCTTGGGTATTTTTGTGCTCGGTCGCAACTTTAATATGCCTCAATTCTCTCAGCATACTGTGTATCGCGATCATAACTGCGATGCTGGTTTTGAATTTCCCGCTGACTTGGTATCCGCATTTCAAGCTTCAGACGGCGCGCGCATGTCAACCGGTTACCGTTACTACAATAAAGCTCAAGGTCTCTATGATCCGGATGCCGCAGCGCGGCAAGCTGCTCAGGATGCGCATGAGTTTTTAGCCACAAGACTGGATGAATTTCAGGAAATCAAGCAGTATATGGCAGAAGATGCCCTTGATCTCTATGTCTTGAATGCTGATCAATTTGGGCGTTTTTGGTCAGAGGGTATCTGCTTTTTAGAAGCGCTGTTCCGGGAAATTGCCCAGCATAGTCCCGATTGCTGCGTGGCGACAGCAGCGGAATATCTCTATACTCAGAATATCGCCTGTTTTCAGACTATGACCCCTGAATTCTCTTCATGGGGCAATAACGGCTATGCAGAAACATGGCTTGATTCGTCTAATGATTGGATTTACCGACATTTGCTTCAGGCGACTATACGGATGACCGAATTGGCAGAGCGTTTCCCCAATGCGGTGGGCATCAAAGAGCGTACACTGAACCAAGCCGCGCGGGAGATACTTCTTGCACAAAATTCAGATTGGACAAAAATGCTCCACCGGCAGGAATATACCGATTATGCCCGCAGGCAGGTAACCGATTCTTTGCGTAATTTTACCACTATTTATGAGGCACTAGGCGGCAGCTATCTTAATATGGAATGGCTTACGGAACTAGAACGCCGCCATAATATTTTTCCCGATATTAATTACCGGGTTTTTAGAAGACGTATTTTGTAACAAACTTTTCAGGTTTTCACTGAAAAGAATTTTTTTAGGAGGATTTTATGGCGATAAATTTCAAGGAATTAGCATCAAAGACGGGAGAAAAAGCACAGAATTTGAGTGAAAAAGGGTTGGCAGCGTCAAAAGACTTTATGACTAAAATGGGTGAAAAAGCGCAAGACTTGAGCGAAATAGGTGAAAAAGGATGGGCGGCATCAAAAGATTTCATGACTAAAGTGTCTGAGAAAGCGCAAAACCTGAGCGAAAAAGGTCTAACTGCCATAGAAATTAAACAACTGCAAGCACAAGAGAAAAAATTGATAGCGCAGTTAGGGCAGACGGTACACCGGCTGCTGATTGAAGAGAAGATTGAGAGTATAAACGCTGACACGCCGGAGGTTAAAGCAACGCTCTTAGAAATTATCGCAATTCAGGAAGAGATTGCCAAAAAGAATAGTATTCTCACCTCTCAAGAGCCGCAAGTCTAACTGTTTTATCTGGCACAACGTAAGGCTACGTTGTGCCTCGACTCTAGCTTTGCATTGCACCGCCCTAAAGCATGCCTTACCCTGCTTACAAGGTCTGACCTATGTCGTATGTCGGTTCAGAGGGCGAGGTCCGTCCCACTCTGCTTCAAAGTGGCTCGTGATTAATGGCAAGTGGCTAGTCCTTGTGTTGTTAAGGGAAAATCTGATCACGATCCACTGATCACTGTCGACCGTGTAAGGGCGGGGTCTTTATAAGAGAAGCTTGAGGTCTGTCCTTCAAGCTGTGTCAGTTACCAGCGAGATAATGCTGACAATACTGTGTTCCCGATGGTAGGCGCCGCTGTACTGCCAGTCTTCAGGCTTCTGTACTAATTCTGCTGCAACTGGATTTTGATCTATGTAATTATAGACGTTCCAAAAGTCCTTCTCATCCTTTATATCGCGCGAATAAAACCTGTCCCCCCAGAAATGACCAGTCTTATTATGCTTTTTATTCCATCTGATAGCAAAAACCATCTTGATCCATTTCAATATATCAGAGAGACTCTGCCCTTTTTCAGGCGTAATGAGAAAGTGGAAATGATTATCCATGATGCAGAAGTTCCACAGCTTAAACTTGAAGCTTTTGGAGGCTTTAGCTTCTTCAATCACGGTGAGAAAGAGTTTTTTCATTTCATCTGGCTGTAATTCAAAAGCGTACCGGTTGACTTCCGAAGTAACGTGATAAGTCAGACCTTGGTCTGTAAGCCCTCTGGGCAAATTATGACTAGACATAATACCTATAATGGGACTGACTGTGCGTTTTGCTTTAATTTAGAGCAAAATATTTTTATTTATTTTTGAAGGTGAGGTCTGACCTACCCTTGATTTTCCAGGTCTGACCTACCCTTGATTTTCCCTGCCTATCTTTTTATGCTCTTTTCAAGAGGTGAGCATTACGCATTTGGTTGAATATCGCAGCTTGAGCGTTGCGTTTGGAACAAAAGAAGTTGTTCATAGCATAGATTTTTATATAGATGCCGGGGAAACCTTTGCGCTTGTCGGAGAAAGCGGTTCTGGGAAAACCGTGAGCGCGCAGGCTTTGTTGCGTCTCCTTGACGGCAGACACATACAGTACCCTCACGGGGAAGTACTCTTTGAAGGAAAAGACATTCTGCGCATGAAAGACGCACAGGTGCAGCGCTTACGGGGCAGTAGCATAGGCATGATCTTTCAAGAACCGCTGACGAGCCTTAATCCCCTGCATACCATAGAAAAACAGCTTGCAGAGTCTTTATTCCTGCATCAAGGGCTGGCACAGAATGCGGCAAAGCAGGTTATTATACAGTGGCTTGAGCGCGTGGGCTTGCGCGATCCGCAAAAGAGGCTCGGCGCTTACCCGCACCAGCTTTCAGGAGGCGAACGGCAGCGGGTAATGATTGCCCTTGCCCTGCTCAATAATCCCCGACTGCTTATTGCCGATGAACCAACCACCGCCCTTGATGTAACCGTGCAGGAAAGGATTTTACATTTGCTCAAGGCGCTGCAAAAAGACATGGGTATTGCCATTCTCTTCATTACTCACGACCTTGAGCTCGTCAGGCGTATGGCTGATAGGGTTGCGGTTATGAAGGATGGTTTTATCGTTGAAACCAACGCCACAGCAGCGCTTTTCGCACAGCCACAAGAACCGTACACCAGAGCGCTTATAAGCGCCACTGTCCATGAACAGACACCAGATGCTGATCCAAGCGCTCCCATTGTTGCCTCGGTAAGTGATCTTAAAGTTTATTTCCCCATAAAGAGCGGTGTCTTCCGCAAGACAGTCGGCTCTGTGAAGGCAGTTGACTGCATAAGCTTGAACCTGTATCGGGGGCAGACAGTCGGTGTAGTTGGAGAGAGCGGCTCAGGCAAAAGCACATTGGGGAAAGCCCTGCTCAAGCTGGAAAAAAGCACTGCCGGCACGATCAGTATAGGCGGCACAGAGATTCAAAGCCTCAGCGAAAAGAACATGAGACCTTTACGCCGTTCCATTCAAATTATTTTTCAGGATCCGTACGGTTCTTTAAGCCCGCGCATGACTATTGAAGAGATTGTGGGAGAAGGCTTAATCATACACCGGATTGGGACGAAAGCGGATAGGCAGGCGCGAGTCATGGCTGCGCTCAAGGAAGTCGGCATGGCTGAGCCGGATTTTCTCCCGCGCTACCCGCATGAATTTTCAGGCGGTCAGCGCCAGCGTATTGCCCTTGCCCGCAGTTTAGTCCTCGAGCCTGAAATACTGGTGCTTGACGAGCCGACCTCAAGCCTTGACCGGAGCATACAGTTTCAAGTTATTTCATTCCTCAAAGACTTACAAAAACGCCGCGGGTTATCTTACCTGTTTATCAGCCACGATCTGCGTATAGTCCGCAACCTCTGCCATTACCTTCTCATTATGAAGGAAGGCGTTGTCGTTGAGGCGGGCGCTGCCGGCAAGATCATAGAACACCCTCATCACCCCTACACTCAGGAATTATTACGGACAGCATTCGCCAATGTGCCAGTAGCGGCAACGCCCTAGATTACAATATTTTGATTTAGTTTTGACGGCGAGGTCTGTCCTATCTACCTTCCTTTCCAGACGACACGCCCTAAGTCAGACCTCGCCTCCAAAAGTTGCGGCAGTCTCAGCTCAGAGATGCGGGAGTTTCGCCTGAGAGATGCGGCAGTCTCAGCCCAGAGATGCGGGAGTCGACCGAGAGATGCGGGAGTCTCAGCTCAGAGATGCGGGAGTCCCGACTGAGACTTGCGGCAGTCTCGCCTCAGAGATGCAGAGGTCTGACTTAAAGAAGGGAAGATCCGATCTAAAAAAGGAGCGAGGTCTGACCTATAAGATGCGGGAGTCTCTGAGTGGAGTTGCAGCAGTCTTGCCTCAGCGATCAGAGCGCGGATTGTGAGTTTACCTGATCAAATTCTTTTTGAACCGCAGCGGATGGAGCAGGCGTCAGCAGACTTACCACAAAGATTATCAGGCAGGAGACGATAAAAGCAGGAAGCAGCTCATAAATGGCAAAGATACCCCCCATCTTGCTTATCAGATTTTTCCACAGGATGACTATAATACCGCCTGAAAGCATGCCCGCAACAGCAGCTTCCAAGGTCGTGCGCTTCCAAAAAAGAGCAAAAAGAATAAGCGGTCCAAAAGCCGCCCCCAGTCCCGCCCAAGCATAAGAGACGATCCGAAAGATAGAACTGTTCTCGGACAAGGCGACTATCACACCGAAAATCGTAACAATCAGAATCGCAATGCGGGCGACCAGCAAAACTTCCTTTTTACTGGCATCTTTTTTGAGAACAGTTTTGAACAGATCGTTTGCCAGCGATGAGGAGACCGCAAGCATATACGAATCCGCGGAACTCATGGTCGCGGCAAGAATACCGGACAGCACCAGACCGGCGATAAGGGAGGGAAAGAATTGGATTGAGAGATGGATAAAAATATTTTCCGCAGCCGCAGCCGTGTTAAACAGGGTCGGAAACAGGGTGCGCCCGACTAAACCCAGACTAAGCGCCGCGGCAAGCGAGATAAAGCACCAGATTATCGCAATATACTTTGATTGTTTGAGTTTTGCAGGACTTTGAATAGCCATAAACCGTATCAGCACTTGAGGCATGCCAAAATACCCCAGCCCCCAGGCAAGGCAGGAAACAATGTTAAGCGGCGCATAAGGACCGCCGTCGATGAATTGTGGGACGCCGTTAATCACGGCTTGCACAGCGGATGCGCCGCCGCTGCTATCAACCGGCACAGCAAGACCAAAAATGGAGAGGAACTGGGGGAAATCGCTGAGCCGTTCTACAATTCCGCTCATCCCGCCTGAGTGGACAAGCGCAACAGTAAGCACGAGGATCAAAGCGCCGAACATCAGGAACCCTTGGATAAGATCGGTCATGCAGACTGCCAAAAACCCGCCGGTTAAGGTGTAGAACAAAAGCACCACCGCACCGGTAATAACCATTGCCGAATAGTACTGCGGGACTCCCAAGACATAGTGGAAGAGCTTGCCGAAGGTAACAAACTGAGCTCCTGTATATATGGAAAAAAAGACGAGAATAATGGTTGCGGCGATGGTCATCAAAATATGTTTTTTGTCGTGGAATCTCGTACTGAAGAAGAGCGGCACGGTGATAGCTTTCGTTGTTTGGGAGTAGACACGAAGCCGTCGCGCAACAATATGCCAGTTGACCGCCGTTCCGAGGGCAAGACCGAGGATAGTCCAAAACGCCTCCGCCATGCCGGTGAAGTAGGCAAGCCCCGGCACGCCCATCAAAAGCCAGCCTGACATGTCAGAAGCTTCCGCGCTCAAGGCGGTTACCCATGGACCTAATTTGCGTTTTCCCAGAAAATACTCTTCCGGATCGCTGTTACTCCGCTGCGTATACCAAAAACCAATGAGGATCATCACCAAAAGATAACACCCCATACCTACAAACATCAGTACATTCGTATTCGTCATAAGAACCTCCTTTAGATAAAGCGAAACATTATGAGAGCGCCGCGCGGGTGCAAAAAGCTTAAAAACAGTCTTTTCTTAAAGAGCCGTCTGAAGGGAAGCGCCAAAGGTCAAAGCTTTGTGCAATGATCTTTCGTGCTGTCTCTAAATCCGGCAAGACTCCGCTGCTGATCATTTGGACGCACAGATTGCCAATAACCGTAGCTTCGACAGGACCGGCATGGACCGGCAAGCCTGTTGCGTGCGCTGTCAGCTCGTTCAGATACGCATCTTTACTCCCGCCCCCCACGATATGCAAAGCGCGAAAGGTTTTGCCGGTAATATTTTCAAGCGCGGCAAGCCCTTGCTGGTAGCAGGCGGCAAGACTGCGGTATATAGAGAGCATAATCTCGCCTATACTCTTTGGCACCTGCTGCCCTGTCTCGCGGCATATATCCTGTATTGCGGCACGCATACTCTGCGGCGCAAGAAAACGCGGGTCATTCACCGCAAAGAGCGCGCTGCTTGTCGCCTCCTGCGCCATCTCTGCCAGCGCTGAAAAAGAATACGGACTCTCAAGCTCATGGCGCACCGCTTGAATCATCCATAAACCCATAATGTTTTTGAGAAACCGGTACTTGCTCTGGTAAGCCCCTTCGTTCGTAAAATTCCCGTCCCGCGCTGCATCCGTGAGGAGAGGAGAGGCACTTTCAATGCCCAGTAAACTCCATGTGCCGCTTGAAAGATAGACCGACTCTGCGGCATTCACAGCCGGCACTGCAACAAAAGCGCTGCCGGTATCATGCGTTGCCGGCAGAATAACCGTAGCGCTAAAGCCCAGTTGCGCACGGACCGCCGCGGAAAAGACGCCGAGTTTCTGCCCTGCCCTCTTGAGCGGCTGAAACAGATGCGCCGGAAACCCCAGCGTCTCTATAATATCCGTATCCCAGTCTCTGGTCTGCACGTTGAGCAGAGCGGTCGTTGATGCGTTGGTATATTCTTGCGAGATAATGCCGGTCAAACGATAATGCAGATAATCAGGTATCATTAAGAATGCCGCTGCCCGCTCAAGCAGCGCCGGCTCCTGCTTTTTAAGCGCCATCAACTGGTAAATCGTATTAAAGGGCTGTTTTTGTATACCGGTTCTGCGGTAAAGCTCGGGGAAAGGCAGGGCGCGTTCAACCGCTGCGTCCATGCCCTCGGTTCTCGCATCACGGTAAGAGATCGCCTCGCCCAGCCGTGCGCCCGCGCTATCCAGCAGGATAAAATCAACCGCCCAAGTGTCAATCCCGACACTCACGGGGATCATATTGAGCGTGTTGCAGCGTTCTAAACCCTTCAACACCTCGGCATAGAGCGCCTCAATATCCCAAAACAAGCGCCCGCTTTTCTGTACGAGTCGGTTTTCAAACCGGTAGAGTTCTTTGGTATGGAGTTTTCCCTCTGCAAGCCAGCCGGCGATATGCCGTCCGCTCGAAGCCCCAATATCAATAGCAAGATAGTATTCCATAGACATCCTCTTAAATTTCAATAGAGATGCGGGAGTCCCGCCTGAAAGATGCGGGAGTCTCCGCTCTGAGATGCGGCACTCTCACATCATAAGTCAGCCCTTCTCTCTTTAACGGTCAGACCTCGCCCCTTCATAGGACAGACCTTGCTTTTCATAAGTCAGCCCTTGCTCTTTATAAGCCAGACCTCGCCCCTTCATAGGACAGCCCTCCTCTCTTTAACGGTCAGACCTCGCCCCTCACTTTTTCCCTGAATAGGGGGTGAAAACCATTTCGTCTTTGTGCTGATGGATAAGGTTGTACCACAAGACCCGCTTTTGCGGAATTTCAGCGCTTACCCGCCCCATACTCATAAGCCAATTAAACGTCTCAACAGCTTTCTTTGCCTCATAGTAGGCTTTCAAATTATCACCGTAAAAGATGCGATGCGCCTTTGCATCAATCTCCTTGTCAATAAATTCCTGATACAGTTTAAGAATAAAATCGTAGCGGTCGGTTATACCCTTGAGGTAATCCAAAATCAGATGATCGTAGTGCGGAATCTGTTCGAGTAGGGCGGCGAATTCATGCAAAATCATCAGGGCATAGGTGTAATCTTCATCCATCGCATAGGATTTTTCAGCTTTTTGGCACAGGGATATAATCGATTCGTTGGTGATGACGGTCATATACAGAATAGGCTCTTTGAGCTTGATGCGGAAAGCAGGCATGACCGTAACCGATTTAACAATCAGTTTCATCAAATCGTTGAATATCTGCTGCTCCCACAGCGCTGAACGCACGGAATTGAAGAGCTGGGACATTTCGGCACTCAGGTGCTGTTTATACTGGTCATGTTCCGTAAAAACCACCTCGCAGGTCGGCAGCATAACGCCTTTGAATTCTATGATGCCGGTGTCGAAGAAATAGAGCAGGTTTCTTTGGAAGATAAAACTCTGTGCTTCCTGACTGGTATTCTCTTTCTTAAAATTCATCTGCACTTGTTTAGTAACCATGAGGCGTGCATCGTGAGAGGATAAGCTGTTGGCATGAGCCTGAAGCCGTGCGGCGGTGTTCAGCAAAAAGCCTGATAAATCGCCCTGTTCGGTGATGATGAGGGGAATGGTGGTATTGCCGCCGGCTATACCTGCTGATATTGCGAAGGTCGGCAAAGCCAGAGAGTTGCCGGTTCTTTGGGTTGGAATCTCAGGATTGTTGAGTATATTGGTCTTTGCAAAATAGTCCATGATACCGAGAGTTGCACTGAGCGCATCGTTTGCAGAAGCTGCAACAAGCACTATCTCATCGCCGGCTTCCCTGCGGCACTCGGCATTAAAGTAGACGGCAATATTTCTGATTTCTTTATTGATGGTCTTATCGAAATTGTGCAGCATGGACAAATTGTTGCGGGTATTCTGACAAAACTTAGTGTAGCCGTGAATATCCATCATCGCAACATAGAGATTCGATATGGAGATAGTACGCTTGAGATCGCCGGCATACGGAAACTGCGGATCCGGTATAACGACTTCATGCCATAACTTCTTGTGGCTCGAGGGAAGAATATTCGCAAAGAAGCCCCAGTAAAGCCGCTTTATCAATTCAAAAGCTTTCATGATAACCGGCGATACCCGTTTATCTTTCAGGACCGGGGCTGCAAGAGCTTTTAACTGTAAAAAAGTCGTTACCTCCCTGTTTATAATAGCTTCATACAAAAAACAAAACAGCTCGTAATTTGAAGTATTTTCATTATAATTTGTAATAGCTGTCACAAACCTTACTCCTTTATCAGCGCTGACCTCGTCAGGCAAAGATATATACTACTTCGTACTTAACCCTATCATTTTTCATAGTTTTTTGGTAGTATGCTTTTATGCGAATTTTATACGTTGCAGAAATAGTTGGTCGTGCCGGCATATTTGCTTTCAAGAAAGGGATCAAAGAGCTGCGGCAGCAAAAGGAACCGGATTTTGTTATTGCCGGTGCAGACGGTGTTACCGGCGCTAATGGATTAAGCCGCAACCATGCTTCATATCTGCATAAATTAGGCGCTCATGTGCTTACCTGCGGAGAATGTTCTTTCTTTAAGAAAGATTTGGTTGAAAATATTGAGCATATCCACTATGTCCTGCGCCCCGTCAATCTTAACTATGAAGCGCCCGGCTACGGCTCGCGCATCTACCGGATTGGTGATAAAAAAATTGCCGTGGCTGTCCTGATAGGGCAGAGTGGTTTTATCAGGATGCACGGAAATAATCCTTTCATTGAAGCTCCGCTCCTGTGTGAACGGCTCAGGCAGGAAACTCCTTACATAGTGCTTGATTTTCACGCCACAACAACCGCTGAAAAACGTATTCTGTTCAGCCTTGCTGACGGTCTATGCTCCGCCGTTATCGGTTCTCATACCCGCGTTCAGACAGCAGATGCAGCCATACTGTCCGGCGGCACTGCCGTTATTACCGATGCCGGACGCACCGGAAGCCAGCTTTCGGTCGGCGGCGTTGATGTACAAGAGCGCATTACCAATTATATAACCGGTATTCCTGATTGGACAAAAGAAGCTGTCGATAAACCGGCATTGCAAGGAGTCTTGATCGAGATCAGCGAGAGCGGAAAAGCCGTCTCAATAGAGCGCATCCAACACCCCGTCGGTCCCCTGCCCGATCCTGCTCCAGAAAGCGCCCCGGACGTAGACCGCTAAATTCCCAAGACCCCCCACACCCCTTTGTAGCTCACCATACATGCCGAAAGGGAAGAGCCTGAAAGCCCTCGCTCTTGTAAAGCTGGCGATCCTGCGGATTATCCGCCCATGCGTACAGTATTTTATGCGGGTTCTTGACCGC
>JAISMB010000121.1 GCA_031276945.1 Spirochaetaceae bacterium | reverse complement strand
TCTGACTTAGTAAAGTCCGAGGTCTGACTGAGCAAGTTCAAAGTCTGACTTAGTAAGGGTGAGGTCTGACTTAGTAAAGTCGAGGTCTGACCTATAAAGAGCGAGGTCTGACTTAGTAAAGTCGAGGTCTGACTGAGCAAGTTCAAGGTCTGACTGAGCAAAGTCGAGGTCTGACTGAGTAAGTTCAAGGTCTGACTGAGCAAGTCCGAGGTCTGACTTAGTAAAGTCGAGGTCTGACCTATTATTTTTACGGAAAGAAGGAGTTTTTATGAAAAAGATTGTAGTGGCGGCGCTTGTCGCCGTTGTTTGCACCGTGTCCGCCTCTGCGCAGGATGCGGCGGCAATAGTCAAAGCTTCACGAGACCGCATCAAGGCGGATACGGTCTCTTCGCGCAGTCGCATGGTGTTGAGCGCAAAAGACGGCAGAACAAGCGAGCGGCTCATAGACCAGTATTCAAAAGACGGTCCGGACGGCTCTCGAACCATAATTGTCTTCCAAAGTCCTGCATCGGTCGCAGGCACCCGCTTTTTGACCATGGAGAACAAAAATGGCAAGAACGACCAGTGGATATTCCTGCCGTCATTGGGAAAAGTGCGCCGCATTGATTCCTCGGAAGGGTCAGGCAGTTTTATGGGGACAGACCTCTCCTACGATGATATTGCCTCTTCAAGCCGCGACAGCGCTTTGGATACGCACCGAATCCAAAGGGAGGAAAACCTGAACGGTACGCTCTGCTATGTGATCGAGTCCGTGCCTAAAGACGGCGCTTACCAGTACAGCAAGATGATTCAATGGATAGATAAAGCAAACGGTATAAGTTACCGAATCGAACTTTACGACAAAAAAGGCGCGCTGGCAAAGGTGCTGGAGAGCGCCGCGGTCAAGAATATACAGGGCAGGCTCACCCCCACGGTAACAAAGATGACGACCATCGCCACCGGCACGTCGACCACGATTACCATTGAGATAATGAAATACGATGATCCCATACCGGACGGGGTTTTCACCGCCCGGTACCTTGAAACCGGGAGGGCGCGATGAAGTTTTTCGACACTGGAGCTGTGCGCTTGTGCGGCACGTTTATATATGCAGCTTTGCTCATCTTGAGCGCCCCTGCTTTCGGTCAAGACGCCCCCACTGACGATTCTGCTCTTGACTTTGACGCCGGCGGCAGCGCGGGGGCAGGCACGGCAGATTCACAAGCCGGCTTTGAGTCAGAGGGCGGTTTTGCAAGCGGCGCGGACGCAGGCTTTGGCTTTGACTCAAGCGCCGGCGATTCGAGCTTCGGGTTCGGCTTTGAATCAGAGGGCGGTTTGGCAGCGGCAGCCGCAGCTTCCCCGGTAACGCTGGGCGGCTCTGTCTCAGCCGGTATCACAGGCTTTGTGAAAGACTGGGGGGAGGACGATGCCGCGCGGGTCAAGCTCGGCGATGTCTTCTCCGGCACAGTGAGCCTCAAGGTCGAGAGCGCGTATGCCGATGCGCTGATAAAACTAAAGCTCAAGCCGACTTTTGATGACAAAACGGCTGCCTCTCCGGTAGAGCTTGACGAAGCTTATCTGCGCGCCTACTACGGCGGCTTCGACATCGAAGCCGGTCTGCGCAAGCTCACCTGGGGCAAAGCCGACAGCATGGGTCCCCTTGATGTGATCAATCCGCTTGACTATTCGGACTTGTCCGGCATGGGCGATCCGGCAGGCATGAAAATTGCGCGCCCCCTTTTGCATTTTTCGTACAACTTCGGTTCTTTCACCAAAGCCGAAGCGGTTTTTGTACCGTGGTTTGCCGGACACAGCTTTGCTACGGAGGGTCGCTGGCAGCCGGCGCAAATGAAAGAACTATCTGTGCTGATAAGCATGGCGGAGCAAGGCGGTCAGACTTTTAAGATTACCCAGCCTGATACCCAGACCATACGGTATATGCAGGCGGGCGCCCGGTTTACCACGACTATTGGGTCAACCGATCTGGGTATTCAGTATTACTACGGTCTTTTGCCCAGACCCGCTCCTCTAATCAGTCCGTCGCTGCTTGCTCTGCGGTATGCGTATAACTGGTTTCACCAGATTGGCGCCGATTATGCGCAGGTGCTTGCCGGTTTTAACGTGCGCGCTGAGTTTGCGGCGCATTTCACCGCGGATATGAAGGGCGACAAGCCGAATGTATACAACCCCTTCCTCGCTTGGTCTTTGGGCTTTGATCGGGATATTATAGCCGGCATCAATATCAACCTCCAAGGCACGGGGATGATCCGGCTCTTTAACGACAAAATCAATAACCAAGCGAATCCTCGCGACATAGAGGCTGAGACCACGGCAAGTAAAAGCCGAATAACCGCGAATATCTCCAAGAAATTTCTGCGAGACGAGCTTGAATTAAAGGCGGCTGCGGTATGGGGTATAGAGGACAAGGATTTTTTGATCATGCCGGGGCTGGTATGGACTAAAGATGCGCTTTCCTTTGAACTTTCAGGCGGTATTTTTGGCGGCGACGAAGACGGCGAATTAGGGCAGTACCGTGATAATAGTTTTGTGTACGCGGGGCTGAAATATTCTTTTTAAGAAGGAGCATAGAGGTTTATGAAGAAGATTTTCTTTATGTTTGATTTGGTGGTTGCCGTTTGCTTTTGTTTTGCTCTTGATCCGGCGGAGGGGTATTGGCTGGGCGTTGACAGCAAAACCGGCGCAATAAACGCAGTCTGGCAGATGTACCAGTCCGGCGATAAACTGTTAGGCAAGCTACTTTTTTCACCGGTAGTGCCGCCTGAACAGATTGCGCTGAAATGCAAGGATACCTATAAAGGCTTTCCGGTAGTCGGCGCGGTAAATAAAATGAAGGTCATTGGCACACCGTGGATTTTCGGTTTAATTATGGATAAACCCGGTCAATGGATACGAGGCAACGTCATTGACCCGGAACACGGCAGTATGTATCAATGTAAAATAACGTTTCGTCCGGCAGACGGTAAGCGTTTTGCTCACGATACCCTTGAGATGCGCGGCGAACTGCTCCCCGGTATAGGCGCCAGCATATTCATGCAAAGAATAAGTTCTGAAGAAGCCCTTGCGCTGCAAAACAGCAATGCTCACTAAGAAACTGGCAGGAAAAATTTCCTTGCCCCCTTTTTTGTAATTGCCGCTCATCTTGCTTCAATCAAGCTCCATAGTCGAGACCTCGCAAGTAGGTCAGACCTTGCAGGCACGGTCAGACCTCGCAAGTAGGACAGACTTCGGAGGCACAGCTTCCATAGTCGAGACCTCGCAAGCAGGACAGACCTTGCAAGTAGGTCAGACCTCGCAAGTAAGACAGACCTCGAAGGCAGGTCAGACCTTGCAAGCAGGTCAGACCTCGAAGGCAGGGACAGACCTCGAAGGCAGGTCAGACTTCGCAAGTAAGACAGACCTCGAAGGCAGGGACAGACTTCGGAGGTAAGGACAGACCTCGGAGGTAGGGACAGACTTCGCAAGTAGGTCAGACCTCGACAGACCTCGAAGGCAGGGTCAGACTTCGCAAATAGGTCAGACCTCGAAGGCAGGGACACGCAAATAGGACAGACTTCGCAAATAGGTCAGACCTCGGAGGCAGAAGCAAGACGCATGATCAGAGCCGTACCATTACCGGCGATAACGACACTATCGCTAGCGATAACGACACTATCACCGGCGATAACAACACTATCGCTAGCGATAACAACACTATCACCGGCGATAACACCACTATCGCTAGCGCTAACGGCACTATCACCGGTGATAGAGACGAAAGCCTTTGTTGCCTTCGTTGGAGCAGGTCAAGTATGGTAACCTCGTTCCGCCCAGATAGCTTTAAGCGCTAAGAGCTGTTTTCCGGCGGCACGAAGGGTTTCGTCTTTTTTGGCAAAATGGAAACGTATCAGGGTATGAACCGGCTCGCGGAAAAAACTTGATCCGGGAACCGCAGCGACCTTTACTTCACGGGCAAGCCATTCACAGAATCGGGTATCATCATGCTTATCAAAATCCCCAATGTCTACCAATACATAGTAAGCCCCTGCCGGACGGGTGTAGGGTAAGCCTGCGTGGTCAAGAAAGCTGAGAAACAAATCGCGCTTGCCGGTATACAAAGCTCGCAATTCATCGTAATACGATTGGGGGAAATTCAGCGCGCATACCGCCGCTTCCTGTAAAGGGGCTGCCGCTCCCACCGTGAGAAAGTCGTGAACCTTGCGGATAACGCTGGTAACCTCTTCGCTGGCTATGGTGTAACCAAGGCGCCAACCGGTAATGGAATACGTTTTAGACAATGAACTACAGGTGATTGTCCGCTCTGCCATACCCGGAAGCGAGGCAAAATAACTATGCTCTGCCGGAGCATAGACAATATGTTCGTACACTTCATCGGTGATGACCCACAGATCGAATTCTTCCGCCAAAGATGCGATGTACTGGAGTTCCTCCTGCGTAAAGACCTTCCCTGTCGGATTGGAAGGGTTACAGAGTATCAGCGCGCGGGCATTCCCCGCACAAGCGGCGCGCAGTTGTTCACGATCAAAGTCAAAATCCGGCGGCTCAAGCGGCACATAGACCGGCTCCGCACCACAAAGAATCGTATCTGCACCGTAATTTTCATAGAAAGGGGAAAAGACGACTACTTTGTCGTCCGGATTAACGACGCTCAGTATGGCAGCCATCATAGCTTCGGTAGAACCGCAGGTAACGGTGATGTGTTTATCCGCCTCAAGCGGGAGTCCCATGAAGCGCCGCTGTTTTTCCGCCAGAGCCGCCCGAAAATGAGCCGCTCCCCAGGTAATAGCGTATTGATGCGGTCCCTGTACGGCGCTTTCCGCCAAGGCGCGGGTGAGGGCTTGCGGCGGATCAAAATCCGGAAAGCCCTGAGAAAGGTTTATAGCCCCCTGTTCAAGGGCTACTCGTGTCATTCTGCGGATAACTGATTCTTCAAATCCTGCGGTCCGTTTACTGGTATACGGCATGGTACACTCCTTTAATACAATCAAGCATAATCTTAGAACTCTGCATAGCCTTTTCAAGGACAGTCCTCTGCCCAGCGGTTAAAGTCCCAGCATGCTTTGAAAATCCCTTTTTCCTTGACGGTAAGGGAAACGCTAAAAAAGCCGTTCTTCATTGCAGATCATACGGAGATGAGCGGCTGAGGCAGCGCCAGCCATTTCCTCCGCCGGTGTTAGTGGCTTGTTTTTTTGGCAAGAAAATTACCCAACCCTTGCACCACTGAGACCAGCAGTATCAAAATGAGTACCGTAACAATCGTTATATCAGTTTGATAGCGCTGGTAGCCATACCGGATGGCAAAATCCCCCAGCCCGCCGCCGCCTACAGCCCCTGCCATGGCAGTCAGTCCAATAAGGCTTATGATCGTGATCGTAATACCGCGAATAATACCGGGGATGTTTTCTTTAAGGTATACCCGCATAATGATTCCCAGCGGGCTTATGCCCATTGATTGTGCAGCTTCAATCGAACCGGCGTCTATCTGGGCGAGGGCGCTTTCCATCTGACGGGTAAAAAAAGGCGCAGTGCCGAATATCAAGGGAGGGATAGCGCCCCGCATCCCAATAGCAGTACCTACTAAAAAGCGTGTTACCGGAATAAGGAGGGCAATGAGGATTATGAACGGCACGGACCGGAAAAAGTTAATAATCTTGTCCACGATCGTCCACAGTGGAATATTTTCAAGAATACCCCCTTTTCTGCTTACGGTCAGCAGTACCGCAAACACAATGCCAAACACAAAGGAAATAAGGCTGGTTATCAGTATCATCTGTAGTGTCTGAAGAGAACTTGAAAGCAGTTCAGGGAAACGCTCAAGCACATTCGGCATGATACGTCTAAGAAGAGCATGCATGTTTAAGTACCTCCACTTGTACGCCATTTTCGCCAAACCATGCAATAGTCCGCTTGAGTGCCGCAACCTCTCCATCCAGAATGATTATGAGACCTCCCAGCGGTGTTTCCTGAATTATATCGAGATCGCCAAAAATGATGTTGAGTTCTACCTTGAATTGTATTGACGCTTTTGAAATAAGAGCTTCGACCACATGCCGCCCTCGATAACTAAAGTGAGCGAGGATTTGACCGGGGCTGAGCCTGACAAGAGGCGAATCTTCCGCCAAAAGTTCGTAAATCTTATAAAGATGCGATGTCGTAGCGATAAAATCTTTGGTAATTTTCTGTTGAGGATTTGAGAAAAGATCAAAAACAGAGCCTTCTTCTATGACAACCCCCTGATCCATTACCGCCGCCCGGTTACAGATAGCTTTAATAACCTGCATCTCATGGGTAATAATTATGATCGTAATACCGAGTTTTTTGTTTAATGTTTTAAGCAGCGCCAGTATCGCACCGGTGGTTTGGGGGTCTAAAGCGCTGGTGGCTTCATCACACAAGAGTATTGAAGGGTTTGAAGAAAGCGCGCGCGCAATACCGACCCGCTGCTTTTGTCCGCCTGACAGTTCCGAGGGGTAACTGAATTCCTTATCCGCAAGCCCGACAAAATCCAGAAGTTCCTTGACGCGGGCAGCTATCGCTTCTTTTGCCATTGTACTGTATTTGAGCGGGAACGCAATGTTGCTTCCAACCGTGCGAGAACGAAACAGATTAAAATGCTGGAATATCATACCAATTTTTTTGCGGGCTGAACGAAGTTTTGCATCCGGTAAAAGCATCAGGTTTTGATCATCTATCCACACTTCTCCCTTATCGGGACGTTCCAAAAGGTTGATGCAGCGCACCAGCGTACTTTTACCCGCACCGGAAAATCCGATAACGCCGAATATTTCACCATCGTTTATGCGCAACGATACATCTTTTACCGCATGAAGAACATGATCAGTGTGAAATGTTTTAGTAATATTTTTTAGCTGAATCATAGTATTAGGAAAATTATACTCAATAAACCAGGAGTGTCCAGATATAGTTATCTACCTCCCCCGGTTTATGCATTACCAAGCCGGCAGAGCAGTTCCTTGAAGCGGCGGTTCATCAGTAACGACTTTTGCAACCGTATCGGTCTGAAATGCAGCAACAACTTTTTTGTAAAGAGGATTGTCCTTATCTTTCGTACGAGCTACCACGATGTTTATGTAGGGTTTGTCTCCTTCTTTATCAATTGGTTTGATATAAATCGCATCCCGAGCAGGTACGCCGCCACCATCCACAACAAAATTCGAGTTGATCACTGCTGCAGCTACCTGAGGATCATCCAGAGTCCGCCATGTCTGCGATGCATCCACTTCGACTATCTTGATATTTTTCGGATTAGCTATGATGTCCCGAATAGTCGGCGTATTGCCTTTTGAAGGATCAAGTGTAAAAACTCCTGCTGCTTCGAGTACTTTAAGGGCGCGTCCACCGTTCGTCGCATCATTCATTATTACTACGGTATCACCATCTTTCAACTCGTCCAAGCTTTTGATCTTGTGAGAATAGACACCCAAAAAGAAAATCACCGTATTGCCGATTGCCGAAAGCTCATATTTTTGGTTTTTAATCTCGTTTTGTAAAAACGCATCATGCTGAAAGGAGTTAAGATCAATTTCTCCTTCAGCCAACGCCCGGTTCGGTATCGCATAATCACTGAAGGTAACAAATTCAATCGTAATGCCTTCCTTCTCCAATGCGGCTCCAGCGGCGCGCCACGCAGGTTTCAACTCTTCCCCCATGACTCCCAGCTTTACTACCGTCTTTCCAGCGCTTTCTTCCTGTGTTGCTCTCGCAAAGACAAGGGTACCGTTTACCACTAATGCCAGCACCATAATTAATAATCTTTTCATTGTTTCTCCTTGTTCTTTTTTACCCTAAGTTTATTACCTAGCGGAATAGTAAGAATATAGAGTAATTAGAATCTTTTGTCAATACTTGAGATACTCTCAGGCAAGGGCAAAAGCAACTACTTTTACCCTTTTGCAAGAACTATAGAGAAAAACATCAGCAGGATGAAAGGTAGCCGCAAAGACTCTGCTGCTCATGTAATCGACAGTAGGGAAAAATGAGCTAAACTGAAAAAAAGTGATTGCTTAATTAAAGCGAAATGCAACATTAGTACCGTATAACAAGTATGCGTATGAATACCATTATTACCTTTATCCACGAATGCCTTTTTCCGGCAGGCTGTGCTATGTGCGGGACCATGCTTTTAGATACCGGTGAAGCTGCCTATGGTTTATGTGCTGATTGTGCGCAGCTTTTTGTAATACCTTCAGAGAACCGGTGCGCTTTATGCGGACGACTCCTTATTTCTGAGCATACTTATTGTATGGAATGTCGAAACAAAGAAACAGTCCACAGTTTTGATAAAAATATCTGTTTGTATCCTTACACTGGCCGCTACCAACGGTTATTAACCGCCTATAAGTTTAGAGAAATGACGGCGGTGGGGAATTTTCTTACAGAAAGGATAATTGAAGCAGGTACTTTATTTTCCGAGCCTTTAGCAAAACCATTTTTAGTACCGGTTCCACCGCGTCATGGAAAAATAAAACAGTGCGGCTGGGATCAGATTGAATATCTGGCGCGTTGTCTTGAAAGACTGCGCTCGTATCGTACGACTACGGTCCCGCCGGTAAAAAGATGCCTCAAACGCCTGCCTTCACCGGTGCAAAAAAAGCTCAATCGTCAAGAGCGCAAGACAAATCTTGAAGGACGTATTGTGTGTACTATGCCGGTACCAAAGCAGGTGATTTTATTTGATGATGTGTATACCACAGGCTCAACCATGGATAGCTGTGCGGCAGCGCTCAAAAAAGGAGGTGCAGAACAAGTCTATGGAATTTGTCTCTTCCATACAGAGCTGCGGGAAAATACTTGATTGTGTTTTACTCTTTTTTTTAGAGTAGACGTTTTTTTAGAGCTTGGTATATGCTTTATTTGATTAGTATTATAATTAAGAAGCAGTCTACATAACTTTAAGGAGCAGTGCTGACAATGTTTAACAATGAAAAGAAACCGGAAAAGCCGGTTAAAGTTGATGAGAACCCCGGTAAAATACGCCCATTTACTTTGGTTTTTCTTCTTGCTCTTGTGATCGTGGGTGTTGTTTATTTTTTCAACAAAGAGTCTCATAACGTTCAGGAAATAAGCTATTCAAACTTTACCAATCATATTGAACGTAACGAAGTTACTTCGGTTCGGATTCTTGATAATCTTACTATAGAAGGGGTATTGCAGCAGCGCTCCGGGACGCAGATGCGCTTTAAGACGCTGATACCTTATCAAGACCCGCAGTTATTAGCTTTATTGCGGAGCAAAAATGTCGTTATTTCAGGTGGTACAAGTGGTTTTAGCTTCATGCGCCTTCTCATAGACCTTATCCCTTGGATTATAATCTTTGCTTTCATCTTTTTTATGATGCGTAATATACAAGGTCCGAATAATAAAGCTCTTCAATTTGGCAAGAGTCGTGCGCGCCGTTATTCTGAAGAAGGGAAAAGAGTAACGTTCGCCGATGTGGCAGGACAGAAAGATGCAAAATACGAGCTTGAAGAAGTTGTTGCTTTTTTGAAAAGCCCGCAAAAATTTACCAAAATGGGAGCTAAGATTCCCAAAGGCGTACTGCTTGTCGGTATGCCGGGTACTGGAAAGACCTTGATGGCACGGGCAGTTGCCGGTGAAGCAGGCGTTGCGTATTTTCATATGTCCGGTTCTGATTTTGTTGAGATGTTTGTCGGTGTCGGTGCAAGTCGGGTACGTGATTTGTTTGAGCAGGGGCGTAAAAATGCTCCTTGCATCATCTTCATTGATGAACTTGATGCGGTTGGACGAACCCGCGGTGCCGGCTATGGCGGAGGGCATGACGAACGTGAACAGACTTTGAATCAATTATTAGTTGAGATGGACGGTTTTGATTCCAAGGATGGGGTCATTATATTAGCGGCGACTAACCGTCCTGACGTCTTGGATCCGGCTCTCTTGCGACCGGGGCGCTTTGACAGGCAAGTTGTGGTGGCAATGCCGGATATTAAAGAGCGGGAAGATATTCTGAAAATCCATGCTGAAAAGATTCCGCTTGCACAGAATGTTGATCTGACGCGAATTGCACGTGCCACACCGGGTATGAGCGGTGCTGATATTGCCAATCTTGTCAATGAGGCAGCTTTATATGCGGCGCGGCATGATAAATCCACGGTGGAGATCGCTGATTTTGAAGAAGCTCGTGATAAGATACTGATGGGAGTTGCTCGCAAAACCTTGGTTATTTCAGATAAAGAACGGCGTATGACCGCGATTCACGAAGCAGGACATGCTCTGCTCCACTATTTTCTGCCTAATGCCGATCCTTTGCACAAGGTAACGATTGTTCCGCATGGCAGAACGCTTGGTATGGCTATGTCTCTACCGGAAGAGGATAGTTATAGCCGCACAAAGAGTTGGATAGCTGACAGGATTGTGATCTGTTATGGCGGCTGGGCAGCTGAGCAACTTTTTTATGGCGAGACTACCACCGGTACTAAGCAGGATATTCAGCAAGCTACTGATATGGCGCGGCACATGGTCTGTGAATGGGGCATGGCGGATGAATTAGGACCGGTCTCGTATGGACAAGAAGAAGAGCCTATTTTCATCGGTAAGGAAATCGCCCGCCATAAAGATTATTCTGAAGATACCGCCGTGTGCATAGACCGGGCAGTCAAGAAAATACTTGATACAGCAAAGACAGCGGCAGAAGCTATTTTAAAGGAACAGAAAGAAAAGTTGGAAGCTTTGGCAGATGCGCTCATGGTACGAGAAACATTGATTGACGAAGAAATACGCGAATTGTTAGGATTACCGGCACGAAAAAGTATTGCCCTCTTAAACTAATTTGTCAGAGGCGAGTCTCTTGCACCCTCCTGTCTTTATCAGCATGAATGCCAGAGGACAGACCTCGCCTTTCGCCTTGATCAGGCAGGATAACAGAAAACAAACCTGACTTATCCTGCCTTTGAGGTCTGACCTATCCTATTTGCTATTTGTGAGGTCTCATAGAAGAAGCTTAAGGTCTGTCCGCCAAGCTGTGTCAGTTACCAGCGAGACAATGCTGACAATACTGTGTTCTCTATGGTATGCGCCGCTGTACTGCCAGTCTTCAGGCTTCTGTACTAATTCTGCTGCAACCGGATTTTGGTCTATGTAATTGTAGACGTTCCAAAAGTCTTTCTCGTCCTTTATCTCCCGTGAATAAAAGCGATCTCCCCAGAAATGACCGGTCTTATGGTGCTTTTTGTTCCACCGAATGGCAAAAACCATCTTGATCCATTTCAATATCTCAGAGAGACTCTGCCCTTTTTCAGGCGTGATGAGAAAGTGAAAATGATTATCCATGATGCAGAAGTTCCACAGCTTAAACTTGAAACCTTTGGAGGTTTTAGCTTCTTCAATCACGGTGAGAAAAAGTTTTTTCAT
>JAISMB010000094.1 GCA_031276945.1 Spirochaetaceae bacterium | reverse complement strand
GTAGAGATAATCTAACGCATAGCTCAGGGTAGGTCAGACCTCGGACCTCGCCGTCAAAATAGGTCAAATATCGAGGGCGGTGGGGTGCGCTGCACGGGAAGATTCACGGTGGGCTGCCTTGTGTTGACAGAATGCGGTAAAAACAGTAGAGTAAGCATAGTATTTCTAACAAAAAGGAGGACGCGTCTTCTTTGGAGAGAGGACGCGGAAAAGAAAACGTATGAAAAAACTTACGCTTACGGTGGTGGTATGGGGGCTGGCTGCAAGTCTGTGCTTTGCACGGGGAACGAGCCAGCAGCAGAGCGGCGGGCTTACCCTTAAGCCGGGTGTGCTTTCAATCGGTATGGAAATCGGCTATCCGCCTATGGAGTACTTCGATATTGACGGGAAAACGCCCATTGGCTTTGATGTGCAGCTTGCGCAGGCGCTCGGCGCACAACTGGGGCTCGAGGTCGAATTTGTTGATACGGCATGGGATGGTATCTTTGCCGGCGTGAATACGAACAAATACGATGCTATCATCTCTTCAGTAACCATTACCGAAGAGCGGCTTGAGGCGTTCAACTTTACCAAGCCCTATATCGGCAATGCGATGGTCATCGTAGTCTCACGAAAGGCGGCGCTCCCCGTTACTAAACCTGAGGACATTGCCGGCTATAGGGTAACCTATCAGGCGGAAACAACCGCTGATATTTATGCGACCCGACTTGCACAACAGGGCGTGGGCTTCACTGCCTTTGAATACGATAAAGTGATGAACTGTTTCGATGAGATTAAACTCGGACGGGTTGATATTATCATTGTTGACAGCCTCGTAGCCTTTGAATACCTCAGCCGCGATCCTGATCTCTACATTGCATGGCAGGGAAAGGCTGATGAGACCTTCGGTATCTGCCTCAAAAAAGGTAATGACGCGCTCACGAGCGCACTGAACGGCGCGCTTGATGCGCTCTTTGCTGACGGCACGCTCGCCGGTATTTCCCAAGATATATTTAAGATGGACCTCGTTTCATCGGTAAAACAGTAAAAAGCCTATACGTTGAGCGGCGGCGGTACTGACAGCGGTTCAGGTTGCCGCCCCCAACAGAGGAGCCGGTATGTCTGCTATAGAAAAAATGATCAACTGGATTCCTCCGCTCCTTGACGGGGCGCGTATTACGATACTGCTGACCTTAGCGGCGGTGTCTGCCGGACTCATTATGAGTCTCTTCCTTGCCTTAGGCAAAATGTCAAAAAACAAAATCCTTAACAACCTTTGCAGCGCCTATATTTTCTTTTTTCGCGGCACGCCCCTGCTCATGCAGCTCTACTTTATTTACTATGGGCTGCCGCAAATCAGTATTTTTCTAACGATCAACGACCGGTTTTTAGCGGCTTTTATCGCCTTCGGACTTAACTCCGCCGCCTACTGCGCGGAGATAATCAGGGCGGCGCTGCAATCCATTGATAAGGGGCAGTTCGAGGCGGCGCGGGCGCTGGGTATGTCGTATCCGCAGACCATGCGCCTTATTATAATCCCGCAATCCATACGGCGCCTTATTCCGCCTGTGGGCAATGAGTTTATCATGGTGCTGAAAGACGCCTCTCTCGTTTCTATCATTGCCCTCACCGACATCACTAAGGCGACCCGATCCATTTCATCCTCCACAGGCACAGCTCTTGTATACATTCCGGCTATGATTCTATATCTTATCATCACTGCGGTCTTTACGGTTATATTTCACAAGCTGGAAAAGAAATACTCAGTCTATGAATAAAAGGCGGTATGCGTGCTATGGCTATGATAAAAACAGAGAATCTGACCAAATCCTTTGGTGATCTTTTAGTCTTGGACAATGTTTCTCTGTCCGTTGAGCAGCAGGAAGTGATATGTATTATAGGTCCTTCCGGAGCTGGTAAGTCTACCTACCTACGTTCACTCAATCATCTTGAGCGCATAGACTCAGGCAAGATATACATTGATAATAAACTCCTCTTTGACTGTGAGAATGGGGTAAACCGGGTAAAAATGCCGGTGCATGAGCGTCAGGCTGTGCTGCTTGAAATGGGTATGGTATTTCAGCGCTTTAACCTCTTCCCGCATCGGAGCGTTATTGAGAATGTTATACTGGCGCCGGTTCATGTGCGTAAAGTCGCTGCCGCAACCGCACGGAAGAAAGCTCTGGATATACTTGAGCGGGTAGGGCTTGCCGATAAAGTCGATGCGTATCCGCACAAGCTTTCAGGCGGGCAGCAGCAGCGTGTTGCCATAGCCCGTGCGCTTGCCATGGAGCCTAAGATAATGCTTTTTGATGAGCCGACCAGCGCTTTGGACCCGGAGCTTGTCGGTGAGGTGCTGACGGTTATGAAGGGACTTGCCGGGGCTGGTATGACCATGCTTGTGGTAACCCATGAGATGGGCTTTGCCCGTGAAGTTGCGGATAGAGTAGTCTTTATGTTTGAAGGCGCTATTTTAGAAATCAATCCGCCGCAGACCATGTTTACCAATCCTTCTAATGACCGCACACGGCAGTTTCTCCAGAGTGTATTATAACCACGCCTTTCTGTAGCCCGCGCTCAAGCCCGCCGCATCCGGCGGTAAAGTCGGTATGATAGACACTGAGACATGTACAATAGAGCGTCTGAGGATTACTATAGCACTACCAAGAGAGAAAAGAGTAAAAAAGAAGCGAAAGAATTAAAATCTTATCCGTATAGGGCTATAAGCAAGCCCTCAAATGGAGGTAAAAAAGAAAAATGACTTCAGCGGAAGTGGCAGAAATTACTGGATATAAACCCATTACAGTACGCAAATATGCTTTAGTTTTAGGAGTGCCATTTATTGAGGTTAATAAATGGAAGGCTTATATGTGGTCTGATGATGACATCAAGCGTTTCCGTGAGGCAGTTATCTCTCCGGATGGGAAGAGAGACAAAAGAGGAAGACCAAAAACTAAAACAGATACTTAAAGATTAAAATCCTACTCATATGGGCGGGAATAAATTATTGGCTAAAAGCAAAAGGAGTAAAATAAGCATGGAAGATACCAACAATCAGAGAATAGGTCTGACTACCGAAGACATAGTAGAAATGACACAATATAGCAAGTCAACGATGAAAAAGTATGCTGGTATATTAGGACTACCCTATATCGGCAAGAAACGCAAGGTCTATATATGGCAAGAAGAAGACATAGAACGTCTCAAGAATGCTCTAGCAGCGCCTAGACCTAGAAAGAAAGAAGAAAACGACTAAGAAACAAACTAACAAAGATTTGACTAAAGGATCTGCCTCTACATAAAGAGAGCAAGGGAACAAAGCATAACGCTTAAACGTGTGCAAAACTCAAGACTGCTGGGTTGGCAGTCAAAGAAAGCCGGCATGGTCGGCGCTAAGACTGGTGCAGTCAGTAGCAAAGTCGGCATAATCAGCGGTAGCTGGCGCAGTCGTAAAGAAGGAGAAGAATTATGGTAGTAGGAATTATTGGGGCGACCGGATATACCGGCGTGGAGTTGATACGGCTTTTGCTCGGACATCCGGCGATTACTGGCTTTTCACTTGCTTCAGCAAGCCATGAGGGAAGCAGCATAGAGCAGGTGTATCCGCATTTGTTGGGTCTTATCGCCGCACCCTTGAAAAAAGCCGAGGAAGTCATAGCAGAATCGGCTCTCGTGTTTGCAGCTTTACCAACCGGCGTCGGCGAGGAATACGCCCGCCTCTGCTTTGAAAGCGGCATCCCCTATATTGATTTGTCGGCTGATTTTCGGTTTGGTAGCGATGAGCAGACGTATGAAGCGTGGTATGGTATGCGTTACCGCTACCCGAATCTGCATAGCGCCGCGGTCTATGGGCTGCCTGAGTTAAACCGAAAACATATCCGCCACGCAAAAATAATCGGAAATCCGGGCTGTTATCCAACCGGCGCTACGCTGGGAATTATGCCGGCATTGGCGCAGGGTATGGCTCACGATGCTCCGCTCATTATTGACGCAGCCTCAGGAGTAACCGGAAGTGGACGAGAACTTTCCGCCTCCTCCCACTATCCGCAAGCTGCCGATTCGCTTGCTCCTTACAAAGTAGGCGTCCATCGGCATATACCTGAAATAAGCAGAATAGCTGCGGTGTGCGCAGGGAGGGCGGCGCCGGTTATTTTTACGCCGCACCTTGCTCCTCTGAACCGAGGCATACTCAGCACGATATATATTCCCCTTGCAAAAAACTGGCAGTCCCTGTCATCTGATACGGCGTTTCGTTTCCCGCCCGGTCCGCTCATAGCCGAAAAGCTCGGCGCGATAAAAAAGCAGTACGAAGATTTTTATCGGCATGAACCTTTCATACGGGTGCTGCCTGATGGTCTTGCCGCCGCAACTAATCGAGTCCGCGCCTCAAACTTCTGTGATATTTCCCTGCATCTTGACTCAGCAGGCTCTACGTTAATCGTCGTAAGCGCCATAGATAATATGGTGAAAGGCGCGTGCGGGCAGGCTATTCAGAACATGAACATTATTTTTGGTCTTGATGAAAAAACCGGTTTAGGCGCTGTCCCTTCCAGTTTTTAACTGCGCCTTCCTGTTCAGCAAGCGGCGCTGACAGTCGTGTTATGCGCCGTTGTGCTTTTTTATTGTTGATTTATGATTTTATCATATTTTTTATTTTCTTCTTCCAATAATTTTATCTGATTGTTTTGTTTATTTATTTCTAATTCTAATATTTCCTTCTGATATTGCAATCTTTTTAGTTCCTGTTTGTTTTTTGCAACTTTATAGATAAACGAAAATACTATTGCCGGCGCTGCAACCAATGTTGATATTATTGCTATTATTCCAGTAATTTCCATGTTTCTCCTCACATTTCTTTTCAATATTTATTCGATTTTATTATCGATTAAACTACCATTTTTAGAACCTTCATTTATGATTTTATCATATTTTTTGTTCTCTTGCGCCAATAAAGTCATTTTCATTTCTATTTGTTTCATTTCCAACTCCGCTGTTTCTTTTTGCAATGTTAGTTTTGCTATTTCATGATCATTTTTTACCCATTTATTTACTAAGAGTAAGACTGATCCGGCAAAACCGAGAATCATTGCCGTTATTATTACAATTCCCATAATATATTCCTTTCAATATATTTTTATGATAGGCAAGTCAATAATTCTTAAATACTAAATACCTTTAATATTTATGTCAATATATTTTTAACCAAGTTTAGGCAGAATTGCGCCGCCTGTTCAGGCTGTTTAGGAGGGTTTGGCGGAGGTTTTGCGTGGGAACGAAGTGCGGTGTCTGACCGTGCCATCCTGAACCGAGCCGCCTGCCGGAGGCGCAGCGTAAAGACACAGACCAGTATGTGCGGTGCGCCTGTATTCCATTATTTATTTTCTTAATTATTCATCTGTTAGCGGAACTCTGACTACATGTAGCGGAAAATCCTCTACCAGTACCTTCCTCCGTGTTATACTGACCCAAACCTGCCGTAGGGCGGATTTATCAAAGAACGGGCTGGTATGGCAGAGAAGACAAGACGAAAGGCGGCAAGGCATATATCAACTGGCGGATAAGGATTATATATGACGCCACTATGAGGACTGCCCATGCGGCGGCTCTAAAAGCAGCTTGAGGTCTGACCTCCAAGCTGTGTCAGTTACCAGAGAGACAATGCTGACAATACTGAGTTCCCGATGGTATGCGCCGCTGTACTGCCATTCTTTAGGCTTCTGCACCAATCCTACTGCGACAGGGTTTTGGTCTATGTACTCAAACACAGTCCAAAAGTCCTTCTCATCCTTTATCTCGCGTGAATAAAAGCGATCTCCCCAGAAATGACCAGTCTTATTGTGTTGCTTGTTCCATCTGATAGC
>JAISMB010000147.1 GCA_031276945.1 Spirochaetaceae bacterium | reverse complement strand
AGCTGGGCAATATCAAAAGACGATTATTTTATTATTGGAGGAGCGTTTCCGATAAAGGATAGCAATGTGAAGTTTGAGATGTTGAAAGAAAAGGTAAAGGGCAATGGGTTTCCACTTGGGAAATTAGTAAAAAGGGAAGGATGTTTTGTATATTTGAATAAAAGCCTCACGGGCACATGTACAGGAAAAAACGGAGTATATTTAATAGGGGAAGCGGCGGGCATGATTAGTCCAAGTTCTTTGGAAGGCATTAGTTATTCCATGGAAAGCGCGACAAAACTTGCGGCGGTGATAAATAGAAACAGTAATAATATCGGATACAAATATTTTATGAGCACAATGGGAATAAGAGTAAAATTACTATTTAAGATATTAAAAATGCCGTTTATTTATAATAAGATACTAAGGAAAATAATAATGAAAAGCGGAATAAAGGCAATTAAAAAATATGTAATAGATTGATATGGCACGCCCTCGCCTAACTCGGCAGCTTTGTTGCCGAGGACTGTTTACGCGCCCCAGCTTCGCTGATGACGCCGACGGCAGCGGCTCTGCCTCCGCTGGTTCGCAGTAGCCGGAACGTTATGTGAAATGGAGAGCTAAAAGTTGTTAAAAATTCTTAACTTGTAGTGACATTAAAGAACATTTGGTATAAAAAGGCATAAGAAAGGGGGTTATATAGTATGGAACATGTATATCATGGGAATGGGATAATTGAAATTGTTGAAGATGGGATAATTGTGAATAAAATTGACGATTGGGCGGATCTGTTTTTTGATCAAAAATGTTTGGCAATAATTTTGAAAAGAGAAAATCTGAATAAAGATTTTTTCGAGCTAAAAACGGGATTTGCCGGAGAATTATTGCAAAAATTTTCGAATTATCGCAAAAGGCTGGTAATAATAGGCGATTTTACAGATATAAAGAGCAAAGCCTTTAATAATTTTATTTATGAAAGCAATAAAACAAAACAAATAATTTTTGTGGAAAATATTGATTGTGCAATGAAAACATTTGAGAACAAAACGGTATTGGAGGATTCATAGAATTAAAAATGAAAAGCCAGCCAATATTACCTTTTATAATCATAATAAGGCAATGATAGGGAATGTATACGGCATAATGTTTGTACTGGTATTAGACAACGGCATAATATTTTCTTTCGCGGTTGAAAATACTACTGGAATTACAGTGGGAATAGTTTTGGGAATTATAATAATGAACAAAAAATAATGGCATACGCTCCCACTTCACATAACAGGACTGGTGGAGAAGCCTGAAAAATGGTAGTACAGCGGTGCATACCATCGGGAACACGGCATAGTGCGTATTGTTTCTCTGGTAACTGAGACAGCTTGGAGGACAGACCTTAAGCTGCTTTTGTGAAAGTGGAGAGGTAGTACTACTCGCTCTGCTCAACGTTCTGATTCCTTTCTTGCTGATCTCTATCTTAGATCTATCTCCCTTTCCTTTTGACGACGCGCCCTAGTCCCATAATACTCCCATTCGTATAATACGTGGACTATTTTACAGGGAATTAATTCTGTTTTGATACGAAGATTCCTGTGTTGCTCAAATAAAATATGCTCCACCTTGGTAATTCTGACCGCAGCAACAAACATCGGTCTGAACCACTTAATTAAGGAGCGTACTTTGTGCAGTATCGCCAAAATCATAGGCATATCGTCCACGGGTAAACAAAGGACAAGATGCCGGCTCAAAGCGTAATAACCCAGATACTGCTTTTCCTTTTGATTTTTTCACCTATGAACAGCGCAATCAACCGAGGTCTGACCTATCCTCTCTGACATTGCCCTGTTTACAGTCAAAGGATGGGTATTATTGTAGACACCTTCCATCTGTATCCTTTATAGTAGTGCTATGATCTATGCTGATGTTGTTATTATTGGTGCTGGGGCGGCAGGTCTGACCGCAGCGCAGTACCTTGCCAGAGCTGCTCTGCAGGTGCTGGTAATAGAAGAGCGCGCACCTGGCGGACAAGCCGCGCTTATTGAGGTGCTTGAGAATTTTCCGGGCAATATCGCCTCGAACGACAGAGCGGCAAGGTCCGGTTCTGAATTGATGGATGATATGTACCGGCAGGCGCAACATTTTGGAGCGCAATTCTTAATTGATACGGTACAAACCGTGCAGAGGGGAGTAGACGGTTTATGGCAGATTTTGCGCGCCGTAGGAGAACCGGTCTCCACTCAGGCGGTTATCGTAGCAACAGGAACTAAGCACAAAACACTTAATATCGCCGGCGAAAAAGAATTAACTGGACGAGGGGTCTCGTACTGCGCTTCCTGTGATGGTCCTTTTTTTAAGGGGAAGAAGATTGTTGTGGTCGGCGGCGGTGATTCTGCCTGTACTGAAGCGCAGTACCTTTCAGGTTTGACTGATACGGTTCTGCTCGTCCACAGAAGGGGAGAATTGCGTGCACAAAAAGGAATAGCAGAACGGGTAATCCACAATCCGCATATTGCACTCCGCTTTAACACAGTTCTTGTAGAGATACGCGGTGAGAACAGAGTATCCACGGTGCTGCTGGAAACAGATGGCAAACAGTATGAAGAGCATGCAGAGGCAGTCTTTGTTTTTATCGGGGCTGTACCGTCCCATTCCTTTCTTCCTGCTCTGTGCTGTGATGAAGAAGGCTACATTGTAACCGACCAAACCATGGCAAGTTCTCTACCCGGCTTGTTTGCGGCAGGTGATGTACGAGCCAATCCTTTCCGTCAGGTCATTGTTGCAGCCGGTGAAGGGGCGGTTGCGGCTCATAGTGCGGTCTTGTGGTGTCAAAATCAGCGCTAAGCTGACGGCTGTGTAGCTTCGAAGCCGAGCGCTGTTCTGCAAGCTATAATTTCTATTCCCTTTTCCCCTAAAAGGGAGTAGTATTAACTAAATGAAATTCAAACTACTCATCGTTGATGATGAGAAAAATATACGTACCGGTCTTGCAGCAGCCTTAGAATTGGACGGACATGAAGTGGTAACGGCTGGTACCGGTGATGAGGGACTGAAACGTTTCCAAAAAGGCGATATTGATCTGGTCATTACGGACCTGCGTATGCCGGGTTTAGCTGGTGAAGACTTGCTCAAGCATATAAGTGCAGAAACGCCGGGCATTCCGGTTATTATACTGACCGGTCACGGTACGGTAGAAAATGCCGTTGCAGCAATGCGTAACGGTGCTTATGATTTTCTCACAAAGCCTGTGAACCTCGATAGGCTTTCGCTTTTGGTGAGGCGTGCCTTAAAAGCGCGGGAGCTTGAAATACGCCATCGGCGCATGGAAGAAGACATTGCCGTCAGCCGGCAGCTTAAGACCGTTATTGGGACTTCAGCACCTATGCGCCGAGTCTATGATACCATAAGCCGTGTCGCCCCTTCACGAGCATCAGTGCTTATTTCAGGCGAGTCCGGCACCGGTAAAGAGCTTGTTGCCGATGCTCTCCATGAACTGTCCCCGCGGAAAGAAAAACCTTGTATTAAAGTGCATTGTGCAGCTTTAGCGGCAAATCTTCTTGAAAGCGAACTTTTTGGTCATGAAAAGGGCGCCTTTACAGGGGCGCAAACACTGAAACGGGGACGCTTTGAACTTGCCAATGAAGGAACGCTGTTTCTTGATGAGATCGGCGAGATTGATCAAAACATACAGGTAAAGCTGCTGCGGGTTTTACAAGAAAAGAAGTTTGAACGGGTAGGCGGTACGGCAACGATTGAGATTGATGTTCGGATCGTTGCCGCAACCAACCGTGATCTTAAAGCAGAAATTGAAAAAGGTACGTTTCGAGAAGATCTATACTTCCGTCTCAATGTCGTTAATATCGTTGTGCCGCCGCTTCGGGAACGGAAAGACGATATTCCCCTGCTGATTGCTTCTTTTCTGAAAGAATTTGCGTCAGAGAATAACAAGCCGGTTGAAAATATTGATGAGAAGGCACGAGCAGCTCTCTATGCCTATGATTGGCCTGGTAATGTCAGGGAACTACGGAACTGTATAGAGAGCGCCGTTGTTATGGCAAAGGGGACGGTTATCACCCCGGATGACCTGCCGCCGACTATTCATTCAAGTACCGAAGACGGCTGGATACGCATCCCCTTAGGCACAAGCCTTGAGGACTCAGAAAAAATTATTATCCGTGATACCCTTTCTTTTTGTAATGGCAACAAAAGCCGAACCGCAGCCCTTCTTGCCATAGGCAGGAAAACATTACACCGGAAACTCGATAAAAGAGACGAGGAACAAGCAGACATGACCTGTTCTGCCCTGCTTACTGCAAAACAGACCTAAGGGATTCCGTGGAATCAAGCCTTCGTTCCGTGGAACTAAACCTTCGTTCCTTTGTGTTCTTGAGGTCTGCCCTATCCAGCGCCTCCTTTGCCTGAGGGCTTGTAAATAATTATTGACAAATAGAGAGCATGTTACTATAGTCTTTCTTATGGAATGCTTATGCTTAATTCCAAAGAAACGCTCTAAAAAGGGGGACTTAAAAATGTTTACAACCTACTTATTTATTACCCCTTTATTACCCCCCCCCCCCCCCCCCCCCCCTCTGTTCTGTAAACACTATCGCTTAGTCCTTCTTTTTAGGCTTTATCCTCTTTTCTCTTGTTTTCCTTTTGCTTATTTTCTTTTCTCATTCTCCTTTATTAAGGACTCTCTTATGACACCCATTAACGGGGTGTATGGTATATCGGCTGGCGATCCTGTACGGGGGGTTAAGGTGGCGGGGCATTGGGCGGATCATATAGCGTCAAAGCTCATACTGGCATTGTGCGCAGAGGTGTGTGTTCACTCGGTTCGAGTGTGGGTCTTCACGTGGGTCGGATGTAGGTCTTCACTCGGTTCGGGTGTGGGTCTTCACTCGGTTCAGGTGTAGGTCTTCACGTGGGTCGGGTGTGGGTCTTCACTCTAGCAAGGAGTGAAGACTAGAGATAGGTCGGGCTGAGAGTGTGCAATCCGTAAGGTATTGAAGGCGCACAGGCGTAGCGCGGAATACGCCGTAAAACTGGGAACTTGCCCGTATGGGCGGTTGATATATTAAGGAAAAATTGAGGAGAAATTTTATGAAGAGAAGAAATCTTGCATTACTGACGAGCATCGTGTTGCTTGGTGTTATGTCTTCCTGCGCTTCTACTGTACTAGCGGACAAGGACTTAACTCGTTCAGAACTTGCCACCACTGACGTTCTTGGAACCGTTGAAATTAACTTTATATCATTTCATTTTTTCTATGTAAGAAATAATGAAAAGATAAAGAATAAAGCTTATGAGCGGTTACTCGCGGCGGCACGAACGAAATACGGTTCTGATGTTGACGTCCGCAACATTAGAATTAAGACTGAGTTTACCCCTTTAGGACTAATCAATACCTTAGGGGGTCTCGGTGCCGGTTTACTTATCGGTTATCCTGTCGGGCAAGCAATGGCAGTCGCCGTAGGAGAAGGGTCGACGGCGGCTATTGTCGGATATACTACTTATATTTCTTTCGCAACTCTCGTTATGACTGCCGCTGGGGAGACCAAAAGAATGGTAGCAACCGCCGATGTTGTCGTGTACAATAGCGATAAGAAGTCCAATGCAAACAGCAATGTCAATTCCAACGTGGTAAGTCCCAACATTATAATCAATTCTGGTACTCTTGCCGCCCCCAGCACTGTTCCGAGCGCCGAGCCTGTTGCTCCCAGCGCTGCCCCCAGCGCTGCTCCTGTTGTTGCTCCCAGTCTTCAGATAACCGAAGAATTGGAATTTGCCATCAATAATATAAGCCAGTCATTGCAGCAGCAACTGCCGTCCGGTTCCACCATCGCGGTACTTTCTATGTCAACCACATCACAGGATACAAGTCTTTCAGCGTTCATTTTGGATGAACTTGAATTCCAAATGGTAAACGCAAAGAAATTCAAAGTGGTTGATAGAAAAACCGTTAACCAGATAAAACAAGAACAGCAATTTCAATTATCCGGAGATGTTGATGATGAAGCGGCTGTGTCTATAGGAAAAATGCTGGGTGCAACCATCGTTATTACCGGTACGATCAGTACCATAGGATCGAAGCAACGTATTATTACCAAAGCTCTTGATGTACAAACTGCCGAAATAATTTCAATGTTCAGAGAAGAATTCTAACGGAAAACCGAGAGGGCTGCTCATGAGCAGCCCTCTGTTTTTTAGTCTGAGCTTAAACCTTTTATTTCCCTTTGTTTCTGTCTTCCCAATGTATTCATTTGTTGGTATAATCTGGTAACATTTTTATTAAGGAGTTTTGTATGGCGTACAAAATTACAGACGCATGTATTAACTGCGGAACATGCGACAGCGAATGTCCATCCACTGCCATTAGCGAAAAAGAAAACAGAACCGAGGTCTGACCTATTGAACTATGTGAAGATGCGCTAAAGTTGACAGATAAGCTGTAACACGGTAAGCTACATTTATGAGAACATTACGATACAGTTATAATAATAGCGCGCTTATTTTGATTGGTATCAACATTATTGTTTATGTCTTAGAGCAAATCTTCCCCAGACTTGCCTTCTATTTAGCGCTTTACCCGGTAGCAGTCATGCACGGATGGGTTTGGCAAATTATCACCTATATGTTTGTTCACGGCAACCTCAGTCATCTTTTATTCAATATGTTAGCGCTTTTTGTATTCGGCGTTCAGGTTGAACGGCACTTGGGAAGCCGCGAATTTCTGTCTTACTACTTTTCAACCGGTATCTTTGCCGGTCTCTTTTCTTTTGTCATTTTCTTGCTTACTAACCACTATAACGTTTGGCTTATGGGCGCATCGGGCGCATTATTTGCTATACAACTGGCTTATGCGGTTATCTTTCCCAAGGCAGTACTCTATTTGTGGGGCTTGTTGCCGTTAAAAGCCCCGCTTATGGTACTGGGATTTACCGCATTGGAGATTGTTTTATTGCTCTTAGGTTTACAGAGCGGCGTTGCGCATTTAACGCATCTTGCCGGTTTCGGCTTTGGATGGCTCTATTTTTTAATACGCCTCAAGAAGAATCCGTGGCTGTCGTTTAGACGAACCTCATGAACCGTTGCATGGCAGGCTTTCAGTGCAGCTTCCTTTGCGCAAGGGGCAAGGAGGGATTCTGTTTGAAATCAGTAGTACTCGTGATAGCATTAACCGTTCTTAGTATTTCTCTTCTGCCAGCACAAGAAACGCTGCGGGGTGAAGTATGGGTTGATCTTGAGCCGGCTTACGAGAGCTTTGCCGGACAAGTTTCACCTTTAGATGATGAAACTGCACGTCGGCGTGTGTTAGAAGAAGCCGCATTGCTTTTTGCCGGTATGATCTACGGATGGTCATTTGATTATGATATTGGTGAAGTAGCACGAAAGAGCGTAGAAAAGATAGATTTATACCCACAGGGTATTATTCCCTTTGGTGATGCCGGACTCTTGGTTACTGATGCTTATGTTCACCAGATGCGTTTGTATATATGGGCTGATTACCGACTTTCTTTTGAACAAAGCCGGCGATTCCACTATTGGAAATCCGGCACAATTATGAGTGTTCAAGCAAATGGGCATAGTCAGCTCTATAATTATGAAGAAAATTGGCTTGTCCCTAAACAAACTGCTTTAGAGGATGCTGTTCGTGCCGGCATCCGGGCAGTCCTGCGTGCTAATGAACGGAATCGACCTAAAGAGGCACATGGCTATATTAGCCTTGCAACCTTTCCACACTATCGTATTGATTCCGGAGAATGGTTTGTTTCTGCTCGGTTTCGTTTGAAAATCACAGATATTATCCCCTTTGGAGCTTATTAAATTTCGTCTTAATACAAAGGGGGTGAAGGTGAAGAGGATTGATAAAAAAAGAGGGGGAAAGTAATAAAAAGGGGTTGACAAAAAGAGGGAGATGATGATAGAGTAAGAAACATCAGTAATAAGCCCAAAGGCAAATTGCTGGAAAGATTTTTGAAAAGGGAAGAGAAGGGTA
>JAISMB010000115.1 GCA_031276945.1 Spirochaetaceae bacterium | reverse complement strand
CCCTGCGCGACTTTCTTTTTTCACTTTACAGTTTACGGACTGTACTGGAAAGCGCCTGAGCCTTGAAAGTTTAACAGCCCTCTCAAGATTTTCAGTTAAGATAGGTCAGACCTCGCCCTCCCACGGACAGACCTCGAAGCAAGGTAGGTCAGACCTTGACCCCTCCCTTCCTGCCTGCTTAAACACTTTAAGCCGCACTGTATCAGTACTTTAAGCAACCCTACATCCGGATCATATGCCACACTGCATCAAGACTTTGCACAGAGCGGTGCAAACACTGCGGGCAAGACAAGGCGGGTAGGTCAGACCTCGTCTCCTGACCCGACCTATTTCGGCATGGTAGGACAGACCTCGAAGGTGGTTTAGGTCGGCATAAGTCGCTTGGTTTAGGTCAGCATAGATCACTGGTTTAGGTCGGCATAAGTCGCTTGGTTAGGTCAAGGTCAGACCTCGCCTCCTCACCTTAGCCCGCAACACAACTAAGCATTAGCCTACTGACCCAACTTAGGGGCAGGCGAGGTCTGTCTTAGAGGTGTCTTCAAAAGAAGAGGGAGATAGATCTGAGATAGAGAGCGGCAAGAAAGAAATTCAGAACGTTTAGCATACCGAGTAGCAATACTTCTCCACTGTTTGAGCCACAAAAATACATGCTCAATAAGATGGCGCTTCTTATACAGCTCTGTGTCATAAGTCCTTACCACCTTCCAACTACGCTTGGAAGGAATAACTATCTTTCTGAGGAGATCGGTTTTATTCACGGGAGATAAAGGATGAGAAGGATTTTTGGACTGTGTATAATTACATAGATCAAAATCCGGTTGCAGCAGAATTAGTACAGAAGCCGGAGCAATGGCAGTACAGCGGCGCGTACCATCGGGAACACAGTATTGTCAGCATTGTCTCGTTGGTAACTGAGGCAGCGTGGAGGACAGACCTTGGAAGCAGGGTAAGTTAGATACCCCTGCTCATGTAGCTCCGGCTCCCTGTCCATGTACGCGACAGGCTTCTGCATTAATCCTGCAGCAACCGGATTTTGATCTATGTAATTATACACAGTCCAAAAATCCTTCTCATCCTTTATCTCCCGTGAATAAAACCTATCCCCCCAGAAATGACCGGTCTTATTATGCTTTTTATTCCACCGAATAGCGAAAACCATCTTGATCCACTTCAATATATCAGAGAGACTCTGCCCTTTTTCAGGTGTAATGAGAAAGTGAAAATGATTATCCATGATGCAGAAGTTCCACAGCTTAAACTTGAAGCCTTTGGAGGTTTTTGCTTCTCCAATCACGGTTAGAAAGAGTTCTTTCATTTTATCCGGTTGTAATTCAAAAGCGTACCGGTTGACTTCCGAAGTAACATGATAGGTCAGACCTTGGTCTGTAAGCCCTCTGGGCAAATTATGACTAGACATAATACCTCTATAAAGGAACTGACTCTGCTTTTTGATTCAATCAAAGCAAAATATTTTTTGTACTTTTTTTCTGAGGTCTGAGGTCTGACTTATCCTGCTGATCCTGCTGCCGAGAGGGTAGGTCAGACCTCAGGCTCACAGGTTACACCAAGGAGCAGACAAACAGTTAAGATTTAAGCTTAAGAACGCTTTTGGGGTTTTTCTTTATTAACTGTAAGGCGATAACGACAGCAATTAAGCTGAAACCAAGCAAGTCAGTAATAAGTCCCGGATAAATCAGCAGAAAACCACCGGTAATTGCCATGAGCCGTTCAAGAAGCGGCACCTTTTTGAACATATACCCTTCCAGACCGGCGGACAGTCCAAACATCCCTATACATGACGTAATGACAATCTGGATAACTTGAAACGGACTCGTGTCAATGAGCAGCATTGAGGGGCTGAAAATAAAAATATACGGAATAAGAAATGCGGTAATGGCGAGCCGCGTGGCGGTTACTCCTGTTTTTATAGGATTGGATTTAGCAATAGCAGCGCCTGCATAAGCGGCTAAGGCAACAGGCGGGGTAATGTCTGCAACAATACCAAAGTAAAATACAAACATGTGCGCCGCTAAGAGCGGTACCGTAATGCCAGCTTCCTGCCCGGCACGAATAACCATGGGGGCTGTAATGGTTGCCATAATGATATAATTTGCAGTCGTGGGTATACCCATACCGAGTATGAGACATGAAATCATCGTTATCACCAGTGCAACAAGAAGGTTGGTATGAGTTAGCGTAAAGAACGGTATGTTGACAATATGCGTGAGCATACCGATTAAGGTTTGACCAAGACCGGTGAGGGATACTATCCCCACGACAATGCCTGCCATCGCACAAGCCAGCGCTACACCGATGGTATTACGTGAGCCGGCGGCTAAAGCTTCAATAAACGATTGAAAGGTAAAGCGCGTTTCCTTGCGGAACATGCTGACGACTATTGCCGTTAAGATAGCAAAACAGGCGGCGTAAGCAGGGGTAAAACCAAAACTCATAAGAGCCACTAGTACAATTACCGGCAAAAAAAGATAGCCTTTAGTTAAAAGCAGCCTGCCGAAATGGGGAATTGATTCTTTAGGCAATCCTTTCAGCCCTAGCTTTTTTGCTTCAAAGTGAATCATGAGAAAGATACCGGTAAAATACAGTACAGCCGGTAAAATGGCTGATACAGCGATGACCGGATAGGAAATGCCGGTCAGTTCCGCCATGAGGAAGGCTGCTGCTCCCATAATCGGCGGCATGATCTGACCGCCGGTTGAAGCGGCTGCCTCGACCGCGGCTGCGAATTCTGGCTTATAGCCAATTTTTTTCATAACCGGTATGGTAACGCTGCCGCTGCCAACGGTATTTGCCACAGAACTGCCGGAATACATTCCTTCCAAGGCGCTTGCAATAACGGCGACTTTAGCGGGACCGCCTGAGGCAAAACCGGCTACTGAATTGGCAAGGTCTATGAAAAAAGTCGCTATGCCTGATTTTTCCAAAAACGACGCAAGGAAAATAAACAAGACGATAAAGGTAGAACAGACGCCGATTGGGGTGCCGATAATACCATCGGTCGTATAAAAAAGCTGATGGATGACTCGGCGCATTGAAAAACCCGATGCAAAGGCATAGGTAATAAAACCGGTTGCGACAACCAGAATGGGCATACCCACCACGCGGCGGCACAGTTCCGCTAAAATAATGATACCGATGACTCCTATAGCAATATCAATGCCTTGGAGCATAACCGCACGGGCAACAATGGTCTTAAAATTCACGACATAATAAAAGAACGCGAGTGTTCCTATTGTTCCGAGCACCAGATCGTACCATGGGACGTAGTTTATTCGTTTCGTCCCGCCCCGGTGGATGGGATACAATATATAGCCAATAAAAATCAGTATGCCTAAAAAGGCGCTGCGCCGTACCTGCTCCGGCAGACTTATAAAAAGAGTTACCCACAAAACATAGGCGGTAAAGATGAGCAGCAGGCATTTAACAATAAGATCACGAGTACCGGTAAATTTTCGTACGTTTGATTCGCGGTCAAATTGGGCAATAAGCTCCTCGGTTTCCTGTTCATTGAGGACATGATCGTGCTTCTCGTGGTGTGTCATTGGAAAACTCCTTTGTAGTTGGTGAGCTACCCAACGTTTTTAGCGATGGGCTTCTTGTTTCTAAAGACCAAACTTAAACCGACAGAGCAAGCCCTGCCAATAAGTGCGGTTCCAGCCTCCGCAAGTATTGTATTCTTGCGCCCTGCAAGAATCTTTATTTCTTCTTGTCGTATACGTCGCTTTCCTATTCTGTCTTCTGAATATCCGCACGTATACCTCCTGTCCTCCAGCTTGACTTTGTTCTTACTCCCGCACCGAGGACAGCTTCCCTTTGATGATTTCCATTCAGCGCTATTCTCATCCTGAACGGCTATCACATCGTTCTTTTTCTCTCTCTTCGCTACGAACGTATTCTTTTCATCACGTTTCCTGTTATCCATCTTTTCGTATTCTGTATCGAGTATCTTCCGCGTCCGTTTCTTCCTCTTTGCCTACGCTTTATCATCTGCTTTGCTAGTTTTTTCAGCCGCTTCGTTTCAGGAAATACCCAGTTATACCTATTTCCTTCACTGTCTATGATGTTAGCCTTTATCCCGAAGTCCAGCCTTTCGCTTTTTCAGGTCTGTTCCCGCTTCTTTTTCTCCGTATAACCGAAGAGAAACTTCAGTCTCTCTGTTCTTTCTCCCCGCTTTTTTGACACGGACAAGGCTTTTATGTTGTCTTGGACTTCCTCTATGACAGACTTCCGCATTTGACTTGAGAGGGCTTTAATTTCACGGTCTTCAAAGTCTTCCTGTTTCTCAACCTTCACGGTTTTTGTCGTATAATCACAGGCATAGAGGTCTTCAGATGCGATAAGCGCATCTAAACCATTTCTCTTCAAGGAAGAGTCTTGCAAGGTAGTCCTTTTTTTCTTTTGAGAGGCAGGAAGCGCCTATTTTTAGGCAGAATACCGCCCGCTTCATACCTGACGCCGCTCCCGCGTCTCTTTCAATGCCTGCCGTATATGCCCGCCCTTTTCAGACACCTTTTTGCTCCTCTCTCTGTTGTTCCGGCTTATATCCTTTACGCCGACCATTGGTAAAAAATAGTTTTGAAACTCCCCAAAACCTAAAGGCGCAGGCTCTGCGGTTCGCCGCCCTCTTGGAGGATGCTCTTTACGAACCTCACCAAGCGCGGCTTCCCCATAGTTTTATGGTATTTCTTCTTCACAAGATACTGGTACTAACAGTTCCCAGACAGTATCAGTATCAAAGCCGGATGTGGTTTATGTTTGAATGCACCAATTCTTTGAGAATTGATACTTCAATGTCATTCCTATCCTGTTATTTTTAGTTAAGTAACACTATAGTAAACGATTGCCTAAAAAGTCAAGACATAAGCGGGCAGGTGCCGGAACAAATGAGGTCTTTACTGTTGCATAGATGCGCATGGTCTGAATAATAAGATAAACTGGCAACAAAGCGAGACTCGCTTTTCCTTTCGCGGCTCAAGGGAAAACCCTGCCCGGATACGGTTTATTGAGATAATGCGCAAGCTTGACAGGTTTATTTGCACCGCGTATGCTTTTTTTACAAGAAGGTCGGCGTAAAGACTTGAGCTTTGCGCCGACCTTCTTGTAATTATTCCTGAAAGAGAAGCTGTCCTGCCGCCGATAAGTGCCTTATGGCACGGCGGAGTAATGATACCCCTTGGTACGTCCAGATGGAGATTTCAGTGAAGAGATTGCAGATGCAATAAGTGTGGAGTGGACGTCTATTGACAAAGCCTTTACCGGTTCTGAAATAGAATCTAATTATAAGATCAGTGTAGAAGCAGCAGCGAGGGGCAAAAAAAGAAAAAGATCACTAAGAATATCAGTGATCTTACTTCCATCGACACTACTGGCAAAATGAGAAAGGAGCTGGAAGCCTGAACCTCTTGTGGTGCAAGGTTGACCTGCCTGCGAGGTCTGACCACACCACCACACCAACAGACAATAGTGTACCTGAGATGCAGGCGTGCCTATGATTGTTCGCACAGGAAACAGGCTGTTTTATGCGTGGGCGAGCCTTGCAAGGATGGCTCATGGTTTTTGCACTTTTCCAATCGGTAAGAACAGCGTGCATAAAAATAACAACCGGGTTGACGGATATTCGGAGAAGGGACATCCCCCGATAAAATGATCCGTTTCCGCGTCGCTTCAATCTGAGGGTCCGGGATAGGCGCTGACGAAAGCAGTGCTTTGGTATACGGATGGAGCGGGTTCTCATACAGATCACGAAAATCACTGATTTCAACAATTTTCCCCAAGTACATCACGGCAATACGATCCGAAATATATTCAATGACAGCAAGATCATGGGCTATGAACAGATAAGAAAGTCCCATCTCTTTTTGTATGTCCTTAAAAAGATTGAGTATCTGTGCTTGAATAGAAACATCAAGCGCCGATACCGGCTCATCAGCAAGCACCAACTGAGGACTCAAAGCTAAAGAACGGGCAATACCAATACGTTGGCGCTGCCCGCCTGAAAATTCGTGCGGGTAGCGGTTTTTGTAATACGTTAAAAGCCCCACCATATCCATAAGCTTATCCACACGGGACTGTATCTGCTCTTCGCTTAAAGTAAGCAGTCCGCGGCGCTTATAAATACGCAACGGTTCAGCAATAATATCACCGACTGTTTCACGCGGATTAAGCGACGCATAGGGATTTTGGAACACTATCTGCATAGTGCGCCGTGCCTCTAAGAGTTCACGCTTATTCAAGGCGCTGAGATTTTTTCCATTCAAAAACACGTCTCCGCTTGTCGGTGTGTAAAGCCGGGCAAGAGCGCGCACCACCGTTGATTTTCCACAGCCGGATTCGCCGACAAGCCCCAAGGTTTCGCCTTTCTCAAGCGAGAATGAAATGCCGTCAACCGCATAAATAAACTGCTTTTCACGGCTAAAAAAACCTTTCTTCCCCACCGGAAAATACATCCGTAAATCTTTTACTTCAAGCAAACTCATGATGTTCCCCCCATATAGTTCCAGCATGCAGTGCTATGCCCTGCTCCAAAATCTTTCTGTGGTGGATAGGCTGTTTTACAAGGCGTTTTAACCTCAGGGCAGCGCGGAAAGAAAGGACAGCAGGGCGGCAGATTGATGACATTGGGAGGCTGACCGGGAATGGAAAAAAGGCGCTGGCGATTCTTTTTGTCAAGGCGCGGCACAGACTCAATTAATCCCCGCGTATACGGATGCTTGGGCGCTGCAAAAATAGCAGCAGTCGGTCCGCGCTCCACCACTTTTCCGGCATACATAACATAAATAGTATCGCAGGTCCCGGCGACAACACCCAGCGAATGCGTTATCAGTATCACGGCGGTTCCAAAGCGTGCAGTTAAATCCGTCATTAAATCAAGGATTTGCGCCTGTATGGTTACATCAAGAGCGCTTGTCGGTTCATCGGCAATCAAAATCTCAGGATTGCACGAAAGCCCCATCGCAATCATAACCCGCTGACACATACCGCCTGAAAATTGATGGGGATAGCAGTGTATCCGTTCCTCAGCCGCAGGAATTCCGGCAAGACTGAGCATTTCTATTGCCTTATGTAAGGCGTCTTTTTTTGAAAGCTTCTGGTGCAGTTGTACTGTTTCTATCATCTGGGTAGAAATGCGCAAAAAAGGATTGAGGCTGGTCATAGGATCTTGAAATATCATTGCAATTTTCCCTCCTCGCAGCTCCCGAGTCTGTTTTCTATCCATGGTCAGAATATCCGTACCATGAAATAAAATCTCACCACCCACAATTTTCCCCGGCGGACTTTGCACGAGGTTCATAATTGAAAGGTTTGTTACCGACTTACCGGAACCTGATTCGCCGACTATGCCCATAACCTCCCCTTTGTGCAGCGAAAAAGAGACTCCGTTCACCGCTTTTACTACCCCTTCATCGGTGAAAAAGTGCGTCTGCAAATCCTTTACTGTAAGAATTATTTCATCCGTCATGGTTTCACGTGCCATTTTTCCTCCTTCTGCACTCTGCTGATCTACATTTTACGTGTATGCTTAAAATCCCCCAAGGGCAGCTTTGCTACCCGTCTTTTACGGACAGACAGCACTGCTTTATTCAAAGGTGCCCTACCTGTCGCCTGTAATCCTTTCTAAGTACGGTTCTTACTCTGCGGATCAAAAGAATCGCGCAAGCCATCCCCTAAAAAATTCATCGCAAACAAAAAAATCGTCATGGCAACAGCGGGGGCGATTAAGAGCCACGGGTATAATTCCATGCCTTTAACCCCGTCAGACACTAAAGAACCCCACGAAGCAAGCGGTGCAGAAACACCCAAGCCCAAAAATGAAAGAAAGCTCTCGTTCATAATAAAGGAAGGGAGGGAAAGGGTCGCATAGACAATAATGATGCCTAAGGTATTCGGCAAAAGATGCTTAGCAATAATGCGTCCCGTCCCTGCACCGACAGACGCCGCCGCCTGTACGAATTCGGCGTTCTTCAAACTCATGATCTGCCCGCGCACCACCCGGGCGATAGTCAGCCACGAGACCAAAGCTATGGCAACAAAAAGGATGAAAATACTGCGCCCCACAATCGCCATGAGAATAATGACGACCAACATATACGGCAGCCCATACATAACATCCACAAAACGCATAATTAGATTATCGACCCGTCCACCGGCATAGCCAGCCATGGCGCCGAAAAAAATCCCTATAATAAGAGCTGTAATAGTACCGAGAACACCAATACCAATGGAGATGCGCCCGCCGTAAATGATCCGAGAGAGCATATCGCGCCCCAGTATATCGGTACCCAGAATATACACCCGCTTATGCACCGGATTTGTGGTAATATCAGCGCGCATAGCAGCAAGCTCTGCCTGTTCAGCGGCAGTATAGGCGCTGCGCTTCTCTTGCGCCATCACCTTAGCAAAGTAAGCTTCACGGGTGCGCAACATAACGACGCCGGCGCTTTGCAGAGAAGGCGGTAAATAAATATGCTGTATCTCCTGCCTTTCATACGGATACAGAGGCAAAAGCGGCGCACAGAGAGAAAGAGCGCTATAAAACAGAACAATGTAAAGCCCGGCAAGAGCCATTTTATTCTTTTTCAGGCGCCGCCACGCATCCTGACTGAGAGATACCGGCTTTACCGGTTGATTAAATTCGTTGAGGTCCCCGGTAGCTACCACAAGAGCAGTATCAGCCTTGCCGGTCAGGGAAAAGACTGGTTTTTTCATGCTTCTCACCTGCCTATTTATAGGAAATACGCGGATCAAGTAATCCGTAGATAATATCAACAACAAAATTCATCAGCACAAGGATCAATGAATACACAATAATAGTTCCCATAATGAGCGTATAATCACGGTTAAGCGCGGAACGCACGAAAAAAGTACCTAGTCCCGGCACTAGAAAAATACTTTCTACGACAACGGAGCCGGTTACAATACCGGCACATGCCGGTCCCAGATAGCTGATAACCGGCAGCAGTGCGCCTTTTATGACATGCTTAAATAGAATAACCGGCAGAGAGAGCCCTTTGGCGCGCGCCGTTCTGATATAATCGGAGCGCAGAACTTCCACAATACTGGCGCGTGAGAGTCGGGCGATATAGGCAAAATACGGCATAGAAAGTGTAAGAGCCGGCATAATCAGCGTACGCATTCCCTGACGTCCGGTTATCCAGCCTGAGGTTGGCAGCCATTTGAGCCATACGGCAAAGATAAGCATTAAAACAGGACCGGCGACAAAGAGCGGGACCGAGATTCCCAGTACCGCAATAGACATGCCACCATAATCAAAAATGGTATTTTGCCGCAGCGCTGAGATAGTCCCCACAGTTACGCCCAAGACAAAGGCAAGTACCAGAGAACTCAAGCCCAAAACCAGCGAATTCGGCAAACTTGAAGCGATAAGCTCATTAACCGTGAAATCCTTATTTTTAAAAGACGGTCCTAAGTCCCCGCGCAGCACATCACCTAAAAACCGCAGATACTGGCGCGGCAAGCTTTCGTCCATGTGATATTTCTTGAGCAAATTTTCCATAACAGCTTGCGGCACCTCTTTTTCACTGGAAAAGGGACCGCCGGGAGCAAGTCGCATCATAAAAAAGCTCAAGGTAACGATAATAAACATAGTTGGAATAATGCTTAACAATCTTTTTAGTATAAAGCGCCCCATGTTGCCCTACTTTATAAAACGCGCACACCCCACCCGCTACGGTGCGGTGTACGGTATTTTCTGCTTCTTTCCCCGTGTCTTTTTAAGTGTTCACGAGGTTGCTTTACGCTTCAGGTTCGCTGCTCTTTTATGCTCACGCAACGAGCGCCGTAGCTGTAAAGCTTGCCGCCGACGGCGGTTTTTGGTCGAGTGCAAAGAGGAAAGCGGAGGCTTTCCTCTTTGCAAGAACGGCGGAGAAATGCACTATCTCTGCCGCCGTCAACTCCACTCTAAAGCCTTATTTACGCTTAATGCCGACCCACGGATGAACATCCTGCGGATTGGTATACCAGCCGTCCCATTTATCTAAATCAATAAGGTTCTGAGAGACGTAGTAATAAATGGGAATGATCGCCTGATCACGGGTAACAGCAATTTCTTCTGCCTGATGCAGCAAGGCATCCCGTTGCGCACCACCGGGAAGGGCAGATGCTTGGCGCAGCAGGCGGTCGTACTCAGGGTCGCTGTAATGACCATCGTTGTTGCCGCCGTTCGTGATGAGCAGATCGAGGAAGTTCTGTGCGTCAGCATAATCAGCAATCCAGCCTGCCCGCCCTAGTTCCATCCTGCTTGTTTTGCGCTCCTCAAGGAAGGTCGCCCATTCAAGATTCTGCAATGTTACATTAACCCCCAAGGTATTCTTCCACACCTGCTGGAGGTATTCGGCGATAACTTTATGGCTGTCCAAGGTGTTGTAAATAATGGTAAAGGAGGGAAGTCCTCGTCCATCAGGATAGCCGGCTTCAGCCAAAAGCCGCTTTGCTTCAGCAACGTTATAGCCGGTGCCGGTGGCAGGCTTATAGTCGCCGATAGGCGGGCAAAGGGCAAAAGCAGGGAGCTGCCCACCCTTAACAACCCGGTCTATGAGTTCCTGCCGGTCAAAGGACATTGAAAGAGCTTTGCGAATCCGTACATCCTTGAGTATGGGATGATTCACATTTACATAATAGAAATAAGAACCAAGCTGCGTGGAGACCTGATAGTCTTTGTCAAGTTTTAGCTGATCGATGAGCGCCAAGGGAATATTGTAGCTCCAGTCAATTTCGCCGTTTTTGAAAGCTTGATACGCGGTATTGGTATCTTCGATAGGGAGGAAGGTCAGTTTGGTCAGGAATACCTGCTCCTTGTTCCAGTAGCGCTCGTTAGGAATAACTACCAGACGGTCGTTGGGAATCCATTCCTGCAAGACAAAGGGACCATTACCGACAAAATTTTCCTTTTTTATCCAGTCCGAGCCGTATTTCTGAACGACGTGCAGCGGCACCGGCGAAAAAGATTGATGGGCAAACATATCGACCGCATAGGGAACGTTGCCGACCAATGTTACCTCAAACGTTGCTGCGTCAACCGCCCGTATCCCCACATCAGATGGCTTGCCGCCTTGGGTATTGTAGAGGTCTGCGCCCTTTATGACCATACCCGCCATATAAGCGTATTTTGAAGCTGTGGTAGGGTTGAGGTGATAAAGCCACGAGTCCACAAAGGTCTGGGCGTTAATCGGCGTACCATCACTCCATGTCAGACCGCTTCTGATTTTGAAGGTGATAACCGAGCCGTCAGCGCTGATAGTCCAGCTTTCCGCCACGGCGGGGACAGCTTTATTGGTTTTGGGATCGTAGCCCACCAATCCTTCAAAGAGAGCGAGGTTGACTTTGTGTTCCGGCACCCCCTCAATCTGGGTTGGGTCAATGGACTGTATTTCAGTCCCGTTCCCAATAACAAATTCCATCGGCGCTTTTGCACCGCCGGTCGTTACCGACTGCCGCCCATTACCGCACACGACACTGAGCGCCGTGCAGAACATCAGAAATGCAATGAAAATTCTTTTCATCAAATTCCTCCTAAATAATTTGCATAATTATACAAAAATAATCAAAAACTATGCAAGACAGTAAAAACTTAAAAGTGATCAACTGAGCAGTGATCACGTTCCCCTTAACGCAAAATCCTTGTTATTTATCCAAACTATAGGTCAGACCTCGCACTTTCTATGTCAGACTTCATTACCAAGACTTGCGACAGTCTCCGCCCAGAGTTAGGGTATCTCAAACCATAGGTCAGACCTCGCCATCAAAATATGCGGGAGTCTCGACTGAGAGATGCGGGAGTCCTGACTGAGAGATACGGGAGTCCTGACTGAGAGATACGAGAATCTCCGCCTATAGGTCAGACTGCGCACCTTTACGGTCAGACCTCATTACCAAGACTTGCGACAGTCTCCGCCCAGAGTTAGGGTATCTCAAACCATAGGTCAGACCTCGCTGTCAAAATATGCGGCAGTCTTGACTGGGAGATGCGGCAGTCCTGACCCAGAGATGCGGTATCTCAAACCAGAGGATGCGGCAGTCTTAACCGGCACGAGCGCTGCCAGAGGTCTGACCTACCTAAATCTTAAATCTAAGCCCTTCCCTTATTTATTAAAAAAGAGTATATTTACTCCATGAGTCTTAAACTACCGGACCTCAAACCTTTCAAAGGTTGGAAATTCTCTCTTGTGTACATAGGTATCTTGGTTCTCGGAATGAGCCTCTTTAACTATATGTTTATGAACAAGTCCCAGCCGACTATAGATTATTCTGAATTCAAAAACAAAATTGCCGCCGGTGAAATTAAACGAGTAGAGCTGTCTGATAATTATTTCACAGGTTTTTCTAGTACCAAACGAGAAATGCCGTCTATGTTATGGTTTCCTCATACACGGGTAGCGGCTGAAACCACCTACCGAACCGTTGCATTAAATGATCCGGACTTGCTTAAGCTTATGGATGAAAGGGCAGTATCCTATTACGGTGTTTCGCGGGATGGGAATGCGCTTTTAAGTATTTTTTTTAGTTGGGTGCTGCCTATAGTGTTCTTTTTTATTATTTGGCGCTTCTTAATGAAGCGTATGGGAAATATGGGCGGCGGCGTGCTTTCGGTCGGGCAGAATAAGGCGGTAATCGTTGCTGAAGGTGATATTCTGACCAGATTTACCGATGTCGCCGGCGTTGATGAGGCAAAAGATGAACTGGTTGAAGTCGTTGACTTCCTTAAAAATCCCAAAAAATACACCGATATAGGCGGTAAAATTCCCAAAGGGGTCCTGCTCGTCGGTCCGCCGGGAACAGGAAAAACGCTGCTCGCGCGGGCGGTTGCTGGTGAAGCGCACGTTGCTTTCTTCCGTATGAGCGGCGCTGATTTCGTGGAGATGTTTGTCGGTGTCGGCGCTGCACGGGTACGCGATCTCTTTAAGCAGGCGCGGGTAAAGGCTCCCTGTATTATTTTTATTGACGAACTTGATGCCATTGGCAAAAGCCGTATTAACAACATAGGCGGCGGCAATGATGAACGTGAGCAGACTTTGAACCAGCTCCTTGTTGAAATGGATGGTTTTGATGCGACCAGCGGTCTTATTCTCTTAGCTGCAACTAACCGCCCCGATGTCTTGGATCCGGCGCTGCTGCGTCCGGGGCGGTTTGATAGGCAGGTTTTAGTGGATAGACCCGATGTAAAGGGAAGAGAGGCTATTCTGCGCATACATGCCCAAACGGTAAAACTCGGCTCGGTTGATTTGGAGGCAATAGCACGAATGACGAGCGGTTTTGTTGGCGCTGATCTGGCAAATATTGTGAATGAGGCGGCTTTGCTTGCGGTGCGGGCGGGTCGTCAGATTGTTATACAAAAAGATTTTGAAGAGGCTATTGAAAAAACCGTTGCTGGCTTACAAAAAAAGAACCGGATTATCTCAGAGGATGAGCGGCGTATCGTTGCGTTTCATGAAACAGGGCATGCTTTAATTGCTGCATTCACCCCCGGCATGGATCCGGTGCAGAAAATTTCTATAATACCCAGAGGTTTCGGCGCTTTAGGCTACACGCTTCAGATGCCGGTAGAGGATCGTTATTTAATGACAGAAGACGAATTACGCTCTAAGATTAACGTCCTTCTCGGCGGGCGTGCGGCAGAGGAGCTTATGTTTGGGAAAATATCGACCGGAGCGGCTAACGATCTTACTAAAGCAGCGGATATAGCGCGGAGAATGATAACCGACTACGGCATGAGCGACCGGTTTAAGCACGTTGCACTCACTTCCCGCGGCGGCACGAGCATGCTCGGCATACCGTCTCAAGAGCCGCTTTTGCAGCGGGAGTATTCTGAAGCGACGCAACAATACATTGATGACGAGATTGCCCATATAATGGAAAAGCAATACGCCGCTGTTACCCAGGACTTGACCATGAATAAAAAACTCCTCACTACCGTTGCTGAACGGCTTCTGGAAAAAGAATCGCTTGATGAGAAGGAATTCAAAGAACTCGTTGAAAACGAACGGCTCACAGCCTTGTAAGCCGCCGCAATTCTAAGCCTTCCTCCCCTCCCCCTCTCAATCTCCCTCCTTAACGGCTTGTGCCGTAGTTTCTACAGACTGTCCCTCTCCAATTATTCAGGAAGTTCCCTTCAGAAGAAAGAGCCTTTGATGGTATCGCTCATGGCGTCTTCAGTTCTCCGAGGTCTGACCTATCTCTTCCAAAATGCGGAGGTCTGACTTATCTGAGACCGAGGTCTGACCTATGAAAGGCGGGAGTCTCAACTGAAAGATGCGGGAGTCTCAGCCCAGAGATGCGGCAGTCTCGACCCAGAGATACAGAGGTCTGACTTATCTGAGACCGAGGTCTGACCTATGAAAGGCGGCAGTCTCCGCTGAGAGATGCGGCAGTCTCGACCCAGAGATGCGGCAGTCTCGACCCAGAGATACAGAGGTCTGACTTATCTGAGACCGAGGTCTGACCTATGAAAGGCGGGCGTCTCAACTGAGACTTGCGGGAGTCTCCGCTGAGAGATGCGGCAGTCTCGACTGAGAGATGCGGGAGTCTCGACCCAGAGATGCGGGAGTCTCCGCTGAGAGATGCGGGAGTCTCGACTGAGAGATACAGAGGTCTGACTTATCTGAGACCGAGGTCTGACCTATGAAAGGCGGGAGTCTCGACTGAGAGATGCGGGAGTCTCCGCTGAGAGATGCGGCAGTCTTGACTGAGAGATGCGGCAGTCTTGACTGAGAGATGCGGGAGTCTCGACTGAGAGATGCGGCAGTCTCGACTGAGAGATGCGGGAGTCTCGACCCAGAGATGCGGCAGTCTCCGTTCAGTGGAGAGGACGCTTTGGTTTGCAGAGCGCATGATTGTCGGGGGGATTACAGGGAAAAGTCCTGCCTCTTGCTGAAAACACGCAGAAAACATAAACTTGACGGGTATGAGTCATTCCCTTTTACGACAGGGCAGTATCCTTTCCCTGCTCACCCTCGTCTCGCGCCTGCTTGGTTTGTTGCGGGAGATGACCAAAGCCGCTCTGCTGGGAACAAGCGCTCTCTCGGATGCTTTTTCCATCGCCTTTATGCTGCCAAACCTCTTCCGCAGGCTCTTTGCAGAAGGTTCTATTGCCGTTGCTTTTATTCCTACCTTTAAGGAGTATCTCAAGGAAGAGAAAACGCCTGAGCGCCTCAGAGAATTTTTGAGCTGCACCGTAACCGTGCTGACCTGCCTCGTAAGCGGCGTTGTGATCCTCGGCATACTCGCCGCACCGGCGCTTATACTAATCTTTGGAGTCGAAGCCTTTGCGGAGACGGTGCTGCTGACCCGCCTCATGTTTCCTTTTCTTGCCTTTATCTCCCTCGCCGCCTTTTTCCAAGGCATCTTGAACAGCGTAGACAGTTTTGCGCCCTCAGGGTTCGCCCCGATTGTGCTCAACGGCGTAACCATAGCCTGCGCCTACGGTCTTTCCCGCTGGGGGACAAATCCGGCGCGGGCTTTGGCAGTCGGCATACTCATCGGCGGATTTTTAGAGGCGGCGCTGCAACTGCCTTTCGTGCTACAAAAAGGTTTCCGCTTTTTCTTTACCGACCTGCGCAAAGCAGCGCGCAACCCCGGTGTCAAGAAAATCTTCCGTCTCATCGTGCCGACCATAATCGGAATGGCGGCGTACCAGCTCAACGATCTCGTTTCAACAGCGCTCGCCGGCAACGCAGGTGCAGGCACGGTTTCAAGTTTACAGTACTCTTTGCGCTTGCAGGAACTTATTCTCGGCGTCTTTGTCGTTTCACTGGGGACGGTTCTCCTGCCGCGCTTAACCGATTATGCTCAATCAGGGCGATGGGACAGTTACAGCGAACAAGTCGGCTCTTCTGTCAAGAGCATTGCGCTCATCACCATACCGATTACGTTTTTTACCCTTGGCTCAGGCGAATCGTTAATACGGCTTTTGTTTCAGGGGCAGAGCTTTGATGAAAATTCTGTAGCGCTCACGCTCTGCGCATTTCGGGGGCATATACCCGGATTGTTCTTCATAGCCTTAAACCGTATCCTCGCACCGGCTTTTTATGCGCAGAGCAACTCCGCCTCTCCCACTAAAGCCGGTATCGTAGCCTTTGCGGTCAACATAGTCTTAGCGGCTGTTCTTGCCGTGCCGTTCAAAGGCGCCGGTATCGCCGCTGCCTTGAGCATTGCCAGCGCTGTCAATACGGTCATGCTCTTTCTCTTCTTAAAAAAGAACCCTCAGATAGCGGTTAAGCAGATTATATCTGGTCTTGTGGGCTACGGGTTAAAGCTTATGGTTTTTTCAGCGCTTGCCTTGATGCCGGTGCTGTATCTTAATACGCTGCTCTCAGCAGCTTTTGATGGCGCTAATCGCCTTATACGTTTTGGAGTTCCGCTTGCTCTTACCGGCACTGTGTATGCAGTACTGGGGCTGGGCTTACTTTTTATAACCGGCGACAGCCACATACGAGCGTTGATCAAAGGGAAGCTGTAGCGCGGCGCAGAAATTCAAAATGCAAAGCCTTCGGTAAGCTCAAGCGGACAGAGCGCGGATAAAAAAATACTGCTTGCTCTTACCGGCACTGTGTATGCAGTACTGGGGTTGGGCTTGCTTTTTATAACCGGCGACAGCCGCATACGAGCGTTGATCAAAGGGAAGCGGTAGCGCGGCGCAGAAATTCAAAATGCAAAGCCTTCGGTAAGCTCAAGCGGACAGAGCGCGGATAAAAAAATACTGCCACTTCCCAAGAAAAACGCAGGGGTAGCTTCGTACTGCACGTATTATGGCATCGCAGGCTTTGCCTCGGAGGGCGCATAGACCGAGGTCTGACCTATCATGTTTTGTCGGCAGTGAACCGGACGCTTTTGAATGGGATTTGGCTTGGAGGAATGACATTAGAGCAGAGCATGCCACCGGAAAAACGACATGGTGCACATTGCTTCTCTGGTAACTGAGATAGTTTGGCGGTCAGACCTCAGGCTTCTCTGGTGAAAGAGGAATCTTTTAATGTCCTGAAAAGATTCAGTAACGGCTTCTTGTGCCGGTAGTATGGAGCAAAAAATAAGGTAGACGTTACAGCACCGGTGCAGATAAAGGCTCTATCTTTCTCTATTATTGCCCATACCGGGCGAGGAGCGCATCGGCATGGGCAAGCGCTGCGGTTCCGACATCACCGGAAAGCATGCGGGCAATTTCCTGCCGTTTCTTTGCATGATCAAGTACGGTAATGTTCGTAACAGTGCGGTTTCCTTGGTCTTTTTTTTCAACTTTGATGTGATGATCTGCCCTCAAAGCAATACTGGCAAGATGGGTTACACAGAATATCTGTTTGAGCTGAGCGATTTGGGCAAGATATTCCCCCACAGCCAAGGCGACTGCACCACCTACACCGCTGTCAATCTCATCAAAAATCAGCGTTTCTAAGGTATCAGTGCTGGAAAGCACTGTTTTAATCGCAAGCATAACCCGTGACAACTCGCCTCCTGAGGCAATACGTGCAAGTTCTCGGGGCGGCTCACCGAGGTTTGCGGAAAAGAGAAATTCGACCGCATCAGTTCCGGTACTCATCCGTTTACATTCTTGAATGGTAACAGAAAACTGAGCATTGGGCATACCTAAAATCGATAATATCTTGCTTATACGAGTTTCAAGGTCCCGTGCAGATTCTTTTCGTTTCTTGCTCAAAGCCGATGCTGCCTCGTCGAGAGCCTTGTCCACATCAGCAAGTGCATGTTTCAGTATATTCTGATCCGCCTCAAGCTCTGATAAAGAGTCAATTTCTTTTTGAGCCGCATCTCGGTAAGCAAGAATCGCTTTTTCATCAGTACCATACTTTTTCTTCAGCCGGAATAAAAGCGAAAGCCGATCCTCAACCTCCTCAAGCCTCTCAGGATTGTACCGTACAGTATTGCGGTATATTCGTATTTCCTCGGCAATATCCTCGGCTTCGTAGTACCAATCTTTCATCCGATTTGACAATGCGGTTAAACTCTCATCAATATCAGTAGCATTCTCAAGCGAAAACCGGGCTTTTCTTAAAAAGCTTAAAGCTGAATTCTCATCCTCAAAAAAACTTTCACTAACTACCTTAATATGGCTACTAAGCTTTTCAAACTCAGAAAGACGGCGTGCTTCAACTTCCAATTCTCGACTTTCTCCCGGTTTAGGAGAAACTTTGTCAATTTCGTCAAGAACATACCTCAGTATTTCCTGTCTTGCGTCTCTATCGTGTTCACGTTGCTGTGCATACTCCAATTCTCGTTTTTTTTCACTATAGACAGAAAAAAGCTTTCGATAATGGGAAAGATCGCTCTCTAATCCAGCAAACCGATCAAGGTACACTAGGTGGCTGTCGATAGCCAGAAGCGATTCGTGTGTATGCTGCCCATGAAGATTAAAAAGAAGTGCCATAAATTCAGTAAGATCGGTCCGGGTAATCTGTATATTTTGTAAATAAATAGAGCCACGCCCGGATAGTTTCATAGTACGGCGGATCACGATCCGCCCCTCATTTGTTTCAATATCCCGCTTAGTAAGCCAGGTGTGGGCATCGGTATTTTCCGGTTTTATTGAAACAAGAGCTTGCACTACCGCACTTTCAGAGCCGACACGTACGACAGTAGAGTCAGATTTTGCCCCCAGTAAAAAACCTATTGCGCCCACTATAATGGATTTTCCGGAACCAGTCTCACCGGAAAGAACCGTAAATCCATTTTGGAAAGATAGAGAAACTGAATCAATGAGAGCATAGTTATGGATATTCAACTCTTCAAGCATGGTGTATTCCTGCTTTGTGCGCTACTTGATAAAATATTGCTACAAAATACCTAAAAGTTTGGTATGTATAGCCCGGTAAAAAGCTTCCTGCTCTGTACTTATAAGTTGTACTTTATATGGCGTTTTTTGTACAAAAAGGCAATCATCTGGCTCAAGCTGCTGTGTTACCTGTCCATCAAGCGTGAGTAAGATAGCGCTTCGCTGCCGATGTTCGACATACACAGCAAGCACTCTATCCGCCGGTACTATCATAGAGCGATTTACTAAACCGAAAGGACAGATTGGGTTGATAATAAGTGCATCAACTTCTGGATTCACGATAGGACCTCCGGCTGACAAGGAATAAGCGGTTGAGCCGGTTGGTGTAGCGAGAATCAAGCCATCTGACCGATAAGACAACAATTCAGTACCATCTATCCGCAGATGGAGGTTAATCATACTGATACTCTGTGCAGAAATGACTGCATCGTTGAGGCAGGTACCTTGAAATACTGTCTTGCCGTCACGCTCCACCAGTACCTCAAGCATGAGCCGATACGAGAAAAAAGCGTTCCCAGAACGCCACTGCTCAAAACTATCGTGCCACTGTTCCGGTGCAACCGCGGCAATAAAGCCGATTTTTCCTAAATTAACTGGCAAGAGAGGAATAGATGCCGGTGCAACAGTTCGGGCTGCAAAAAGCACTGTACCATCGCCTCCTAGACTAATAGCAAGCTCCAAATCGTCAATGATGGTTTTCTCAGTATGAAGCCTATCAAGTATATAAACTGCAAAACCAAAATTTTGTAGTATACTATGGATTTCGTTTGACAGAACGTGCGAACGTTCGTGTGCACTGTTTACTATAAGGAGCACTTTTCCCAAAAATTTATCCTCATCATAAGGTCTCTCTACATGTTAATAAGCAAAGCATCTATTTCATACGTCATGGAAGTGTCCGGATCAGTTTCGCTACTTTTTCTATGGATGTTGTACTAAGCCGCGGATACAAGGGAAATAAAACCGTTCGCAGTAGTAACGAATAGCTTTCCGGATACTGCTCCGGATTTAAAAGACCCATTCCTATCAAAGTATCGGTAAAAGCATTCTCAAGTACAATACCATGTCGTTTGGTATATGCCAAGACATCTTTCAAGCCGGTTTCCAGAATGAGAGGAAAAGCATAATGATTATACTCATGATAAACAAAACGTTTATGCTGGCTACGAAGTGCAGCTTGTGTGTAAACGCTGGCTATTTCTTTGCGCTTTGCTAAATTTTTTGCCGCTTCACGAAATTGTACTACAGCCATTGCAGCATTCATATCGGGCAATCCATATTCTGAAGGTAACTCAGTTAAGGCTCGTGCCTCTATAGTTTGCCGTCGGCCGGTAACAAAAAGAAGGGCGCCGCCACCGGCTGTTACCATATCCCGTTCCTCTAACCCAAGAATGCTTAAGGGTGCCGCTTGTTTTTGTTCACCAAAACTTTCCACTTCTGTACCATAACTACGGGAACAATCTGCAATGACCGGCATCCCAAGCTCAAGAAGCGATTGCATATCCGGTATAAATCCAAGACTGTGGTGAACAATCAGGCACTGGGGCGGATTGTTACTGTGTAGTATAAGCGCCGCTGCTATTGTTTTTTTAGTTATACAAGCAGTAGCACTATCAACATCACAATAGACCGGCACAAGGTTTGCATCAATAATAACCTGGGTATAGTAGCGCGGCGATAAGGCAGATACTAAGACAGCCTGACCGGGAACAAGGTGTAATGCTTTAAGTGCAAAAAACAAAGCCAACGCTGGGCTACGCAATGCACAACAGTAATCACAGCTAATCTGCTCCTGAGCAACAGTCAGGAGCAGATGCGCTTGTTCAGACGGTCCAAGCCTATCTTCAACTAAAGCTGTTAAAACTGCATCCATCTCCTTTCTTCGTATAGTTGGAGAATAGACTTCAATTTTCACAAAAACCCCAAGAAACAGTTATGCAATTTTCTTATTGAGATTAGCTATCTTTTGCAGTTCTTTTGGATTAAAGAGATCACGTATATCGAGGATAATAAGATACCCTTTTTCTTGACGGACTACTCCTTGTATATATTCAGCACCAATACCGGCAACCATTTGCGGCGGCGGCTGTATTTGTTCTCTCTCTATAGTAAGCACTCGTGAAACGCGGTCAATAATAATACCCAATTTCATACCATCAATATCAAGAATAACAAAACCTGAGAGCAGTTCATCGTCTTCCTCAGTACTAACAGCTTTTTTTAGATGAAAGCGTTTATGTAAATTGATAATTGGAATTATTTCACTGCGCAGGTTGAAAATTCCCTCGACATACATGGGAGCGTTTGGAATCGCCCTTATAGGCTGAACCCGTACGATCTCTTTTACATCCATGATGTTTATGCCATATAATTCTTCGCCAAGCTGAAACGTGACTAATTGATCTTGATTAGACATAACAATCTTAACCTCCCACTCCCATTTTCTATTCAATGAATAAAAAGATAATAGTATATTGACGGTGAAAATGCAAGTACTAAATTTTTGAGAAAAGGAGGCTTACCTGAGAGATGCGGTATCTTAAACCATAGGTCAGACCTCACTCCTTATAGGTCAGACCTTCCCCTCCATAAGTCAGACCTCGCCGTCAGAATATGCGGCAGTCTCCGCCCAGAGATGCGGGAGTCTCCACCCAGAGATGCGGGAGTCTCGCCTAGAGATGCGGTATCTTAAACCATAGGTCAGACCTCACTCCTTATAGGTCAGACCTTCCCCTCAATAAGTCAGACCTCGCCGTCAGAATATGCGGCAGTCTCTGCCTAGAGATGCGGCAGTCTCCGCCCAGAGATGCGGTATCTTAAATCATAAGTCAGA
>JAISMB010000099.1 GCA_031276945.1 Spirochaetaceae bacterium | reverse complement strand
GCTTCTGCAATCACGGTGAGAAAGAGTTCTTTCATATCAACTGGATCTAATTCAAAAGCGTCTCTGTTTACTTTTGAAGTAACATGATAGGTCAGACCTTGGTCTGTAAGCCCACGGGGAAAATTATGCGCTGCCATAATACCTATATATGGAGCTGACTCTGCGTTTTGATTCAATGAGAGTAAAATATTTTTTATTTATTTTTGACGACGAGGTCTGTCCTATCTACCTGCTATCTACCTGCTTATCTACCTGCTTTTAGACGACACTCTCTAGAGGCTTCACCAAGGTCGAGTGTAGGTATTCACGTGGTTCGAGTGTAAATCTTCACTAAGACTGGGTGTGGGAATCGTGAGAATCGTTTCTGATACTTCAATCAGTGCTTAAATCCCATCGGCGACCGGGTATCGGTACCGATCAATTCATCTTGGCAAAAAGAGAGCAGTCTATCAAACGAAGGATCCATTCCGGAAATAACGCTGTCAACAATACGCTTGCGGCTGATATTTTCAATCTGCCCACCGGAAAAATTATAACGGCTGGCAAGCTGGGCGGCTTCACTCTCGCTCAAAACTGGAAGCATAGCTTGCCATAGAGATTGGCGGATAGTCTTATCAGGCTTTCCAAATTCTATTTTGTAGAGAAAACGGCGTTCAAATGCCTTATCCATGTTTTTCGTTAAGTTGCTGGTAGCGATCAAAATACCATTTAATTTCTCAAATTCTTCCAAAATAATGTTCTGCATAGCATTTTCAGTCTGATCCACTGCCCGATTCCCCTCACTAAGCTCCTTACGCCGGCTGATGATTGCATCAGCTTCATTAAATAAGAGAATCGGTGCGATCTCAGCATTCGCTACACAGTTCCGGTAGCGATCGAATATATCTTTTATTTGCTTTTCACTTTCTCCAAACCACATGCTTTTTACGGATGCAATATCAACCTGCATAATATCACGACCGGTTTCGCGGGCTATTTGCAAAACCGTCTCTGTTTTCCCCGTCCCCGGCGGACCGGAAAAGAGGCAGACAAAGCCGGTGCGCAGTCCGTTTTCGAGGAGCCGCTCTTGTACCGCAGCAAAACTATTTTTTTGCAAAAGATCCGTCAAATGTTTGATTTTTTCCGCTTCTTTTTCATTATAAAACATCTTTTTTACGGGAATAGTCTTGGATAGGAGCAGATCCTTCTTATTGCTCTTATGCTGTTGAGTAATATCGAGTTCTGCCAACAAATCATTTTTAGTTTTATCAGTCAATTTGAATGATTCACGGTCTCCAAATCCATCATTGTTTACATTTTCAATAAAATCTTGCAGGATCAACTCGTGCGTCCCGTTACCAAAATCTCTCTTTATCTGCCGGAAGAGCGTTTTATGCTCAAAAATATTGCCAATATCATGGCAGTCTATAGTATCATCATCATTATTGATAAATAAATGGCAAAAGTATAAGAGGAGCAGTTCATCATTAGCGCTCAGGTTAAAATTTTTTAGCTTCTGACAGAAGAGCAGATGCATATTGTTCTTAACTAGACAATCTAATTCGCTGCGTAATGCTTCAAAGGTCAATTCATTTTCACTGCACTGCTCAAAAAGACTCTCTATTGCGGTAAAGAATTCATTGATAGAAATATTTTCATAATGCTCAGGCTCAGGCTTTTCATCTTTGCGCAAGGCGCTGATGACATAAAGGGGAACACGGTATGAAATGCTTTTGAATTCCCGGCAGCAATAGATGAATTTCCTCTTTTCCAGCTCATCCAATTCGTTCATGTACTGGATAATGCGGATTTTACTGCACTTGATGGATTCAGATATATCATCAATGGTAATTGCCTGATCATCGCAGCGGTTAAGAAAATGCGATAAGAGCAGCGCCTGTATCGGCGTTACTGCAAGTTTTTCAGTAACAACCGTGATATGTGCGCTTGCGCGCTCAAAAAAATCGTCTGTCAGTCCTTTCTTTTCTGATAATTCAACAATTCGTTCAATATGTCCTAATAAACTCAATTTGTATGCTGTGCCGGACTTGCCATCGTTGTCCGGATCAAAAATATATGCCGTTGCTTTACGTGCCATTACGGTTACCTCGCTACAATGTCTACTATATCGCTCAGTCTGAGCTTGTCTGTATTCTGCCGTGTTTCCAGGTCCCTGAGAGTGAAGGTCTGATCGCAGCCTGACGGTATCAGTACAAACTGGATACCTTTCTTTTCCGCCTCTTGGTACTGCTTTGTTACCTTGATAGCGTCAAAAAAAACCTCGCAGGGAATGCCTCTTTCCCGAAACCGCATTGCAAGGGCTTGGTAAGAGCCTGCCGCTTCTGCATCCTCACAGACTATTGCCAAACGGACAGCGCCCTTTTGCGCCTTGAGGCAGCCTAACGCTTCAAGGGCGGCGATGAGCCGGTCAAGACCTATGGATGCTCCGACACCGGTTGTATGCTCCGGTGAATACAAGCTCGTTAAATTATCGTAACGACCGCCGGAACAAACAGAGCCTATAGCAGGCAGCTCGTTTAAGAAAGTCTCATACACAAGACCGGTATAATAATCTAAGCCGCGGGTAATAGACGGGTCGAGTCTGTAAGAATCGGCTGCACCGGCATCGCTCAAAAAATGGTGAATCCGTAGTAAGGTAGCGGATTCTGGACATGTACCACCTGATAGCTCGATCATACCTTCTACAATTTCTTCAAAACTTCCCTTTAAGTCGATAAACTGCATGATTTTTTCCGCATGAGCGGCGCCGACCTGCTCTATCATCTGGCTTTGTATCTGTTCTGCGCCCAGTTTTGCCCGTTTATCGACCAACCGTAAAATATCCGTGCTTTTCTCTCTCAGGGAAAGTCTGTCGAGGAACCGGTTAAACATACCGCGGTGGTTTATATGAATAGTAACGGGGGTGGATACGACGGTTTGCAGTACGTGGCGTATCATAAAAAGAATTTCAAAATCAGCGGCGGGGCTGTCTGTGCCGACAATATCAAAATCACACTGGGTAAACTCCCGGTAACGCCCCCGCTGGGTATTTTCACCACGCCAGACTTTGGCAATATGGTAGCGCTTAAACGGCAGGGGCAGCTCGGCGCGGTGTTCTGCAAAAAACCGGGCAAACGGAACGGTCAAATCAAAGCGCAGGGCAACATCACGGTTTCCGTGATCAATAAACCGGTATATCTGTTTTTCAGTCTCGCCGCCGCTCTTACCCAGCAGGATTTCAGCGTATTCAAGAGCAGGTGTATCGATAGGAACAAAGCCGTAAAGGCGGAAGATCGCCTCTATCCGTGCAATCAGATCGCGCCTTTGTATCTGGTCATCGGGCAGAAAATCACGGAAACCCTTCAAAACTCGCGGTTCAATGATAGTATCCATATCTTTTATACTGTACTACAAGCTTGGTAAAAATTCAAGCATTCAAGAACACGGACAGACCTCAGAGGCAGGGTGGGTCAAACTTCAAAGCATAGGCTCTTTGAAACCAACGAAAGCAGGGTAAGTCAGACCTCGGAAAAGCTTTTTTGCCTTAACAACACAAGGACTAGCCACTAATCACTAGAAGCAGCGGACAGACCTCGCCCGCCCTCTGGAAAAGCACTGCACAGACATGACATCAGTGATAACCTGTGGGAAAAGATAAAAGACTTACTGCCAGGAGCGGCAGGTAAACAGGGTCGAATGGCTCATGACAATCAACGCTTTATCAATGCTGTATCCTGGATTATCAGAACCGGTGTTCCAGACAGAGATTTACCACCTGAATATGGAGACTGGAAAAATACACACCGACACTTTTCCCGCTGGCGGGATAGAGATGTCTGGAAAACAAGAGCCTCTGAAGTTATCGGGGAAGTAGATACCCAGTGGCTTATGATAGATGCAACGTATAGCAAAGTCCATGCGGACGGATGTACAGCGGTTGGAGGAAATCAAGCAATAGGGCGTACAAAAGGGGACTCAATACCAAAGTCCACCTTGCTATAGATAAGAAAGGAAAGCCGGTACGTATCATAGTTTCAGCTGGGCAGGAGGCGGATTGCACCTATGCACCGCCCTTAATGGCAGGTTTATCGGTAAAAGTCTTGATTGCCGATAGAGGGTATGATGTGAACCAGGTAATAGACACAGCCTGTGCAGGAGGTATTAAGGTAGTTATTCCTTCCAAGCGTAGTCGGAAGGTGGTAAGGACTTATGACACAGAGCTGT
>JAISMB010000036.1 GCA_031276945.1 Spirochaetaceae bacterium | reverse complement strand
CTTATTTCTGAATGAGTGTCTATATCTCCGCCTTCTATTTTGCCGCTTGATGCTTTAATTTTTATATTTTTTGTATATGATTTCGGAAGATATACTTCCACACGGGCATTAAATACATTAAATAATATTCCGATCCCTATTCCAAAAGGACGGCTTCCTTTTTTAATAAATATTTTATCCCCCGAATTTGATATATGTGCATAATAATTGCTTTTATCTATAGACATATATTCTTTAAGAATTAAGGTATTGGTATCAGATTCAAATAACGTGATATTCTCCCATGAATACGCAATATCAACGCTATTTATATTTTCCAGTGCAATTTCCTGAGTATTAACCAAATGCTTTTCCATTTGCACTAATGTTTTATTGTTCGGTGTAGTTGTTAGACTGATACAAGAAGCAATTATACACATAGTAATTAATAATAATAATATAAACAACACAATCATACGTTTAATGGTGAAAAATCTCTTCATGATATTTTTATAGATGATTTTTAATTTTATGTCAATATATTTATATTATGCGCCGCTTCTTTTTAGAAAAATGGCGCATAATGTTCAGACTGACTTTTGATTCCAATAAGGACTGTCTCTGAGGTCGAAGTCTGACCTATTTTGACGGCGAGGTCTGACCTATTCTGAAATCAAGGAATAAAGCCGCTTTGAGCCACCAGTGGCTTTCAATGGTCCAAATATTTTGAGAGAGTGCTAAACAAATGTTGTATGTCTATAGGTTTGGCAATATGATCGTTCATGCCCGCCTCAAGACAGGCATGAACGTCTTCCTTAAAGGCGTTAGCGGTCATGGCTATAACCGGACAGGCTGCGGCACTTGCTTTTTTGAGCTTGCGGATGGTGCGTGTTGCTTCAAACCCATCCATAACCGGCATCTGTATGTCCATTAAGACAATATCGTAGTCGTTGTGCGTGAAGAGCTGGACCGCACGGCTGCCGTTTTCAGCGCATTCTATGGTTATTCCTGTTTCTTCTAAAATACCAATGACAATTTCGCGGTTTATTTCTACATCCTCTGCTAAAAGCAGCCTTTTGCCGCTCCAGTTGTAAGAGAGCGTTTCAGCATCATCGGCGGTAATCTTCTGTCCTGTGTATCCCATCAAATTAATAATCGTATTATAGAGTGTGGAAGGCAGTATAGGCTTGGGCAAGAAGTGTTTTAGACCGAGCGGACTGAGTGCGGTCATCACTTCGTTCTGGCTCGCCGCAGAAATCATAATGATAAGCGCCGTCTCGCCCATAATCTCTTTTATCTTTAAGGCGGTTTCAGCGCCGTCCATGTCAGGCATCTTCCAATCAAGAAATATAAGATTGTAAGGCTTACCGTCCTGTGCGCGGCGCTCTACCAGTTTTATAGCGTCTGCGCCGCACAAAGCCGTATCGCATGATAACGAGAATTCTTTCAACAGACTTTCAAAATAATGAAGCGTGTCCTCATCATCATCCACGACTAAGATAGACAGACTGCACCTCAGATTTCTAGGCAGTTTATCCGCACGGCAGACCTTCCCCCACTGTATGGTAATCTCAAAGACAAAGCGCGAGCCACCGCCGGGGTTATCTTCAATCCAAATATCCCCTCCCATGAGGCTGACAATGCTCCTTGATATGGAAAGCCCTAATCCTGTGCCACCGTATTTGCGAGTAGTACTGCTCTCAGCCTGTTCAAATAAATGGAAAACCCTCATCTTCTGTTCATCGGTTATACCGATGCCGGTATCAGCAACGACAATGCGCAGCCGTGCCGTCTCATCATTGAGGGGGATTTTGCGTACCGATAAGGAGATCTTGCCGGTATCAGGGGTGAATTTAATCGCATTGGTCAGGAGGTTTATAAGCACTTGCGAGAGGCGTAATTCATCACTGATGACCATACGAGTAAAGGCATCTTCCATGTCCACGGAGAATTCCTGTCCTTTCTCATCCATCTTTACCTGAACAACATTGCAGACATGCTGTATCATGTTTTCAAACACGAATTCTTCGGCGTTTATTTCGAATTTATTCGCTTCAATTTTGCTCATGTCCAAGACATTGTTAATAATACCCAAAAGCTGGCGGGAAGAGTTTTCGATTTGATTGAGACAGTACTGCACGCGCGCCATATCGCCTGCCTTGTGCGCCAGCGTGGTCATACCGATTATGGCGTTCATAGGCGTCCGTATCTCATGGCTCATGTGGGAGAGAAAATCGGTCTTTGCTTGAATACCGGCGATAGCTGCACGATTGGCTTCCAATAAATTTTCAGTCATCTCATTATGCACGAGAGCCGCGGCGATCAGTATTCCTGCCGACTTCAACAAATCCTCTTCTACTTTGATAAAAGGTTTGTTTTCTTTACGGGAAAAGCCGACCGTACCCCAAAAACTATTCTTTATAAAGAGCGGGATATTTAACGAAACCTTGATCTGGGCTTTTACCTTATAAGATTCTGGATCATTTGCGGCGCTCTCATCGAAATGGAACTTGAGTACTGCGCCTTTGGCGAGTGTGTCGCGCCATCCGGGAAAAAGTGCCTCATACGAGAAAGAGGGAGGAACCGGAAATTCCTCTCTCGTCGTCCAAGCGCAAAGGACAGAACAGTACAATACTCCCTCTACTTCCTTGTTTTCTAGTACATAGGCTGCATCGACATCCGCATTTTCGCCAAGCTCAACAATAGCTTTTTGCAGTACCGTAGCAATGTTGTCATTGGAAGTCATCAGGATAAATGACATTTTATTGATTGTTTGCAGTAGTCTTTCACGGAGATGGAGCGCCCTGCGTATTTCGTAGTTCTTGCGCAGATCAACGGTGTAGGTCATCAGCGCAAAACTGCCCATGTGAGCTACTTTTTTGATAACGGTGCTGATCGGACGATGCTCGCCGTTCATAATGATTTCTGTTTCAAATTCATGGGTGCCTTCGCGGACAGCTATCTCAAACCGTTCGGCAAGCGTAAAGGATACAGCGCCATTCGGCTGATATTTCGGTATTGTTCCGGCGATAAACCGTATAAAATCGCGCTTAAAATCCTCGACATTCTTAAATTCGAAAAATTCAAGCGCGCTCGGATTACAGTCAATCACCTGAAATGCACTGTCGAACATGATACACATGTACGGATTGTTCCTAAACATTGACTGGCGTGTTTCTTCAGAACGCTCAATGTCTGCCTTGAGGCGCTCGCATTGATGGAGGCTTTCCTCAAGCGTGATGCGCAGGGTGGTTTCATTACGCATATCTTTATCAACATTGCGGGTGCAACCTATCAATTTTGTCGGCTTGCCCTCTTCATCACGTTCAATGATTGAAGCGTATATTATAACCCAAAAGTACTTTTTCTGAGGACCGACGAGCATACGAAGCAGTTGTTCGTACTTGCCTTCACCTTTCTCAAGGTACTCGGTTAAACTTTTTTGGTAGAGCTGACGGTCATCTGGATGTACGGTCTGCATAACAGCAGAAAGCGGCGCTTCAAAGGCGGCTATAGTGCCACCGAAGGTCTTGCTGTAGCACTGTTCAGACTTCACGCGGTCATGGATAATATCCCACTCCCATTCAAGAAAGCCGACCAATCTAGCAATGTAGCTGCGGTGCTGGCATTCGTATTCGAGACGTTTTTCGTATGCTTTAGCTGCACTGTTATTGTGCACCATACCGGTAAGGCGTGTCGGCGTACCTACTGCATCTCGCTCTGTTATGCCTATTATTTCACGTACCGGTATCCACGAGCCTTGAGCGTGCTTGAGGCGAAAATCAAGGCAGGGAGCGTTGGTGTTTTCATCGCGTAAGAAGGTATCTAATTCATGCTGTACCCGCGAGGCATCATCAGGATGTATACGTGCAGTGCGAAAATCTATCCAAGGCTCGAAAACACCCGGTGGCATACCGAGAAGGGCAAGCCATTCAGTGCTGTAATACACTCTACCGGTCTTGATCTGCCAATCCCAAAGACCGGTCCCAGAAGAGGCAAGCATTGTTTGCAGCGTTTCTGCATTCAGTTGTTGAGCTGTGAGGTTATCGGACATATAAATATCCTCTGTATGAAGTGAAGAACACTACGTTTAGTCAATTCATTTCCTAAAGTTTTTACAAAACACCAACTTTTTACTTTGAACATATCTCATTTTACTGTTTTTCAACAGTATCTGTATAGTATAGATTATAAATAAATACTATAGCATTCTGCAAGGTCTTTCTAGGTCTGACCGTATAATCAGTGAAGGACATTCACTGAGGGAGTATCGTCAAAAGGCGAGGACAAATCGACCCTGCGTTAGAATACCCCTGACCTTGCGCTAGGGAGTGTCGTCAATACGTCAATAAGGAAGGAAATAAAGTAAAATAACAAGATGAAGGAAAACAGAAAAGTACTGCACAGACACGACATCAGTGATAGGCTGTGGGAAAAAATAGAAGAATTACTGCCGAGAAGGGGCAGGTAAACAGGCTCGGATGGCGAAGGACAATTGACGGTTTATCAACGCGGTATCGTGGATTATCAGAACCGGCGCTCCAGACAGAGATTTACCACCTGAATACGATGATTGGAAAAATACACACCGAAGATTCTGCCGCTGGCGGGATAGGGGTAAGGTCAGACCTTCATGAGGTCTGACCGCCAAGCTTGTCAGTTACCAGAGAGACAATCGTCATGATCTCCTGTTTCCGATGGTATGCGCCGCTGTACTGCCAGTCTTCAGGCTTCTGCACCAGTCCGGCTGCAACAGGATTGTGGTCTATGTACTCAAACACAGTCCAAAAGTCTCTCTCGTCCTTTATCTCCCGTGAGAAAAACCTATCCCCCCAGAAATGACCGGTCTTATTGTGCCGCTTGTTCCACCGTATCGCATA
>JAISMB010000014.1 GCA_031276945.1 Spirochaetaceae bacterium | reverse complement strand
AGGTCTGACTTATAGAGAGGAAGGTCTGACTTATAGGGGGGAAGGTCTGACTTATAGAGAGGAAGGTCTGACTTATAGAGAGGAAGGTCTGACTTATAGAGAGGAAGGTCTGACTTATGGAGAGGAAGGTCTGACCGAAGGGTTGATATTCCCTTATTTTTCCCTTCAGACAAGACCTTGATTTTTTTATAATATGGGGATAACCGTGCTTTATGGAGGTAAGAAGTTGCGCCGTCTTGCAGCACGAGCAGAGACGGCGACCTTGACGAGGGGGTGGCATTGCCGCTCTAACCGCCCTCGGTAACTGATGCGCTTATGAGCCGCTGCACTACCGGGCGTTTAATGCCCCGCCCCTTTTGCTAAACTATTGGGGGACTTCTGCGGAGCAGCCGCCGCGCAGAAGAGGATTTCCTCCCTCAGTCGCCTTCTTTAATGATCTCTACCTTAATGCCGCCGTTTTGATCCGGCTCATCTTTGGGCGGAATAGCAACCCGTAAGACACCATTTTTATAGACCGCTTTGACCTTATCCTGCGCATATTTGTCTTGCGGCACAAAGTACTTCTGTTTTTCAATATCCCGCATCTTAAGCCGGCGCTTGAAATACCGCACCGTGCCATCAGAAGCGCTTTCCTCCACGGGCATTTTTGCTGAAAATACCATGTAATCACCCTGAAAAGCAAGGCTGATGTCCTTTTCATCAAAGCCAGCCATGGCAAACTCAAAAACCATACTCCTATCTTCAGTCATAAAAACATTCATAGGAGGATACGAATAGTTTGGATAGTAATCAACACGCGGCTCATCCGTAAAAAGCCCGCAGTGCCTATCACGCCCACAGCCTTCGGAACGCGGTCCTTCCTGCTCAAATTGTTTGAAGTTTCGCTGCACTTCATCACTAAAATCACGGGCAGCTTCAAAGATTTCATCAAAAACACTGCCCATATCCATATACATCTTGCCTCTCATACTGGCAACTCCTTTTACGCACAAAAGCGTAACGCCGACTTATCAGTCCGGCAATTTGACCCTCTCCTGAGCGGTCGGGAAACATTGTTTCTCTCAATGAATATACTGAATATGGGGAGAGAAATAAACAGGTATTTGAATAATACCCCCATCGTCTTGAGAGAAAACGTCTGTCGCACGTGCCGTTTTTTCAAGGGCGCTCGTGAAAAAACGGCACGTGCTTGTCATTTGACAAAAGAGCGTCCGTGCTTTACACTTACTTTACGTTATGAATACCATACTTGCTAAAAAGCAGCTTTCTGCTGATGTGTACGAAATGCTTATACAAGCGCCGCTCATTGCTCAGTCGCGGCAGGCTGGGCAGTTTTTGCTTTTAAGTCTTGACAATGAGTACGCTGAACGGATTCCTTTAACCATTGCTGATGCGGATCCGGATGCTGGTACTGTTACCATAGTATTTCAAGTCGCTGGCGCAACTACGCACAAGCTTGCGCGGAAAAATGCAGGACAGTATCTTGAAAATGTCCTGGGTCCTTTGGGGAATCCTACTCATATTAAACATTTTGGCTCTGTAGTCTGTGTCGGTGGCGGCATAGGAGCAGCTCCGCTCTTCCCTATTGTACAAGCGATGAAAAGCGCTGGTAACCGGGTTACCGTGATCATAGGGGCAAGGAACCGAGACCTGATTATTTTTGAAGAACGGATACGTCGCTTTGCTGACGAATTTATCATAGTAACTGACGATGGTTCTGTGGGTCGTAAAGCTTTAGTAACAGAACCGCTCAAAGAAATTTGCGCCGCTGTGGACAAGCCGGATATGACAGTGGCAATTGGTCCGCCTCTTATGATGAAATTCTGCGTCTCGGTTGCAAAAGAATACACAGTGCCAATTATGGTGTCATTGAATACGATTATGCTTGATGGAACCGGTATGTGCGGCTGTTGCCGCGTAAAGATTGGTAACGATACAAGATTTGTCTGTGTTGATGGTCCTGAATTTGATGGCTGTCAGGTTGATTTTGATAGTATGATGAACAGAATGAAAACATACCGTAATCATGAACAGGCAGTTTACCACCGGTGTAAACTCACCGGTTAAGAATGGGCCCACCTGGATTTGAACCAGGGACCTACGGATTATGAGTCCGCAGCTCTGACCAACTGAGCTATGGGCCCTTCAGTTATGGTATAACAGTACTCTATACCGGTATACTAAAAAAGTCAAGCTCTTGTAAAAGCTTTGAATTGTTTATTACTCCTCTGCTAAAAAAAATGTGCGGTCAGAAGCGGGGGAGTTATCTACAAACCTCAATGTTTCACGCCGACTTTGTATATGCTTTATTCCAAGCGTAACAAAACCAACCGGTAATGATTGTCATCATCACGGACCCACCTGATTTCTGCTACAACAACTTCACCGGCAGTCCCCATGTCAAGCGTTTGTTCCTGTCCGCCACCTATAACAGTAACACGAGCTGCCATTGCATTAGACATACCAAGCCGAGCGCCGTTTTGTATTTGTTGGATGTTAAGTTCACGTCCCTTTTGAAAAAATTCCTCATTACGGTCAGGTCGCGCACGTTCAGCTATAATTTCCCAACGAAGAAAGCAATAATTTTGAAAAATTACCTGTATGGCAAAAGGATAAGGGTTTCGCGAAGAGAAGATAATTGTTTGAGTAAGAGTATTTGTTCCGGTAGAGGGCGACGGTAGGCTACTGGGCATAACCGGCGTACTATTTTCTACCGGCGCTTCTATATGCACTATCTTGAATTGAAGAAATGCACCGGTAACCGGCTCGTTCTTAACAAAATCCGACACAATAATCTGTACATCATTAATACCGTTAGCATCTAAATCAACAGGCACCTCTTGATTTAATGCAAGGTTTAGAACACTATCCAGCACAGCAACAGTTACCGTGTCTTCTATACCGGTTAGTCTGAACTCGTAACTATGATCACCATACGGAACCGTAAGCGAATCCCCCGGATACAAACGCCGTTCAAAAGAATCATTCTCTAAGGTCCACTGAACCGGCTGATGTATTTCAACAAAAGGCGCCACTCTTTTAGGGCGATTGGTAATCCAATACACAAGACCTGCTACCGCGGCTAAAATCGCTAGACCGAGGAGAATAAGAGGGATAATTCTGAAAGGGAATTGAGGAGGCTTATCTACTAACAATTCAGTAGGCACAGCTTCCTGCTCCCCACGCATTGACTGATAAAGACTAAATACCTCTTGAACGTTAAGCCCAAGATATTCGCTGTACGTTTTAAGAAAACCTTGTAAGTAAGACTCGCCGGGAAAGATGGAGAATTCTTCTATTTCAAGTGCTTGCAAATACCGTTCTGCAATATACGTTTCATTACTAACTTGCTCTAAAGTATAACCTCTGCTTTCACGAGCAGACTTTAATGTATTTCCCAGAGAAGCCACAGTTTCCTCCACTTTTTATTAATTGGTATCTCTGAATAGAAAATTATTGTACATATTTGCCGACGCCGGCGAATCATAAATAAAACGTTGTACTGGTATTCCTTGATTAATCTTCACCTGAGAGAAATCGAAACGAATCAGCGTATCATTATTAGTTCTGCCTTCAATACGCCGAATTAACTGGCTGTCAGGATTGATACAAAGGGTAATCTCACGGAAATTTTCAGCAGCCGATCTGCGGGTAAGGCGCAGCTTGACTACAAGTTCTGAAGAGCCGGTATCAAGAGGCTGAGGGCTGGGGACGTTTATGTAAGAAGGCACATAGTTACGCCGAAGCAGGGTAAGCCCTTGGGCGCTTGCCATTGAAGCAGCTGGTCTGTTTGTTGCGGTTACTGCTTGGTTTAATACTGCCCGGTATTCCGGAAGGTAAATAGTGAGCTGCTCTCCGTTAAACACGATAACTTGTTCTGAAGGACGGGTAAAATCAAGCCGCAAAAAGGACGGCGTGATATGGCTTACCATGCCTGACATGGTGGTGCCGCCTGAAACAATAGCAATGCTTGCCTCGTAATCTCTGATACTCCCATACCGCTCCGCTACTGTTGCAAGGTAGCGTTCTGCGGTAATGATTTCCTGTGCTGAAACAGACAAAGCGCTTATTATGAATAGAACAATAGAAACGAATACTGTCATAGGAATAATATAGCATTTTATGCCGTCTGTAGCAAGAGTTTAGACTCTTACAGGCAGGATGAGCGCCTCTAAAACGAGCAAAACAATCTTTGAAGAGCAGGCAATCTTGCCTGAGAGTTACGGCAGTATTCATCCAGAGGGCAGACTTCCCCGCCCAGAGATGCGGTATCTTAAACCATAAGTCAAACCTCACTCCTTATAGGTGAGACTTGCCCTTTCATAGGTCAGACCTTGCCGTCAAAATATGCAGGAGTCTTTGTTCAGAGATGCGGGAGTCTCAGCCCAGAGATGCGGTATCTTAAACCATAAGTCAAACCTCACTCCTTATAGGTGAGACTTGCCCTTTCATAGGTCAGACCTCGCCGTCAAAATATACGGGAGTCTTTGTTCAGAGATGCGGTATCTTAAACCATAAGTCAAACCTCACTCCTTATAGGTGAGACCTTCTCTTTCATAGGTCAGACCTCGCCGTCAAAATATACGGGAGTCTCCACTCAGAGATGCGGTATCTTAAACCATAAGTCAGACCTCACTCCTTATAGGTGAGACCTTCTCTTTCATAGGTCAGACCTCGCCGTCAAAATATACAGGAGTCTTTGTTCAGAGATGCGGGAGTCTCAGTCCAGAGATGCGGGAGTCTCATCCGAGAGATGCGGGAGTCCTGACTGAAAGATGCGGGAGTCTCGTCCGAGAGATGCGGCAGTCTCCGTTCAGAGAGTAAGGAATTGTAATGAGGAGAACGGGCAGAGAATGAGCGTCAGAATGACAAAAAACCGCTCCCTTGAAGAGGGCGGCGAAGATTTCTCACTGGTACATAATAAGATAGGGGCGAGGGGTAAGATTATACACGTCTTTAGGGGTAAGAAGCGGGCTGTCATAGCCGGCGCCGGGGATACCAAAATTATAAAACAATTTGAAGCCTTTAATCGGCATGCTCAAGGCAAGCGCATTGGAGGCATACGAGTCCCGCTTCAAGAACGGCGAACCAAAACCGTCTGCGCAATGCACCAGCCGAACGGTGCGCAGCCCGCTTGTAACCGCGGCACGATTCTTTATCATCTTGACGTTGAATTGATGAATTACCAGCATCCGGTCCCCCGGCAGTTTGTTCTGTATAATATACTCTTCCATAGCGCGCTGCGCCCGGTTTATTTCGTCCGCACTAACAGACCCTATCTCTTTCATGGGTCTTGTGGTGCGCCATTCCGGGTCTAAAGCAAGATGAACATTCGGGTAGCGCAGGTAAGGGAACATTGTTTTAAGAGAATCAACCGGATCATAGCGACCGATTTGGTGATCGATGAATACCAGCATGTCATGTTCTAAGGCATAGTTTATATAACGCATCAAGTTTTCCTCGCCGATAATGCCGATGTCTCCTCCGGGCCAAACCGTGCCATAAATAATATAAAACGCCGTAATGACCCCGCGCCCGCCGCTGACGTTTCGGTATTCTGCTGCGAGCTTGTTCAGTCGGTCAGCCAAATCTTCTATTGTATAGCGCCCAAGAATACCCATGCGGGTCGAATTCGGATGTCCATAGAATGCCAGCACATCATTGTTAAGCAAGAGCGAGGATTCATACGGGTAAGCTGGTATTGCCACTTCTGTCTCTGTCGGCACCCAGTAAGGGTATGATTTTTCGTACGAACGGATAGTCGCAAGCCGGTCTGGGAAATAAACAAAGGGGAAAAAGGGAATATCCAAGACCGGCTTTGCACTCAGAACGGGCAAATTAGGAGCTAACATACTGGTATTTTGAGCGCGCACTGGAAACGCAAGCAGACAGAATAAGAGAATGAAGTACATGACTATTTATTATCCAGTACTCAATGGATATTGTGCAAGTGGTTTATAAAAATAAAAGAGCCGCACAAAGCAGAGACTTTTTGTGCAGCTCTTTCTAAGCGGATCATACCATTTTTCCAGTGCTTCATTTTTGTGAATCACTGTTTAACAAACCGTAAGCTAGGGTATGGCAGTAACAACGGCTGATTATTCTTTGATATTGTATTTACGGCGGAAACGCTCAATGCGCCCTGCGGTATCAACGAGCTTCTGCTTGCCGGTAAAGAAAGGATGGCAGGCAGAACAGATTTCGACATGAATGTCTTTTACTGTTGACCGTGTCTCGATCACATTGCCACACGCACAGGTAATCTTTGTCGGTTCATACTTGGGATGAATCTTTTCTTTCATACTTCTCTCCTCATAAAGTCAACCGGGAAGTTGACAAAAATTAATTTTTTCGGCACTGCCGAATTATTCTTCCTGAGTTACACAAGCTGCTCTTATCATTGACAAGAACGCATAACCCGCTGATTAAGTTACTGCGTTGCCGCTTAATCTGAGCCGGTTGCTCCTGTATTCATTGAACGGAGGAACGTCTCATTATTTTTAGATTTCTTCATTTTGTCAATCAGAAGTTCTATGATTTCAATATCGTCCATAGGGTTAATAACTTTCCGGAGTATCCACATTCTCTGCAGCTCTTCCTCAGAAAGGAGGAGTTCTTCTTTCCGTGTGCCGGATTTCTTGATGTTGATTGCTGGGAAAAGCCGCCGATCACTGATGCGCCGGTCAAGATCAATCTCCATGTTGCCCGTGCCTTTGAATTCTTCAAAGATGACTTCATCCATACGACTACCCGTTTCAACCAATGCTGTAGAAATGATTGTCAAACTACCGCCTTCTTCAATATTGCGAGCAGCGCCGAAAAACCGCTTAGGTTTGTGCAATGCATTAGAATCAACGCCACCGGAAAGTATCTTCCCAGAAGTTGGGACTGTTTGGTTGTATGCTCTCGCAAGCCGGGTGATAGAATCGAGGAGAATCACCACATCTTTTTTATGTTCCACCAGTCGTTTTGCTTTTTCAAGAACCATCTCAGTAACTTGTACATGACGGCTTGCCTGTTCATCAAAGGTAGAAGAAATAACCTCAGCGCGTACTGTCCGCTCCATATCAGTAACTTCCTCCGGCCGCTCATCAATGAGCAACACGATTAAGTAGACCTCTGGATGATTCCGCGTAATAGCGTTAGCAATTCTCTGCATCATAATCGTTTTACCGGTGCGTGGAGGGGCCACGATGATTGCACGCTGTCCTTTCCCTATAGGGCAAAATAAATTGATAATCCGTGTAGATATATCTTCAGTAACCGTTTCGAGATCTAATTTTTCGTTCGGATACAGAGGAGTAAGGTTATCGAAAGGAATACGATTTTGAGCCACAGTCGGATCGTCATAATTAACTGTTTCTACTCGAAGCATAGCGAAAAATCGTTCTTGTTCCTTGGGGCTGCGTATCTGACCGTACACCGTATCGCCTGTTTTAAGGGCAAAAAGCCGAATCTGGCTAGGGCTAATATAAACATCATCTGGACCTGGCAGATAAGAATTCTGTGGACTGCGGAGAAAGCCGTAACCATCCGGCAGTATTTCAAGGGATCCGTAAGCATAAATAATACCGCCGCGGTCAGTATGTGCTTTGAGAATGGCGATAATAACTTCCTGTTTTTTCAAAGAAACCATATCTTCATGAGGAATCTGGTAACAATCTGCTACAATACGTAAATCCATCATAGTAAGCCGGATAAGCTCATTGATAGAAAGACGCACCCGACCATTATCTTGATCAGCACGCGGTTCCGGTTTACCGTAAATATCCGGCATAGGCGGTAGATTCTGTGGCAAATCTACCATTACCGGAGGTATATCAGACGGAAAGGTTTCAAATCGCGACACAGTATTACGTGGGCGATTTTCGTGCAAAGTATGCCGCGGCTTTGTTCGTATAACCACAGATTTACTATTTTGTTTTTCCAAAATTTCGTCATTACTGGAAGTACCATATTCATTTTGTGTTTCTTCCCATTCATCGGTACTAACCGAGTCATTCTCATCATGGAAGTCTAACTGTTGTTCACTCGAATCATTGTTTGTCATAATTTCTTCTTTTATTAATGGTACTTGATCACTAAGAGGTAATACTTCTTCATTACCATTATCTGTTGCAATTCTTCTAATTCTTCTTATAACTGCCATAAAACAACCACCTCTACAATTTTCTGTATATTTTTGTTAAGATATATATAATAAAACATATATATGTTTTATTCATAAAAAGCTTTAAGTAATTTTTCTCACGCACAAAAAGACGGTACAAACACGTATTTCATTTTGCAAAGAAGTTGTTTATTATAACATCTTTGCCTTGGAATATGGTAGCTATCCATACTGTTCCCACCGGATTCACGCTCAATCACTTTCAGGTCAGGCAAGACCAGTTACAACAACTGTTGCAAAAGCACTGCTGTGAATACAGCTTCTGCTAAGACACACTATTCCCTCGCTAACTGCTCAAAAATGAGTTAAACCATCATCAATACCAAGCATACTAACCTTTACAACTGTAGCATAATAAACAAAGGTTTCCCAAAATACCCGGGACTTAAAAATTAAATCAGCCACTAATCCATCCGGCAATACACAACTTTCCTGTAACAAGCTTTCGGGAAGAAATAGATAGTTTTTCAACTAAAATTTCTGCATTTGTATTCATTACAATTCACTTAACTATCCATTTTTAATTGTTCATTATTATTTTGAAGTTCTGCTTTTATTTCTTGGGTAGACCGAGAAAATATCTCCACTGACCGGTCTGTACCAGTCATATTACACTGGCCTTCAAATAACACTCCATCAGCAATACGCAAACGTGCAGCAGTCAGATCGCCTTTTACTGTAGCACCGGGCAATAGATCGATTTTATCAACTGCCTCAACCGGAGATACTACTATTCCATACACAGTTAAGGAAGTAACCTTGATTTGATTAGCCTCAATAATAGCGCCTTTATCAATGATAAGGGCACCATCTGCCTCTATAGTACCTTTGAATTGCCCTTGAATACAAAGTGTTTCTTTGAAACGGAGAAAACCTTCAAATTTGGTAGTATCACTGAGTACTACCACTGGGGAATTAGATTTTTTCTTTTCTTCAGTCTTTGCCATGATTTCTAACCTTTATCATATACCGGATAATCGCGGCTGGTATCATAAGAATTATCAAAATAATACAGATACGTGGCAAAAAATCACCATACCGGGTGTAAAACGACGTAACATTTTTCACAATAGGAACATCAACCGTTAACTGTATTTCAGCGAAAGGTTTTGCCATGTTGATGACTCTACCATTAGGATCTATTGCACAAGTTTGACCAGAGGCGGTTGAACGCACCATAGAACGACGATTTTCCACAGCCCTGAATACTGCCATAGCAAAATGCTGCATCTGTGCTGATAAACTATTTGACCATGCATCATTACTTAAATTAACAAGAAGTTCTGCGCCATTTCGTACAAAATTACGCGATAAATAACCAAAACTATCTTCAAAACAAATAGGACTTGAAAACTTCAAACCATTGATTTCAAAAACAGTTACTTCAGTACCTTTTTCCCAAAAATGGGTATCAGCATGGATTAGTGCATTATATACAAACGGCAACTGTTTTTGATAGGGGAAATACTCAGTAAACGGTACTAAATGTATCTTTCGATAAATATCAACTACCTCTCCTTTATTAAAAAGCATTACTGCATTATAGTCAACCCGTCCATCAAGCTCTTTACTCAATAAAAGATCTTTACTTGCATCATCATTACCAATCACAAAAGGAACCTCTTGTAAGGCAAGATAATCAAGAAGATCCTTAACCAAGAGCCACGATTCTCGATCAGTACGATATTGTTTATGCCATTCTATTCGCGGTACAAAAGCCGTCTCAGACCATACAATTAAATCCGGTTTTGGATTCTGTGCAAGCGCTTCGTTAGAAAGCTCTTGCAGTACATTGAAATTTCTACGATATTCGACAAGTCCACCGCGCCATGGATCGGTATTATGTTGGACTAAGGCTATTCGTCTAGTAGCCGCGCCGGTATAATCAACTGGAGACATAAAACCATAAATAAGTGTTCCTGCCAAACAGATTCCCCAAATTGCGGCCGGTATCCATTCGCCTATTAAAAATGAATGCATACCTTTAAGTTTATTTTCTCTAGAGAATAGAGCAGCAAGGTACACAGAAGGAAATAATACAAGGGTGGAAACTCCCCATACACCAACAAGACTAGCAATTTGTATAACTGGTAAAATATACCATTGGGAATATCCAGTAATACCATAAGGATAACCTAAAAAACCAAGTGTACGTATATATTCAAAACTCACCCAAACAAGCAATTGAATTAAATAACCACGTTTAGGGAAAAAAACAAGTGCAATTTTTAGAACCGGAAACAATATAAAAAAATAAAAGAGATAAATAACATCAACAATAACCCCAGCAAGTGGGTGGAAGGCATTGAGCCAATAGTTAAACAAACTATAGGCAACATATCCATACAAAGCTCCATAAAAAAATGAAGCACGGAATGATATCCGGTATAATAACCAAAATACCGGAAAATATGCTAACCATGCTAAAAAAGCAATTCCTTTTTCAAAAAATAGATTTGGAAAAGAACCAGCAAAAAGCAAAGCACCTATTAGTAGTGCAAAACAATTAATTATCAAACTCTGAGAACGCCCCCAGATTTTTCTATCTGTCCAAATATTCACACATCGCTACCAGAAATGGTATCTATCGAAGATTTTTTAGTTAATACCCATACATCCCGTTTCAATTCTTTACCCGGCCTAAAAACCGCCACCCTATGTGCAGGAACAGACACCGGTTCTCCTGTTTTTGGGTTTCGTGCTTTTTGTTTACCCTTTCTCACTTTTACTTCAAAAGTCCCAAAACCCCGTAATTCAATAGTCATAGAATTAACCATGACCCTTTTTATTTCCTCAAGCAAAATATCAATAACTGGCTTCACATCCCGTCGATCAAAACCAGCTTTTAGTGAAACTAACTCAACGAGATCTGCCTTAGTAATTTTTTTACCGTTCATTACATTACTGGGATACCGCTATGGCATTAAAAAGCCGTTGCATTCTTGATTTTTTACGCGCTGCTGTATTATTTTTAATAATACCCTTTTGGGTAGCGGCATCAATTTTCTTGATCATTATCTTCAGTGCAACAGAAGCTTCATTTACTTCTTTTTTTTGAGCTAAAGCTACAAATTTCTTAACACTGCTCCGTACACTACTCTTTACTGATTTGTTATGGAGGCGACGCTCTTCACTCTGCCTATGGCGCTTTTGCGCTGAACTATAGTTACCTGCCAAAGGGGACCACCTTTACTTAAAATCTGAAGGACGACGTTCTGTCCTTTTACACTTTCCACATTCAGCAATATTTTTGATTTTATTGTCTACCATAATTGTTTTCATGGTAATTTCACCACCACAAGAACAAAAATTTTTTTGTGTATTAGTACCAGTCCGGGCATTCTTTGTGATTTTTCCTGCCTGTGCCATATAATTTCCTCCTTTCTTTTATACCAAAGAATATAAAATAGTATAGCACATTTTAACTGAAACGTCAAGAGTTACAAGTTAATATAATCCTAGATAGTGTCGTTAAAAGGAAAGAAATAAAGTAAGCTAAAGAGATGAAAGAAAGCGGAAAAGCACTGCACAGACACAATATAAGTGATAGACTATGAAAAAAGATAAAAAATTACTGCCGAGAAGGGCTGGGCAATGGGGTCGAGTGGTACAGGACAACGGCGGTTTATCAACGCGGTATCGTGGAAGTGGATACTGATTGGCTCATGATAGCTTCAACTTATATCAAAGTTCATGCAGACGGTTGTGGAGCGGTCAGAAGGGATCAAGGGATAGGGCGTACAAAAGAGAACTGACTACGAAACTCCATCTTGCTTATAGGTAAAAGCGGGAAGCCGGTACGTTTCATCCTTTCGGCGAGACAGCAAGCGGATCGCGCCTATACGATGTGCTTAGGCGCGGGTTTACCGATAAGAGGGTATGATTTGAACCGGGTAGTGGATGCCACCTGTGCGGAAAACGTTGAAGTAGTATCTCGTCCAAGTGCAGTCGGAAGGTGGCACGGAGCTATGACAAAGAGCTGTATAAGGTATTACCATTCGGTATGCTAAACGCACCGATTCCTTCCGCACCGCTTTCTATGTCAGATGTATCTTGCTCACCTCTTGAAGACACTCCCTTGCAATGTGTTTGTGCACAAAAACGTTGCAAGGCGTTTGGAAGAACAATGAATGAATTATTCATTGTTCCTTTGATATAAATATGAAGAAAATAAGAACAGCCTAGCCTAGGTATGTATAGATTGTAGGATTTAGATGTCGTACACCGTTTGGAAAACAAAACTGAACGCAGAAACAGCCTTTGACTGTGCCTCTTGACGATTGAACAGTTAACCGGCATACTTTTATCTGTAGGCGTAAATCAATCTTTAAGAGAGGCTTGAGAGCGCCTGAAAGAAACGGTACGGCACGGATAGTCGAAACTTAAAGCCTGTGAACAGAGGTGAATATTCATGTGCAAGACAATGATGTTTGCCTTAAAGAAACAGGAATATCCTTTCTTGAACAGAGAAAGGGTAGAATTCAAACTCTTTGTCCACCCTTAGTGGTGGACCATATTAGTCCATAAGGAGCATACATGCGTCGATACGAGTTGATGGTTATTTTTCCTCTGGAAGAGGATCTTCACAAAGCGGGCCGGGAACAACTTTTGTCTGATTTGAGCAACCATGGTGCTGAAATTGAGAAAACCAATGAAGTTGGCGATAAGGATCTCGCGTATGAAGTAAAAAAAAGAACACGGGGAAAATACGTTCTTTTTACTCTCAGGCTAGAACCGAGGGAAGTAGCGGTACTCGATAAGCTTTTCAAGCTTAATGTCAATCTTCTTAAATATCTCTTTGTAAATATTGAAGAATAGGAGGGGAAATGGTGGATCTAAATCATGTTGTTCTAATCGGCAGATTAACTCGGGATGCAGAACTCAAATACACTGCAAATGGTCAGGCAGTCTGCAAATTCTCTATTGCGGTTAACCGGCGCAGGAAAAATGGCGATCAATGGGTCGATGAAGCAAATTTCTTCGACATTGTCTTGTGGGGCAGACAAGGCGAGGCTTTGAATCAGTATCTGGTCAAGGGTAAATTAGTTGGTATTGATGGAGAATTACGGCAGGATCGCTGGGAGCAGGATGGGCAAAATCGCTCAAAGGTTGAAATTATAGCAAATAATTTACAACTTCTTGGTACTAACCCCGGTATCGGCAGCGGTGGACAACCAAACTATGAGCGCAATAACACGAATGCAGCCGGTTATGGAACGAGCAGCAGCTACCAAAGTTCGGGAACTACACAGGAATCAAATAATGATAGTTTTGCCGATGATATTCCATTTTAAGTAAGGAGGAAGTATGTCTGACGATAAATTTGATAAGGATTTTGAGCAACCGCGGGAACGAGAAAGAGTATCTCGTCAGGATAGGGATGATAGTCGTGATAATGATGATAAAAACGGTCGAGGTACAAAAGGTAAAGTCTTCTTTAAGAAGAGAGTCTGTAGATTTTGCACTCAGAAACAGAAAATTGACTACAAAGATACTGAAATCTTGCGCCGTTTTATTACCGAACGAGGTAAGATACTGCCACGCCGTATCACCGGTACCTGTGCTAAACATCAACGTGCCGTTGCAGCTGCTATAAAACGGGCGCGCATTATTGCCTTACTTCCCTTTGTAGCCGATTAGCAACTTGCTACTAACAATACAAAAATTGTCCTGTAAACAGGCGCTTTGAACAATCACCGCCTCTTTTTAGAGAAGTGAGGGAAGAGCGCCGTATTAGTCTTGGGGACTATCACCTGCCTTTAGGAGCAGATGATAGGAACAATATGTTTCCTACTCCGGAAACAAGGCGCAGGTGTATAGTCTTGAGCCTTATTATTATGTTATGGAGCTTGTGTGATGGGTATTAAAATTATTCTTAATAAAGATCATCTTCCCCTCGGTGAAGAAGGTGATGTACGTGAAGTAGCACGGGGTTATGCGCGCAATTATCTTTTTCCTCAAAAGATCGCCTTTCCCTACAACAAAACTTTTGCGCTTCTTTTTGAGAAGCGCCGTGAAGAAATTGAAGCACGGAAAGCTGAAAAACGAAAAAATGCTTTAAGTATTAAAGAAAGACTTGAGGCTTTGAATTTGGTTATTATCATGCCAGCTGGTGCTAATGGTAAGTTGTACGGTGCGGTTACCGCGCAAACGATAATAGATGAATTGGCAAAGGCAGGCTTCTCAATAGAACGAAAACGAGTTGAGCTTCCAGGGAACAGCTTTAAGAGCATTGGTAAGTACAAAGTAACTATCAAATTATATGAAAGTGCTGCGGCAGAGATGGAGATTACCGTACAAGCTCAGACGATTAAAACAGAGAGTAAATCTGCACCGGTGAGAACAGCTCGCCGTCGGCGGGGTGTTTCAGAACCGGTAGAGACACCGGCACCAATAAAGTTGGATACTCCAGTTGAAACACCACCGGTAGCAGACTAAATGAATTTAGATAAAATTCCACCGCATGATGCTATGGCAGAGCAATCTACACTGGGAGCTTTGCTTTTGGATGGCGATGCAATTAGTATTGCCATCCAATACTTGCGGGCAGGGGATTTTTATTCAAAGGCAAATGCCTTAGTCTACGATGCTATTCTGAATTTGTTTAATAATGGTGTACAGGCAGATATTCTTACTGTTACCGGTCAATTACGGCAGGGGGGTAATCTTGATCAGGTAGGTGGTCCGGCGTATATTGCCAGTTTAACCGATGCAGTGCCTTCAAGTGCTAATATTGAATATTATGCACAAAGAGTGCAAGATTGTTCCCTTAAACGTGCGCTTATACGGGTATCTCATACCGTCATTGCTCAATGTTATGATGAGTCACAAGATGCCCGGATGATTCTGGAAGAGACACAGCAACGAATCTTTGAATTAAATGACCGCCGTCAAACTTTTAACTTCAAAAGCGCACGGGAAGTTATTCAAGAAACGATTCATGTTATTGAACGGATTTATAATACAAAAAAAGAATATACTGGTGTGCCTTCCGGTTTTGATGATTTAGATAGATTGACCAGCGGCTTTCAGCAACAGGAACTCATCATAATCGGAGCGCGACCTTCTATGGGAAAGACCGCGCTTGCCCTTTCTATGGCTGCTAATATGGCTATTCATAATCAACAGGGGAATATTCCAGTTGCCTTCTTTACCCTTGAAATGTCGGACCTATCGCTGATGTTGCGTATTGTTTCGAGTGAGTCTGGTGTTGAGTCAAACGCAATACGCACCGGTTTTATTAAATCGGACGATTTTGACCGCATTACCGAGGCTGCCAGTAGTATTTATGATGCACCGCTCTATATCGTTGATAAGCCGAATATGAAATTGCTGGATTTAAGAGCATTAGCACGGCGGCTGCGGATACAACAGAAAGTTGAAATTATTTTTATTGACTATCTTACTTTAATCAGCTCTGAAAATCCCCGCTTACAAAGACATGAACAGATTGCTGAAATTTCCCGTTCATTAAAAAGCTTAGCGCGTGAGTTAAATATTCCGGTTATCGCTTTATCGCAACTGACAAGAGAAGCCGAAAGAGATCGTCCTAATTTGTCAAGCATTCGTGAATCCGGCGCTATTGAACAAGACGCTGATGTAGTGATATTTCTGCACAGAGAACGGGATTCAGATCAAAAAATTGAGGATCAAGAAAACAAAGAGGGCAGTACGACTCATCTCATTCTTGCAAAACAAAGAAATGGACCGGTAGGAACAATTGATATTTTATTCAAATCACGGTTTACTAAATTTGTCCCGCTTACCAGACAGGAGGGATAAAGTGATAATCAATACCTAAAAATTTTACCGTGCCTACTTGACATTTTTTGCAAGATCATAATAATAGATAGTGTGTTTGCCGCTGTAGCTCAGTTGGTAGAGCAAAGGACTGAAAATCCTTTTGTCAAGGGTTCAATTCCCTTTGGCGGCAATAAAGAAAAGGGGTTTCGTATGAGTTGCGAAATCCCTTTTCTTATTATGGCAATATCATTGAGGGGTGAAGGCTTCATGGAAGTGAAGCACGTTGAGCTACGGTTGAAGTAGCTTGAACAGGACCTTTGAGGTGGCACTGCCGCTTTTTCTACACTGCCTTATTTAGAAAAAACAACCGTACCACATAAATCGCTTATGGGAACATACGGCACATTAAATTCTTCAGAAAATCTTTTAACCGCTTCTTTGGCTCCATATAATTTACCGTTGTAATCATGGACAAATATATAACCGCCCTTCTCAAGCCGTTCATAAAAATATAAAAGACCTTGGTATATCGGTTCAAATAAATCAGCATCTATACTGACAAATGCAAAGCTATCTTTGATATTTTCCGTAGTTTCAGGAAACCAGCCTTTTTTAATAATACAATTATCCGGGTATTTCATCTTTCTGAGCACTAATTCAATGCTTTTATTCGTAAAATCGTTTTCTTTTGCCGTATTATCAAACTTTCTTTCTATATCCACATCGCGCTTATCAAAGCCGTTGAAAGTATCAAAAAGGTATAAGGTTTTATCGGGAAAGTGTTCGTTGATTCTTTTGGCAAAATCTCCTTTGTAAACACCTAATTCCGCTATACAGCCTTTTATTTTTTTATCCTTAATTTCTCCAGCAACCAATGCTAGCATTTGATACCGAATAAGATCATGTGCCGTAAATATCCGTATCAACCACGCAATAACAATCTCCCGAACAAGTCTTAGTATGGCATTAACCACGATCAACCTCCTTTAGTTGTTTTTGTATCTATCAGCACTCTGCTTCAGCTTATCTCAAGCCCGCTATCAGATACTCTTTTGACCAAGATTATGTCTTATTCCTTGAGTTTATTTTGCAGCACTAACCAGCCTATTTCTTTGCTGACACTCAAAATCGGAGACCATTTTATGGGTGCATACCAATCAAATAAGACATAAGTAAATTCTCTTAAAGCTCTGCCGTCTTTCAGAACAGAAGCCGTATCATCGGTACGTAACATATCTCCTAGTATTCCTAATGTTTGAACCACTCCAAGACGAGAAGCTAGTTCCACGGTAATGGATACACCATTCTTTTCAAGAGTTTTCTCATCCAAATTACTTATCGTTACAATATTATAACCAACTGCCACGATATAGCACATCAACCCAACAAATAGCAAAAATTTCATATATGCCCTCTACACATTCTCTGTTTTCCCTAAAGCCAAGACTCGACCTCAAGGTTCATGCAGCGTTTGCCTTTCACTTTTTGTGCTTTCAGCCCTTTGATCCGACCTCGATCAACCCTCTGATAAGTGCCATAGCAAATTCTTTATAAAAAAGAATAAAGAAAGCAGGGAAAGTAAACTGATCTTCTGTTCATAGAAACAGTAGAGAGTAAAGGAAATACAGGGGGAGTGCGGGGGCTACGTCTGCCCCTCTCCTCGTGAAGCATTTCGTGAAGCGGCGCATAAAACAACGGTAATATAGTAGGCTCTTGTTGTCATTGAGCAATCCACGCTCCTCTACAGTTTTGTGATGCACGATTTATCAGATTTCCTAAGAAGAATAGAGGCATTGCAGAACGCTTGTCAAGCTGTCTCACCCTTGTTTCTCAAACACACTGCTTATGCTCAAGACCGCACCCCTTCCTCAATCAGCCTTCGCCCTCACCCTCGGGGGTGTCGTCAAAAGTAAGGAAATAAAGTAAGATAACAAAATGAAAGAAAACGGAAAAGCACTGCACAGACACGACATCAGTGATAGGCTGTGGGAAAAAATAAAAGACTTACTGCCAGGAGCGGTAGGTAAACAGGGTCGAATGGCTCATGACAATCGACGCTTTATCAATGCTGTATCTTGGATTATCAGAACCGGTGTTCCTTGGAGAGATTTACCTCCTGAATACGGCAACTGGAAAAATACACACCGAAGGTTTTGCCGCTGGCGGGATAGGGATGTCTGGAAAACAATAGCCGCTGAAGTTATCGGGGAACTAGATACCCAGTGGCTTATGATAGATGCAACGTATAGCAAAGTCCATACAGACGGATGTACAGCGGTTGGAGGAAATCAAGTAATAGGGCGTACAAAAGGGGGCTCAATACCAAAGTCCACCTTGCTATAGATAAGAGGGGAAAGCCGGTACGTATTATAGTTTCAGCGGGGCAGAAGGCGGATTGCACCTATGCACAGCTCTTAATGGCAGGTTTATCGGTAAAAGTCTTGATTGCCGATAGATAGAGGGTATGACGTGAACCATGTAATAAACACAGCCTGGGCAGGAGATATTAAGGTAGTAAGGACTTATGACAAAGAGCTGTATAAGAAGCACCATCTTATTGAGCATGTATTTCGGTGGCTTAAACAGTACAGAGGTATCGCCACTCGCTATGCTAAACGCTCTGATTCCTTTCTCGCCGCTCTCTATCTCAGATTTATCTTCCTTCCTTTTGACGACACCTCCTAGGAGCGAGAGGCTGTGCTAGTTCTTCTGCCAGCAGAAGCAGCGCTGATCCTGAATTGGCAAAATGGACAGGCACATGGAACAGCATGACCAACTATTTGGATGCGGACTGGCTCCAGTCTGTTTTTGCAGAAGGCGCAACAGAACAAATGGACGCAGTCGCTTTGAAAGAGGCGTTTGTACAAATGATGAGCGCAGATTTCAAATCGTGTGTTATCAGCGGTGATACCTTTACCCGGTATACCGGTGCTGATGCCACTGGTACGGCAACGGCAGTAACCTATACCTTTAAGCAGCAATTTGAAGCTGGAGAAGAAGAAGGCTTCATGGCTTATTGGTATGCGTTTGAAGGAGACCAAACTGGTCCCGCTAAATATTTGATAGCCCTGCTTCCAGAGCAGCATTCACCGGCTACTATTGAACACTTCCACTTCCGTTATGGTTCCGAAGGATTTCAAGCTCTTTTGGACAATGAACAGTGGTACGCCACTTTAGCAAAGCAGGGAAGTACTCAAGAACAAATCAAGCAGTCCCTTGCAGATGTAATAGCCAGTCTGTTTGGCGGTGCAGATTAAAGAAAAAACAAAGTCCGTAGTAAGGTAGTAGGCTCTTAGAATTCTTGCAACCTACTACGGCGCTCTCTGAGAACTCCCCACCCCCTCAGTCAGACCTCCTACCCCTTAAAAGGCGAGGAAGATAGATCTGAGATAGAGAGTGGCGAGAAAGGAATCAGAGCGTTTAGCATACCGAGTAGCAATACCTCTGTACTGTTTAAGCCATACATTCTCAATAAGATGGTGCTCCTTATTGGAATCGAAATCTTGTCCTTATTGGAATAAAAAGCCCGTCCTTATTGGAATCAGAATACCGTCTTTGTTGGAAGCAAAACCTCAAGAAGGAATAAAGATTTTTGCGGGGTGCAGGAATACAATGCGTGCGAAGGCTGAAACCGCACTTATTGGCAGGGCTTGCTTTATTGGTCTCAGTTTGGTCTGTAAAACAAGAAGCCCACCGCTTGAGCGATGGGTAGCTTACCAGTTTCTCATGCTTCTTCTGAGGAATGCTGGGTGTGAGACTGGCGGTATGTGCTGAGCTGTTCGCGATACCACTGGGAATGGGCGCTGAAGTAGGCGCACCATAGACCCAGACTTATACCGGTAATAAGACCAGCGCCTAAAAACGGCGGTATAATATACCGCGTGCTTTTGCCAAAGATAAAAAGCCATGCCAAGCCTATTTGACTGACGGTAGACATCAGAGCGCCGGCAACACAAATGCCCACAAAGCTAATCCGCTGCTTGAAAAACAAGCGGAGGGCAAACATGGAAAGTGCTGATAAGATCGTGCCGACACAGGAAAAGAGAAAGATGTACGAAAAGAGAGTGCCTGAAATCAGAGCCTGCCCCAGTATTTTGATGGTTACCAGCAGCATAAAACCACGGAAAGGCAGAATATCAAGCGCAAGCATGAGCGGCAGGTTTGCAATTCCCAGACGCATGAAGGGCAGCGGCTTGGGAATGAGGTATTCGATGGTCGCAAGAAAGAGGCAAAAAGCGCCCAGCACGGCAACTATTTTTCTGTCTGTGGGGATAAGCAGAGGCGGCTGCGGCATAGTTCACCACGCAAGAGCGTCAAGCTCTTGTCCCTGCGGCACAGTCCCGTCTATTGCCACAAAGACCTCATTGGGTAGGCAGGCGAGCCACTGCCCATGCCGTCCTATGGGCGGGGCGCTTACACAGGTTTGGTTGAGACACGGCGAAGACAGGATACGCACCAGCCCGTCTTTTATCTGCACAACAGTAGCGCCCAGAGGACCTGAGACGGTTACGGTTTCCTCGGTATTAAGCGGGAAGAGCCATGAACTCTGTGCGCCTTCTATGGTGATGGAGGCATCGGTTGTGGGGTCTGCATAGACTGCAAAGGCAGAAAATCCGATTATCGCTACACTCACGATAATCACGGCACAGTCCACCGGCGTCAAGGGAAGCATTTTCATAAAAGCCATAGGGTATTTTACTGGTCTTGCCCTGAGTTAGGCTAGGTTATGCCGCAAGGACTGACCGTGGGAGGTAAGGGGAGGTAGAGGTCTGACCTCCCCTTACCTTTATGAATGTTTTTTCCTATCCAATCTGTAGCGGGTTGCATAGGGGATAAAAGATTTACGCAGGAGCACTTTGGCGAAATTGTCAGTCGCAGCCGGTAAATCAATAAAAATAGTCTCAACATCACTGGTGCTGAGAAAATGGGTCAGTAAAGCTTCTCCTAGTCCCAAACCTTGATATTCAGGCTGAACTTCCAGCTTGTATATATACTGAGCCGTCCCGCGCCACATAACGCTGATACGACCGGCATACCCACCACGGGGAGTTTTGGCGATAATACCCTCTGCATAAGGCTCAAAAATAAAATCTTCCTCGACAAGATCGACCGTTTCCTCCGGTTCTTCACCGATATATTCCAGCCCCCACTCTTCTTGCAGCACCTTATACCAACTGCCAATAACCCGTTTTAGCTCGCGGTTTTTATAGTTTGTCCACTGTTCCTCTATCTGCGGGCACTGCCGTAATACTTCCTTAAATGCTCGAAATACTCCTTTGCCGCGGTTGAGCGCGGCTAGTAATTGCTCTGCAATAGCTGGATCGGTCATTTGCACGGTGAATCGCTCTCTGATCCGGTAGCCATCACCAGAATTCCAGACCGGTAAGGCAATATACCGCTCATCTTGCGTAACAGAATTACTGGGGACTATATTGCCGGTTTTTGTATCAAGGACAAAGAGGGTGTTCTGGTTTTCCATAGCGAATAGAATCTTGTTTATAAGTTCAGGGTTTAACTTAAAGTGCATACTGTATATAATGCCACGTTATGGTGGTAATGTCAAATTTTGTGGTACTTGAAGGTGGAGATGGGAGCGGCACAACAACCCAGTTATCAATTTTGAACAGGCGCTGGACCATTGCCCCCCCCTTATGGACCACTGCCGAACCGACTAATGGTCCTTTAGGACGCCTCATCAGGCAGGTTTTACGAGGGGCAGTACGGCTCTGTCCGCAAACAATGGCACATCTCTTTGCAGCCGATAGAGCTGAGCATCTCTTTGCAGCCGGCGGTATTGTAGAACACTGCCAGCACGGTGAACTTGTTGTCTGCGACCGGTATATATTCTCATCCTTGGTTTATCAAGGCATAGCATGCCCTACCGAACTCATAGAACGGCTTAACGCGGATTTTCCGCTACCGGAATTGCTTGTTTTTTTTGATCTTGACCCTGATTATGCTCTTAAACGCATAAAAGGCAGACCCGTGCAGGAATTGTACGAAGAACCGGCTCTTCAAAGGCTGGTGTATAACCGTTACCGGGACTTGCTGCCGGTTTATCGCGACTTAGGCTGTAGGGTAGAGATTGTCGACGCCCATGGCTCTCCGGATGAAATTGCCCAGGCGCTCTGGGCAGTACTGCAAAAATTGCCGATTATGGAAACGTGAGGAATTATGAAACAGCTTGTGGTTTATAGTAGGCGCCGGTTATCCGGTTTCGGCTCTGCTCCATCCTCTTTTTCTGTTTTTATGGGATTGTTATTTTTTCTGGGCGCTTCTGCGCTTTCTGCCTATCCAATACAGTACAAAGAGCAGTATTACAGGCTTTACCATCTGCATTACATTCAGTACCCGGATGATACGATAGAAAATATTTATTGGTTGGAAAAAGCATTGGATGCTGATTTTGCCAACCCTTTGTATGCAGCGGCGCGTATAGAAAATGAAATAGCATACGAAAAATACCAGTATTTGTTTATGATGCACCTGAATCTGAAAATGATTGAGCAGTATTTATTTCTTGGTAATAAATGGAATAAACGGGAAGTTTATTTTTATAACAAACCATGGAAAGAACAGAACTTAAAAAGCCTTGAAACAGCCGAAACATGCTATAAAACAGCCCTGCTTTACTGGGATGATGCTGTGGAATGGGCGAATAAGGCTTTGGAGCGCCGGTTTCGGTTTATTGACTTGGAACAGATACATTTTTGGCAGGATGAAGCTGCTCGAATTGCGGATACGACACTTGACTATGCAAAGACAATAAACCGTGAGCTTTCCCTTTTACAGAAAGTACGCGAGACCTTCCAACAGATGGAAGATGATTAGGTTTACGCCTTGAGATGATCGTTCCCTTATGCCAAGCTCCTGCTGGTAGATAAAGAGGTCAGACCTCAAAGTATCTATGCAGAAGACTTGTCGAGCAGCTCGTGCTGAAAAACGTTGAAACTGTTGAAAATAAGCTAGAGAGCGAAGCTTTACAGAAAGACATTTCTTCACTATACTCATGCTATGATATTTCCTTTAGAAGAACTGATTTCATATAATGGTAATATGTACGAAATTACCGTTGCAGCGTCCAGACGTTCCTATCAGCTTTCTGTATTAGGTGATCCGGATAGTACATTAAATGCAGATAAAATTGTTTCTGTAGCTGCTCATCAGATTTTTACCGGGGATGTGGAATTCTGTATAGAGGAATAGTCCTTTTAGGACCGACAGCATCGGGTAAAACCGAGCTTGTGGAACAGATTTTTGCCGCTCGCCCCTCTAGCTTTGAACTTATATCAGCAGATTCTATGCAGGTCTACCGTGGTATGGACATTGGTACTGCCAAGCCTTTACCGCAGCTACAGGCAAAAATCCCCCATCATCTTATTGATATCCGTGAGCCTGATGAACAGTTTACCGCTGGGGATTTTGTCCGCTGTGCAAATGCTGCCGTTGATACAATAGTACAGCGAGGCGCTCTACCGGTTATCTGCGGCGGAACAGGGTTTTATCTCAAGAATTTACTGTATGGTCTGCCGGAATCTCCGCCCTCTGATCCGGTCATACGACAGAATTTGAAAGAAACACTCCGGTTCTGCGGTGTAGAACCGCTCCTCTCTGAGTTAGCGGCGGTTGATCCGGTGAGCGCTTCACGCATACACCGGAATGATACCTATCGTCTCCTGCGTGCATTAGAGGTATTCAGGACTTCCGGAAAGCCTTTAAGTTCTTATGCAATACATAAGTATAGGCAGAGTCACCAATTTTTAGTTCTAGGATTGTGCCGTCCGCGTGAAGTACTGTATCGGCGTATCATGCACCGTACAGCCGCTATGTTTCATGCCGGACTTATAGATGAGGTAAAGCAGCTTTATCGGGCAGGATATACCCCGCGCGATCCGGGGCTGCGTGCTATTGGATACCGTGAATTCTTTGAAGAGACGGCACCGGGAGTATTTGCGTTTGTTCCGGATGAAACTGCGGTATCACGCGCTATTATTAAAAATACCCAGCACTATGTAAAAAGACAAATCACGTATTTTAAAACCCTACCGGACGTACGCTGGATTGATGCACAAGCGGATCCAGACTCTGCTATCCGGGCGATGCTACAGGCAATACCGTAACTTTAGCTCGTGATATGGTATTTTTCTTATGTATGTGGTATATATTTAGTATAGTAACGTACTTATGCGTTATATATGTTATAAACAGGAGGAGAGGGATATTCCCGTCGCCGTTTTCAGGTCAACGGTGTATGCTTATGAAAAAATTATATTTGTTAGGCTCGGTCTTGTTCGTCGTATTACTGATGAGTACGTGTGCGACTAAGACTGAGCTTCCGGCACCAGGAGAAGAGGTAGGAGCGCCGGCAGTAGGGTACAGCAATACGGATTTACAACCCGTTGCCGTGGTAGAGCTTGGCAGAATTGAGGCAATTACCGTAGCCCAGTTAAAAGCCGAGGCGAAGCGCAGAGCGCGTGTTGCCAATCAGCTCGATACACGTATTGATCTTAAATTGGTTGCGCTTAGTGCAGAGGCAGATCCAGATACATATAGTACGGTAGAACAGGAAATAAGACAAATACGCGCTAGTTTGGCGATGCAGGCCGGTTATGAACTGACTGATGAGGAACTAGATTCTTTTATGCTTATAAACACCGGTATGACTTTAGCTCTCTACCGGGACCAGTTGCTTGCCCAAGTCTACCTTACCAAAAAAGCGGAACAGTCCTCCTCAGAGCTATCCGAGGAAGAGATTTATTCGACCTATGAGTGGTCTCGCGCTAATTTTGTGCGTCCCCAGTCGGTGCGTCTTTCTGTAATCGCCGTGCCGTTTAATTCTGATCGTGATCAGGCACGGGAAAGAGCGGATCAATTAAGCGCCGCTATACATGCTGATCCTTCTGTTTTTGATGAACTAGCAATGACTTCCCCGGAAGGCTGTGAAGTAATGGGTGATATAGGTTACGTTCCGCGAACCGCACAAGCGCAGCAGACCTTTGGGAGCGCCTTTATGCGAACCGTTTTTGATTTGCAGCAAGGGGAGGTATCTTCGGTCATTGAAGGTCTGACCGCCTATTATATTGTTAAAATCATTGGGACTTTAGACTTAAAGTTTCTTGAATTTGATGATCCAGCGCAGCTTAATACGCCGGTACGCCTGGTATCAGAAGAAATACAAGCTGCTTTACAGCAACAAGAAAACCAGCACTTTATGATTCAGGTTCGCCGTGAAGTTGTAGAGGAACTGCGCAAAGATGAGCACTTGTATCAACGCTCTGTGGAGCTTGTTGAGCAGGAGGTCGGGGATAGTCCGGTAGATTGGAACGCTCTTTTGGATGAAATGATTGACGAAAGGCTTCTAATTCAAGCTGCGGAGCGGGATAAACTTACGGTTACTATGGCTGATGTGGATCGGTATATTCAGCAACTACAGTTTAGCATGGCGGCGCAGCTTGGACGGGAGCCGCGTACTGAGGAGTTCGCAGAAGAAGTTATGCTTGAAACCGGTATGGATATGCCGTCATTTCGGGAGTATATACGCCGGCAGTTGCTTATACAGCGCTATATGAGTTCAAAACAGACCGATAGTCCGCTTGCTCCTCCAGCACTTGTTCCTATCAGCGAGAATGAAATTGAGGATTACTACAATATAGCGCGCACCAATTTTGTACAGCCTGAAACCCTCCGGTATAATGCCATTCTTGTGCCTTTCGGTGCTGATAAAGAAAAAACCCGTGAAACGGCTGAGCAGTTAGCACTTGAAATAAACAAGGATTCAGCACGTTTTGATGCGGTCTTTCAGCGAGTCAGTGCGCCCGGTTCAGGCTTTCAGGTGCAGGAAAACGCCTATTTGCCGCGTGTGCTGCAATTACGCCAAAGCCTCGGCGATGCTGTAGCGGATGAACTGTTTACCCTCAAGCCGGATCAAATATCAAGCGTCTTTGAAGTCAGTGCTGGGTATGAGATACTGAAAGCTGTGGCGCTCTATGATAAGCAGTTTCTTGGCTTAGATGACCCTGTACAGCTTGGCGGTTCTTTAACCGTGAGAGATTATATTAAAGATCGTTTAACACAGGTTCAATCAACTGAACATATTCAAAAAGACCTTGTTAATGACTTGCGCAGTATTCAAGGGGTATACCGGATTTATAAGGAGCGAATTCCGGTATCAGAACAGAAGGAGGAACATAATGAGGCGTCTTAAAGGGATGATTTTTTGTTTTTTAGTAACCGGAGGATTGCTCTTCGCCCAGAGCGATACGCGACCTGCCGCCGAGGTCCGTCTTATACGCACGAGAACGGATGTTATTACCGTTGCCCAGTTAAAAACTGCGATTGAAACACAGGAGAAGACACTGGGCTATTCATTAACACAGGAGCAGCGCCGGCAGTTACTGGATACTATGATTGACGAAAAATTAGTCTTACAGGCTGCTGAACGGGACAGGGTTACTATTAGCGAATTTGAGCTTGAGCAAAAGATTCAGGCATTAAAGAATCAACTGGCAAGTCAAATCGGTCGTGCGCCAACAGAATCTGAATTTGCCGCTGCGGTGCGTTCTCAATTCAGTATGGAAATGCCGGCGTTCCGGGTCCAGCTTCGTCAGCAGTTGCTTTTAGAAAAGTACATTACCACTAAAAAAGAGGCTCTTTTGAAAACCTTTAAGGAGCCAACTGAAACTGAGATTGCTACCGCGTATAGCATTAATAAAGCCCAGTTCATTAGACCGGATACTGTGCGTTTTTCTCTGATTATGGTGCCTTTTACCTCGGCTGCGGATAAAGCAAAGGCAAAAGAGAACGCTGATCGTCTTGTACGCGATATTGGCTCTAATCCTTCAAAATTCGATGAAGCTGTCATACGGGGGCAGTCGCCTTCTTCCGGGTATAGAGCCGGAGACGGCGGCTATTTACCTTTGACCCCCCAGTCTCAACAACTGCTGGGAACTGATTTTATTGACACGGCATTCTCCCTTAAACAAGGAGAAGTGTCTAAACTTATTGAGAATGCTTCAGGATACTATATTATTAAAATAACAGAGACGTATGCACAGAAATTCTTGAATCTGGATGATATTGTGCAATTAGGAAGCCGCGTAACGGTACGGCAGTTTATCAGCTCCAATCTTGCTCAAGAACGGCAGCAAACCCTCCTTGAGAAGGCGATAACAGAACTGACTGCTGAACTGAGAACGGGCAATCCTTTTCAGATTTACGAAAACAACCTCGTCTGGTAAGTTTCCCACCGGTTAATTGGGCTCTGGCTCTGAACAGCCAGAGCCTTTTTTAAGACGGACAGACCTCGGTAAAAAAAATATAAAAAAATATTGCCGCAATTAAAGCAAAATGTAGAGTTGGTTCCATTATATAGGTATTATGTCTAATCATAATTTGCCCCGTGGGCGCACAGACCAAGGTCTGACCTATCACGTTACCTCGACAGTAAACAGGGACGCTTTTGAATTACAGCCGGATGAGATGAAAAAGCTCTTTCTCAGGATCATTGAAGAAGCAAAAACCATCAAAGGCTTCAAGTTTAAGCTGTGGAACATTTGCATCATGGATAATCATTTCCACTTTCTTATCACCCCTGAAAAAGGGCAGAGTCTCTCTGAGATATTAAAGTGGATTAAGATGGTCTTTGCCATCAGATGGAATAAGAAGCACCATAAGACCGGTCATTTTTGGGGAGACAGGTTTTATTCACGCGAGATAAAGGATGAAAAAGACTTTTGGACTGTGTTTGAATACATTGACCAAAACCCTGTTGCAGCGAATCTTGTGAAGAAGCCTGAGCAATGGCAGTACAGCGGCGCGTACCATCGGGAACAGGGCATTATCGGCATTATCTCGCTGGTTACTGACACGACGTTGAGGTCTGACCTTAGTTTCCGTTTGTGAGGTCAGACCTCCTCTGATATTGCCTTTTCGCCACGGCTTTTGGGTCATCCGCTAAAATTTTTGAGCCATCGGCTAGAATTTTTGGGTCATCCGCTAGAATTTCTAAGCCATCCGCTAAAATTTTTGAGCCATCGGCTAGAATTTTTGGGTCATCCGCTAGAATTTTTGGGTCATCCGCTAAAATTTCTGAGCCATCCGCTAGAATTTCTAAGCCATCGGCTAGAATTTTTGGGTCATCCGCTAAAATTTCTGAGCCATCCGCTAAAATTTTTGAGGCATTCGCTACCGTGTTCTTTACCCGTTACTGAACAGCCACAGGAGAGAAAGAGCCTCACTATGCCGCCTGTCAGGAGACGGTAAAAGTATCTCTAGCGTGAATCTATAAAAAACAGTATGCTCCAGTAATGGAGGAAATACTTGTTTTTTAAGCATATCTTATGGACCGTGCTTTTTGCCCTGTGTGCAGCAATGTTGCAGTCAACCATTCTGCAAAAGCTCTCTTTATACAATGCCGTGCCGGATTTGATCCTGCTCATCATTATTTGGACTTCGTATCACAACGGGAATATGTCAGGACAGGTAGCCGGCTTCTTTTCAGGACTTGTGCTTGACCTTTTATCCTCAGCGCCCCTCGGACTGAATGCCTTTATTTATACCACTGTCGGTGCTCTCGCCGGTTTATTGCGCGGAACCTTTATGCTTGATGTGCTTTTTTTCCCCCTGCTCCTCTGCGCCGGCGCAACAGCTACCAAAGCCGTCCTTGTCTTTGTCCTACATTTTCTGTTTACCGATACTGTGCCGGTTTATTCATTCACGAAGACTTTTTTTGCCGAGCTTGGCTTAAATTCGCTCCTTGCTCCGCTTATTTTTTCATTCTTAAACCGGTTTAAGCTCTTATTAAAAAAGGAAACTAAGTCCAATGCCACGTCGTAGCCGTAAAGTTCCTACTGAAAAACGGATTGTTGCTATTCAATGCCTGTGTATCACCCTCTTTGGTATCTATATGTTCAAACTTTTTTCCATACAAGTATTAAGCAATGAGCAATACCAAAAGCAGGCGCACAATATAACGCGCCGAATTACGAACATACCGGCGCAGCGGGGGGAGATTTTTGATAGGCAGCGGCTTGCGCCTTTGGTTATGAATGCTGATGCCTTTGCCGTGAGCGTTGTTCCCGGTGAAGTGCCGCCGGGGGAATTGTCGCCGCTCATCGACAGACTTGCAGTGCTGATAAATATACCGCGCGACCGCATTGATCAAAAGATACCGCCTGAATACTTTCACTTATTCCAGCCCATTGAAATTGCTATGAACGTGCCGTTTGAGACCATTGCACGCATAGCCGAAGTCGTTGACATACTGCCGGGCGTATCATGGCAGTCAAAGCCCATGCGCAACTATATTGATATGAGAAGCCTTTCGCACGTAGTCGGGTATGTGGGAGACATTACGCAAGGGGAACTGACCATGTTGTACAATAGAGGCTACCAGCGCGGCGATGTGATAGGAAAGTCGGGGATAGAGAAACAGTACGATGAAATTCTGCGCGGTCTCAGCGGGCAGGAGATACGGACCGTTGATGTGAAGGGGCGGCGTGTTGGGCAGGTGGAGCGGGAATCGCCTGTAACCGGCAAGAATCTAGTACTGACCATAGACCGAGAAATACAAAACCTCGTAGAAAAAGCATTAGGGGAGCGTATCGGCGCTGCTGTCGTACTTAAACCTTCAACAGGGGAAATTCTGGCGCTGGTTTCGTATCCGTGGTATGATCCGAACATTTTTAACCAAGTCCTTGACACTGAATATCAAAATTTGATCAAAGACCCGAATAAACCGTTTCTCAATCGGGTGATTCAGTCCAGTTATCCGCCGGCATCGACGTTCAAGATTGTTATGACGACCGGCGTGCTTGCAGAACATGCCTTTCCGACTGACCAAACGGTGAATTGTTTAGGGGAATTGAGCTATGGGGATAGGCTGTGGCACTGCCACATACGCAAACCCGGACACGGCTATTTGAACCTTCAGCAGGCTATGGCTCAATCGTGCGATATTTATTACTGGATTGTGGGGCGTGATCATCTGGGTATAGAAAACATCGTTACCTACGCCCTTGAATACGGCTACGGAGAGGTAACCAACGTTGACCTTCCGGGCGAGATTGCCGGCTTTATTCCTGATCCGCAATGGAAGGAACGGCGCTTTCATGAAAGCTGGGTCGCAGGCGATACCATGAACATGTCCATAGGACAGGGCTACACCCTCGTAACGCCGTTACAGATGGCAAATATGGTAGCTATGGTCGTAAACGACGGCGTTATTTACCAACCGCATTTATTGAAGGAGATTCGGGACCCGCTTACCGATACCGTTGAAGAAAGCATAGAGCCGCAGGTGCTGCATAAGACTAATACCATTAGTCCTGATATATTTCGGCAAGTCCGGCATGATATGCGTACTGTAATAAGCGAAGGGACCGCCCGCTTTCCCCTGAACATACGCTCAGTGCAGATCGCCGGCAAGACCGGCACGGGCGAGATTGGCATAGCTGATCGCTGGCATTCGTGGTTTGCAGCTTTTGCGCCTTATCAGACGAGCAATCCAGACGACCGTATTGTCCTGTCTATCATTGTAGAGGCGGTAAACAAATGGGAGTGGTGGGCGCCCTACGCCTCTGCTATCATTTTTCAAGGTATTTTCGCCAATCAATCGTACGAGGAAGCGGTAACGAGCCTTGGTCTTGAATATTTGATGCCGGTGCAGGGGCGGCGGGAATAGGGAGCGGATGGGTCAGACCTCGGGTAAAAAAATGCTACTGACACTGAAGTAAAACTGTAATGTGGGAACAGACCGAGGTCTGACCCATCCGCTTGGCGGACAGACCTCAGACTTTTCCAGTGCGGTATACGCGCTCTCTAGCGCCTTAATCCGGCAAAGCTATGGCGAGTACTTCATCAAAACGTTCTACCGGATAGAATTTCAAATCGCTTTTGATATTATCAGGAATGTCATCAAGATCGCGCATATTCTGTTTAGGGATAATGATGTACTTTGCCTTGTTACGCGCCGCGGCTATGATCTTTTCCTTGAGACCGCCTACAGGCAGGACATGACCGGTGAGACTAAGTTCGCCGGTCATCACCAGCCGGTCGGTGATGGTTTTACCGCGCAGCAAAGAAATGAGTGCTGTTGCCATAGTGATACCGGCGGATGGACCGTCTTTCGGCGTAGCGCCCTCAGGAATATGCAAGTGAATATGATTGGTTTCAAACCACTGCGGACTCATACCATAACGCTCAATACTAATCTTGCGAGCGCTGGTCAGAGCGATGCTCGCCGACTCTTTCATCACATCACCCATCTTGCCTGTGAGGGTAAATCCTTCCTTACCCGGCAATGCCAGCGCTTCAATAATCAACGTATCGCCTCCAAGGGCTGTCCAAGCAAGCCCCACAGACATACCGGGCTGATCGGCTTTCTTAATTTCTCCTTCCGGGAAGATCGGTTTGCCTAAATGTTTTTCAATGAGTGTTTTGGTAACCACGAATTTTTCTTTCGGCTGCTCTTCAGATGCAGTCTGCTGCTCATCGGCTTCAACGAGGAGTTTTACTAATTTCCGGTGTATCTTGTCAAGATTTTTCTCAAAGGTACGCACACCGGCTTCACGGGCATAGCCGTTGGCAATGTATAAAAGCGATTCCTTTGTGTATCTTACCTGATTTTTTTTCAAGCCGTTTTTCTCAAGGCTTTTAGGAACAAGGTAGTGTTTGGCAATTTCAAATTTTTCACTATCAATGTAACCGGGCAAGGCTATGATTTCCATACGATCTAAGAGCGGCTGTGCTATGGTATCCAGCGTATTTGCCGTTACGATAAAGAAAATATGTGATATATCAAAGGGTAAATCAAGGTAATGATCCCGGAATGCGCAGTTCTGTTCCGGGTCCAGCACCTCCAAGAGAGCGCTGGCTGGATCCCCTTGAAAGCTTGTGCCCATTTTGTCAATCTCATCTATCATAAAGACCGGCGATTGTGTTTTAACTATTTTAAGCCCTTGGATAATCTTACCGGGCATAGCGCCAATGTAGGTCCGTCTGTGTCCTTTTATCTCCGCCTCATCACGCATACCGCCGACTGAAAAGCGGAAAAATTCCTTACCCAAGGCACGGGCGATTGATTTTCCTAATGAAGTTTTCCCTACACCCGGCGGTCCTACCAGACAAATTATAGTACCCTGCGTGTCCTGTTTGAGTTTACGCACTGCTAAGTACTCCAGGATCCGGGTTTTTACCTCTTTAAGCCCGTAGTGATCATGTTCCAGAATACTTTGCGCTTTTTTTAGGTTGAACTGTTCCTGTCCTGTTTCATTCCATGGTAAACTGGCGATTATATCGAGGTAATTACGGGTAATGACAAATTCCGGCGACTGTACCTCCAAGAATTCGAGCTTTTCAAGCTCCTGTTCAACTGCCGCTTTCACTTCATCTTCAAGGTGAAGCGAGGCAAATTTTGTCTTAAAACGCTGGTACTCGGAAGTTTTTGCATCACCAGCCATACCCAGTTCTGTCTTAATTGCCTTGAGTTCTTCTTTTAAGAAATAATCACGCTGATTTTTTTCGATTTTTCTGTTAATATCATGCTGTATCTTCTTTTGGATACGGAGCAGCTCCTGTTCTTTTTTAATAAATACCAGCACCTGTTCCATACGCTTGCGGACATTATTTATTTCCAATATTTTCTGCTGTTCTTCTTTTCCAATATTGAGAATACTGGTAATAAAGTCTGCAATTTTACCGGGAATATCTATATTGATCATATTGAGGCGCATTTCTTCAGAAAAAAGTGGATTATTCTCAGCGACTTGCTTCATTTCATTCAGCAGTACCCGTGATAAAGCTTTTACTTCTTCGCTGTTATCCTCTTCATCTTCCATATACTCAACGGCTGCTATGATAGGATTACTCGCATTGAGCGCCTTTTTTATCTTAAATCGTTTTAATGTTGAAATAAAAATATTGATCCCGCCATCCGGCAAATTGATTTTTTTGATAATTTTCGCAATGGTACCTACTCTATAGAGATCGTCAATACTGAGATTGCCATTTTCATTTTTTAGGAGGACTAGTCCAACAAGACTATCACCAGAAATAAGGCTGTCAATAAGCTTTATATCAGCCGGATTTCCAATCATAATTGGGGTAAAAATTCCGGGGAAAATAGGGCGACCACTCAGAGAAACCAAGGGTAACTGATTAGGAAGAAGCTGATCGAGAGGTACAACACTTTGATCCGACATTATTTGCCACCTTATTAGAGAAATACTAGATACAATATCACTAATTTTACCCCAAAAAGCAAGAAGAGAGACAAATCTAAGGACAGAAAACAAGCTCGGGTTTCCAGCTTCGCTGGGGCGTGTCCTTAAAAGGAAAGGGAGATAGAGCTAACAGAGAGAGCGGCAAGAAAGGAATCAGAACATTGAGCGTAGCGAGTAGTACTACCTCTGTCCTTTCACTTTCACAAAAGAAGCTTGAGGTCTGTCCTCCATGCAGTATCAGTTACCAGAGAGACAACCGTAATAATCCCCTGTTCTCGATGGTATGCGCCGCTGTACTGCCAGTCTTTAGGCTTTTTCACCAGTCCTGCTGCGACAGGGTTTTGGTCTATGTACTCAAACACAGTCCAAAAGTCTTTCTCATCCTTGATCTCGCGTGAGAAAAAGCGATCTCCCCAGAAATGACCGGTCTTATGGTGCTTTTTGTTCCATCGAATAGCAAAAACCATCTTGATCCACTTGAGTATTTCAGAGAGACTCTGCCCTTTTTCAGGCGTAATGAGAAAGTGGAAATGATTACCCATGATGCAGAAGTTCCACAGCTTGAACTTGAAGCCTTTGGAGGTTTTAGCTTCTGCAATCACGGTGAGAAAGAGTTCTTTCATATCAACTGGATCTAATTCAAAAGCGTCTCTGTTTACTTTTGAAGTAACATGATAGGTCAGACCTTGGTCTGTAAGCCCACGGGG
>JAISMB010000003.1 GCA_031276945.1 Spirochaetaceae bacterium | reverse complement strand
GACTTTTGGACTGTGTTTGAGTACATAGACCAAAACCCTGTCGCAGCAGGATTGGTGCAGAAGCCTGAAGACTGGCAGTACAGCGGCGCCTACCACCGTGAACAGGGGATTACAAAGATTGTCTCTCTGGTAACTGACACTGCTTGAAGGACAGACCTCAAGCTGCTTTTGTGAAGGTCAGACTTCGCTCGTGAGCAAGAAGCCGTTATGACGTTGTGTCGGTGTTGACGGGCTTTGATTTTCGTGTAAGAATTGTTGCCATGGTGAGCGTTAATCTTGAACTATTTGCCGACTGTATCGCAGCTATATGCGCACGAACGCAGTGCGTTCCTGAGCGACCGCTCCAGTGGACAGTTATTGCCAATCCTCTTGCCGGCGGCTTTACCATACGGTCGCGCTGGAGAAAACACTATGCACAGCTCTGTGCCAGCAGAGAGAAAGCCCGCGCTTACCCGGTGCATAAGAATGTCTCCCCTTCTGTCATAACCAAACAGCGGGGGGCAAAAAACGGCTTGATGACAACGACCGGTCCGGGGCATGCGGGGAGTATTACGCGCTCGCTTATTAGTATGGCGCTTCCAACAGACGAGCCGACATACGATGGCGTATTTTATCTGATAATCACCGCAGGCGGCGATGGGACGAGTCGTGAAGTTGCCAGCGCACTCAGTGAGGCGCCGCCTGATTTTCTGCATAATTGCGTCCTCCTCAGTCTGCCCCTCGGAACCGGCAATGACGGGGCGGATGACGGGGAGCTTGATAAAGCCCTTGATCTGCTCATCCTGCCCTCACGGATAGAGTACGCCCGCTCGCTACAGTTGCGCACAGCAACGGCGGGTAAGGGCCCTTTCATGGCTTTTAATGTGCTTTCGGTCGGGCTTGACGCTTTTGTTACGCATCAGACCAATAAAATGAAGGGGAAGATGCCCGGCGACTCGTATAAGCTCTGGGTTGATCTTGCCGCACTCTTTTATGACAAGATATACCGCGTCGGTCCTCTTACCATCGCCACTTTTAATGCAGAGGGAAAGCAGGTTTATGCTGAAGAGCAGCGGGTGTTGCTCATGGCGGTCGGTGTTTCAGGTCGGCGCACCTATGGTTCAGGCATAAAGATACTGCCTGATGAAAGAAACATCTGTATTATCAGGCAAATGCCGCTTATGCACAAAATCCTCATTAAGGAAAAGGTCAGCGCCGGCACCCATACAAAAGAGAAGGAGGTAACGCTTTTGAACGCGGAACGTATAGAGATGAGCGGCTTATATCCGCTCTTAGCACAGATGGATGGTGAGACGGTGCTTCTCAAGCCGCAGGATTTTCCGGCATCAATAGAGCTGACAGAACCGCTCATTCCGCATTTGGTTCCCGCTTCTGGGGGTTATCATGGCAGGCAATAGTTTTGGGAGACTCTTTACCGTCGTAACCTTTGGAGAATCGCATGGGAAAGCCTGCGGCTGTGTTATTGACGGCTGTCCGTCAGGTCTTGTCCTTGAGCCTGAACTCATAGCGCGGGATTTACGCAGGCGTCGTCCGGGCGCCGCTGCCATAGCTGCAACAAGCCGCTCTGAAGCTGATGAACCTGAGATACTTTCCGGTGTATTTGAGGGCAAAACCTTAGGCACCCCCATAGCTATTATGGTGCGCAACTGCGATCAGCATACCCATGATTATGATGCGCTGCGCGATATCTACCGTCCGGGGCATGCGGATTGGACATGGGAAAAGAAGTTTGGTCTGCGCGACCACCGCGGCGGCGGACGCAGTTCAGGGCGTGAGACTTTGGCACGGGTTGCGGCAGGAGCTGTGGCAAAGATCTTGCTCGCCAGTTCAGGCATTACGATACGGGCATGGGTTTCCGCCCTCGCCGGTATAAACGCACCGGCTCCTCGTGATGCGGATTTTGATGCTGAGGCAATAGAGCGCAATCCAGTGCGGGTGCCGCACCATGCGTGCGCTGTCCGGATACAAGAGCGGCTTCAGATACTCAAAAATGAGGGCGATAGTGCCGGAGGCACGGTCTTCTGTCAGATTACCGGTCTTTTCCCCGGTTTAGGCGAGCCGGTCTTTGATAAACTTGATGCTTTACTTGCCGGAGCTATGCTTTCCATTGGCGCTGCAAAAGCTGTATCTTTTGGAGCAGGGTTTGCCGCCGCAGAACAGTATGGCTCTACGCATAATGACAGCCTTGCTCCCTGTGCCGGTCCTGCCGGCGTTCATTATACCAGTAATAATGCAGGGGGCATTCTCGGCGGTATCAGTACCGGAGAGGCTTTGGAATTGCAGGTAACGTTTAAGCCGACGCCTTCAATACGAAAACAGCAAGAAACGGTTGATACAAGCGGCGTTGTCCGCACGCTGTCTATACAGGGGAGGCACGATGTCTCGCTCGTTCCCCGTGCGGTGCCGGTTGTTGAAGCAATGGCTGCTTTGGTTCTTGCGGACATGCTGCTTTTGAGCCGGGGCAATAAACTATAAGGAAGGGTACGATGAAAATAGTAGTATTAGGTGCCGGTGCGTGGGGTACTGCGCTGGCAAAGGTCATAGCCGACAAGGGTAATCCGGTTATCATCTGGGCTTTTGAGCCTGAGGTCTGTGAAGACATCAATGTTCATCATACAAACTCTCGGTTTTTGCCGGAGATACGGCTGCCGGATACTATAACGGCAGTAAACGACATCGTTGCGGCTGCTGAGGAGGCGGAATTCCTCATTTTAGCCATTCCTTCGCTCTATCTCCTTGATACGGTTAAGCGTATTTTAACTGTATCTTCAATCCGTGAAGGACAGACCGCTATCGCGGTGATTACTAAAGGGTTCCTGCCTTCTGAATCAGGACCCCGGCTCATTCTTGAAGCTCTTGAGGATTATCTGCCCGGTTTTTACCAGCATGCACTGGTGTATATCGCCGGTCCGAGTCATGCCGAGGAGGTTTCCCGTGGCAAAATAACCGGTCTCATTGCTGCCAGTGAAAATGCAAAGAATTCTATACGATTTCGTGATTTGCTGAGAACGCCCCGTCTGCTCGTCTTTTCGTCATTTGACGTTCGGGGCGTACAGGTAGCTGCCGCGGCAAAAAATGTCATTGCCATTGTTTTTGGCATGCTTGATGCGCTCAAAAACAGCCGTTCAACAAACAAACTATGGGCTGAAAGTCTGGGCGACGGGACAGAGTCGCTGCTCTTAGCTGCCGGTCTCAATGAAATTCAGTTGCTCGGTCGCGCCTTAAAAGCTACGCACAGTGAAACCTTTACGTCAATTTCCGGTGTCGGCGATCTTGATGTAACCTGTCGTTCGGTCTTCGGCAGGAATCGCCGCTTTGGCTGGGAGATTATTGAGAAACGTATCTTAGAACGCTTTGCCGGTATCGATGATCTGCTGAACCGTATAAATGAGATCGGGTATTTACCGGAAGGGATTGTAGCCGCAAAGTACGTCAAAATGCTTATTGAAGAACACCATCTCAAAGCGCCTGTATCGCTTGCCTTATACCGTATCTTGAACCGAGAAATAGAACCGGAAGCAGTATTGCAAGAATTCTTAGAAAGCCTTTAGACGCCCGCCTGATAGCCTCTGTATCTGGCGCTTAATAGTCTGCTCCGCTGTACGCATCAGGTTCTACCCATTCTTGACTTTTCCAATGATTACGTTCCTTCTCACGCAGATAGTCAAAAAGTACTGTCTGTGCCGCCTTGTGCGTGCTGTCGCTCTTAGTCTGCACCTTTGGTTTTGTACGGTGCTGTGCCAATGCGGATAAGCTCAATTCCAGATTCCGTTTTGCATCAAGCGTGCTGCCATCAAGCTCAAGGGCGAGGCGGAATTCTTTGACCGCAGCCTCAAAGTTATTCTGTTCAAAATGGATAATACCGGTATTGTAATGTATACGGTGTTGCAATGCCCGGTTATTCGTTGCTTGGGCTGAGGCAACAAAGCGCTTGGCGGCTAAAGCTTCTTCATCAAGGGCATAGTACGCAGCGCCTAGTCCGAATTCAGCGTACGGCAGGGTTTTTTCTGATTTGAGAGCTTTCATATAGGCGGTAATTGCCCGTGTGTACTGACCCCTGCCATAGTAAAAATTGCCCTCGACAACGGCAATGATACCGGTAACATTAGAACAAGAACAGAAAAACACCATGAGAGCGGTGAGTGCGCCGCGGCGCTTTCTTCCGGCGCATTGTGCAAGGATCAGGGCGGCTAATCCTGCGACAACAAAGATATGCCATTGCGGTTGATCCTCTTTGTGCAAAAGCTGTACGGTCGGCGTGTTTGTTACGAGGTAGTTCATAAGTATAAGTTCAGCGTCTTTGGTATTGCCGTTGATGACCGTGCCGCCGGTTCTGTGCGCTATATCCTGCAAGAGCGGTATTTGCAAGCCGCTTATAACCGCTTCACCGGGGACCGGCGAGCCTTCTTCAGTCCCCAGAGCAATAGCTACTATGGTGATACCGGCGCGGGCAGCACGTTCGCAAGCTAAGAGTGGTGAGCCTACGAGATTCTCGCCGTCTGAGAAGAGGACGACAAGCCGGCGTGTTGGAAAGGCATCGTAAAAGCCGGAACTTGCAGCATCGATGAGGCTTTCAAGGTTAGTTCCATGACCGGTAACGGATGATGTTGAAAGCACAGCAAGAAAAGCCAAGAGCGACTCTGTATCAAACGTAAGGGGAAGCGCCAGTATGCCCCGCCCTTTGGCTATTGCCGTTCCAAAGCGCCCGCTTGTGCCGGCAACAAGGCTTTGAGCAATTTCAAGCGCACGGGACAGCCTTGTTTGTGAGTCTATATCAGCTACATCCATGCTTTTCGACAAATCAAAGGCAAGTATAGTATCAAGTCCGCGCCGTGATTCAGGGACAAGCCGACTTCCCCAGCGAGGACCTGCCAAAGCAATGATGGTGCAGCACAGAAATATCGTATAGCCGCAGTGCATAAGCGTAAAGCGTATCAAGAATTCTTTTTGAGATAGGTAGTAGGTCAGATACTTGAAGCTCTTAATACGCCTTTGATACTTGATGAGAATTCCTATTATGAAAGGGATAAGGATAAACAAAAAAAACAGTATCCACGGTTTATCAAATTTCAATTCACGCATCCTTGATTATACAGTCAGACCTGCCCCCGGTCAAAAAGGCTTGCCGATACAGGTCAAAAGACGGTAGCTATAGACTAACTAAACATAAAATACACTTTTTGTCTATTGCCGTGTGAAAAGGGCGAGGTCTGACCTATCTCTGAACTATCTTTCTCAGTCGTCGTAAACAGCTGGAATGTGAGGCGCAATACGCCCTAAAATTTTCTGGAAATTCATTGAAAAAAATTATGAAAGAAAGACTTGATGCAAAAATATCACATATTATACTAAAATGATATTAATGGAGGTTAAAAATGGTTGAGAATTGTAATGGAAAAACAAATGAAAATTTGAAAGTAATTAAAAAAATCAAATATGCCGGAATATTTAAGAAAATTGACGATATACCTGATCTAAGAGTTGAACTTAAAAATGTATTTGAAAGCAAAAACCATAAGGAGATGGTAAAATATAGCTTATTATTAGGTCAACATATTTTAGAAAAAACCAATACAGAACCTTGCAGTGAAATTAAAGAAGGTTTTGATATAATCAAGAAATGGCAAAATGGAGAAACTGGCAAGGGCTTTGCAAAATTTCAGGAAGCAAGGAATATCGCGGATAAACTCCTCAGGCTGGCACATGATGAAAAAGATCCAATAAAAGAAAAGATCTATAGAATTATGGCACAAATAACAAATACTCCTCATGTAAAAAACCATGCTTTATGGGCTTCTGATTATGCGATTAAATTGATAAATAAAATGTATCCAAATAATTCTGATGAAATAAAAAAGGAAAGGGAAATACAAATAGAATTAATGAAAAGTGTTTAGGAAAACACAAAAGAATATAAAAATATGAATAAAATAATGGAGTACGGGCACACTGCGCCTAAGTACTGTTTACGCTTCGCCGCCGGCACAGAACATTTTAGCATTGCCTTTGGACGGGATAAGCTCTCATGGGGACCGGGGGAAGCGGGGAATTTTATGATCGGCAGTCAGGTTGATTATCATACTGGGCTGCGGGCGGCTTTCTTCGGCAAAACCTTCAAATACACCTACACTATTTCCAACTTTGCACACCCCGCCGAATACTACAACAAAGAAAAAAAAATTATTTAATCCGACTGTCGGCTATGGAATGGGGTATCAGCCTGATTCAGGCTACTATACTGAGTGGAGTTGGGGCGGGACGGCGGCGGTCAGCTCTTTATTGCGCACCGTTTTGAAGGGCGGCTCTTTAAGGACAAGCTCGGTTTAGCGCTTAACGAAGCTATCATCTATCAAAACAAAGACGGGTATGTAGCTCTTGAAATGCTCATGCCCCTGACACTCCTGCATAATATCAACCGGGTGGAAAACTCAAATTCACTCTTAACGCTTGAAGCCGATTTTGCCCTCACCGTCCCTACCTGTATTTGCGCTACGATTATGCCCGCTCAACACAAGGAAGCACAACCGGCGGTAACGGTCAGCAGCAATTAGGCGGTGTCGTCAAACAAGATAGGACAGACCTTGCCGTCAAAAATAAATAAAAAATATTTTGCTCTAATTAAAGCAAAACGCAGAGTTAGCTTCATATATAGCTAGTATGTCTAGTCATAATTTGCCCAGAGGGCGCACAGACCAAGGTCTGTCCTATCATGTTTTGTCGGCAGTGAACCGGTTCGCTTTTGAATTACAGCCGGATGAGATG
>JAISMB010000001.1 GCA_031276945.1 Spirochaetaceae bacterium | reverse complement strand
CATCTCATCCGGCTGTAATTCAAAAGCGAACCGGTTCACTGCCGACAAAACATGATAGGACAGACCTTGGTCTGTGCGCCCTCTGGGCAAATTATGACTAGACATACTAGCTATATATGGAGCTAACTCTGCGTGTTGCTTTAATTAGAGCAAAATATTTTTTATTTATTTTTGACGGCAAGGTCTGTCCTATCTTGTTTACGACACCCCTAAGACGCCTTTCTTTTGATACGCATAGTCCGTTATAGTTTATGCTGTTATGACTACAGTGCTTATCTTAGTTGTCATTTATCTTTCTTTTATCAGCTTGGGCTTGCCTGATTCGCTTTTGGGTTCAGCCTGGCCTGCTATCTATGAATCGCTTGCTGTACCGCTGCACTATGCCGGCTTTATCTCAATGATTATTGCCGGAGGAACGGTGATTTCAAGTGTAGGAAGTGAACGAATAATACGGCGCTGGGGAACAGGATTAGTAACGGCGTTGAGTATCCTTATGACGGCTACCGCTCTCATGGGATTTTCTTTTTCCCAGCATTTTCTACTGCTCTGCCTCTGTGCAGTGCCTCTTGGGTTAGGCGCTGGCTCTGTTGACGCGGCGCTTAACAATTATGTCGCCCTGCATTACAAGGCAAAACACATGAATTGGCTGCACTGTTTTTGGGGGGTCGGCGCTTCCCTCGGACCTTTTATCATTGCCGCCTTTTTAATACGCCTCAATTCATGGCATTTAGGGTATCGGACTATCGGTATAGTGCAATGTTTTCTCGTGGTGATCCTTTTTGTAGCAGTGCCGTTATGGAGAAAAGATACGGCTGCCGGAACAGAAAGACAGAAAAAGAGCGATGGTTCGTTAAAAATACCGGCGCTTTTGCACAGAGCCGGTGTCAAAGAGGTTTTGAGCGCATTTTTTTGTTACTGTACACTGGAAGCAATAACAGGATTATGGGGAAGCACCTATCTTGTTACCGTAAAAAATATACCGGCGCAAAAGGCGGCTCAAGTGATTGCTTTGTATTTTATGGGCATAACAATAGGGCGTTTCATCGCTGGATTGGCAAGCATGAGATTGAACAATAGACAGATGATTCGCGGCGGGCAATGCCTTATTGCCGGCGGAATTCTACTGTTGATAGTCCCGATTAACGGCGCTGCTCTTGCGGTCTCAGGGTTTTTCATTATTGGCTTGGGATGCGCTCCGGTTTTTCCCAGTCTTTTACATGAAACGCCGCGGAATTTCGGTAAAGAATACGCTCAGGCAGTCATGGGAATACAGATGGCAAGTGCGTATATAGGGACAACCCTCATGCCGCCGCTTTTTGGAAGAATTGCCGTCTCTACCGGTTTTAGTCTATTCCCATTTTTTATTGGACTAGTCTTACTGCTCAAAATATTCATGGTAGAGAGGGCATATAAAAAGATAGACAGTGCGCATCGAGCGGCAAAAAACCTTGTACAGTCGTCTACCAATTCTATCGTAAAATGATTCAGTTCTGCCACAGAATTGATCCCATCAAACTCAGTTCACAAAGCAGCTTGAGGTCTGTCCTCCATGCAGTATCAGTTACCAGAGAAACAATGCTGACAATACCGTGTTCCCGATGGTATGCGCCGCTATACTGCCATTGTTCGGGCTTCTGCACCAATCCTGCTGCGACAGGGTTTTGATCAATATAGTTATACACAGTCCAAAAATCCTTCCTTTTTCAGGCGTAATGAGAAAGTGGAAATGATTACCCATGATGCAAAAGTTCCACAGCTTGAACTTGAAACCTTTCTTGGTTTTTGCTAGTTCAAGGTCAGACCTTAGTCTGTGCGCCCTCTGGGCAAATTATGTGATGCCATAATACTTCTATAATGGAGCTAACTCTGCGTTTTGCTTTAATTTAGAGTAAAATATTTTTTATTTATTTTTGACGGCGAGGTCTGTCCTATCTTGCATTCGTATCTTGCATTCGACGACACTCCCTAGAATGATTCAGTTTTGTCTTAGAATTGATCCCATCAAACTCAGTTCATACTCAATTCAAAAAAAAGAGGTGAGCCACAAAGTGTGATAAGCTTCAAACAAAGCAATAATTGCTGTAAAAGAAAGCCATGTCAAAGGCTTTCCAGTGATTGAACAGCTTCTTGGAAAACAACAGGTCCTCCGAAATACCCGCCTTACCCGATGCCTCAATCGACAATTATTCCCCTCTATTATTATGGTTGTCCTCCGTAAAGGCTACCAAAAAGCTGTCCTCATCGTCCGTCGCTGTCCTTTCATAGCTTATCCCCAGCCTTTTTATCTTCTTGCTCAATTTTTTGGCGGTTTTCAGGTCCCGCTTTCCCAGTGATAGGCGTATATAAGCCTTATCTTGTTCTTCTTGTTTCCCCATAGGTCCAGAACTCAGTCTTTTTCAAGATGATCATAGTGAATTCTCTTCTTATGTCCTTGTTGTCTTTACCTCCCCATCATACAAAGAATGTCGAAGGACTGAAAGAGAGTGTCTGATGACTGAACAATGGCAGGACACGGCGCATAGTATCGGGAACACGAAATTTCAAGGATTGTCTTTCTGGTAACGGGGAGGACAGACCTCCGCTTTAGGTGCGCGAAAGAGGCTTGTACAGAGGATATTTCTACACAAAGCCTGTGTCCCAAGCCATGCGACTCCTAATGCAGTTCCCTTAAAAAGCGTGCGTAACTCATCGCTGCTTAAAGCAAGCAATTCCTCCGCGTTAAAGTATGGCGGCACTATGCCCTCATTTGTGTCAATACCAGCTATTGCTTTGCGGTTATGGATACAGGCATCTTGGCAATTCGTACAGCCATAAAGCCGGTCTCCCCACACGCTCAAAACCGAAGCCGGCACTGATTCGCCATAACCCGAGGCATACCATTGAATACATTTATTCCGTTTCAGTGTGCCGTCCCCCGCAAGCGCTCCTGTTGGGCAGGCAACCACACACGGGAAAGGCTCTTTACAAGAGCTGCACAGATCAAAAGGAAGGGAGGCACAATCGCCTTCCAGCGGAAAGGGGAGAGTCAGAGCGGCAAGGATAACCAAAGAGCCTGCTTCAGCTGTAATGACAAGGCTGTTCCGTCCCCATGAACCTGTGCCTGCTGCCGCTGCAAGAGGTTTTTCTGCAATCGGTGAATTGCAGAGTATTTGATAGTCGGCTTTAACGCCGCCGTACTGGGTACGAAGGACAGAGGCGATTTTCTGGAGCCGCTTGACAGCTTCCCGGTAATAGTTGCGCTGTGCAAAGGGCGCTATGACCACAGAGCCGGACGGCGTTTCAGATTTTTTCTGCTGATTACCGTACGGCAATGCCACGGTCAGCAGTGCAGGCGAAGGATTACGGCACTGCTCTTTTGGATTAAAAGGTTTGAGTATCCGTGGTGCGACAAATCCGGCTTCACGAGCTAAAGCCTTGCACGCGGTTTTCAACATTGTTTCTGTATATGATTTCATAGGCATGGTAAGATCAAAATAAAGGGTCAGACCTCGAAAGCACCTCTGAGGTCTGACCTTTTATTTTGGGGGCATTATTCAAGCGGCGGGAAGTAGCCGGTGTGATCCCGCCCGGAACGCTCCATTAAGTACACTTCTACTTCTACCGGTAAATATGCCCGCCCAAAATCGGTGGGGAGCAGAGAACGGTAGCTTAAGGTGTAAGAACCGCTTGCCTGTTCAGCTATACTACTGATAACCGCTCCTATACCTTCGCTGCGGTATAAATGCATGACGCTCCCGCCGGTTTGAGTGCAGAGATAGCGCAGTTCTTCTGACGGTGGATTGGTAGTCCCTATAATCACCGTATAAAAAACGATGTTATTATTGACCATGTAAGCGAGTAATTCAGAAAGACTGTACTGCTCAAAGGACAATTCACCAAGCGCGCCAGAACTGACAAATACCACCGCCCGTTTCTTACTAGCATTCATTAAATCGCTTGCTGCAAGGCGCAGACCAAGGTCAAAACGCCAGCGCGCCGTGTATGAGGCGGTATCGCCGCGTGCAACCGACCTCAGATTAGCCAGAGACAACTGTCCGACTTGTTCTGGAACACTCAGGTTATCAAGCTGTTCCTTATACGGCTGTGCGCCGGCAGATACTACCGATACCAAAGTTCCCGGCAGATGTGCATTGATGTCGCGCAGAGCAGCGCTTAAATCCTCCGTTAAAAGAACGGTTTTATTGGAGCGTTCTACCAAAACACTTATATCCGCCTGTTGCGCCTGATTGCCGGCACTGAGAAATTCAAATTCAGCTACCGGCTGCCCTTTCTCGCTTAAAAAGAAATTATGAAAATCAAGCCCAACAATAGGTCTGCGTAGCCGGTCCTGTACTGATAATTCGAGCGTAATCTGCGGAAAATCATGAGAAACGACTCGGTCGATTTGTACAAAAAGACCGGATGCCATGTCTTCAAGCCGTGTTAAAATGGAAACTTCATCACCTGCAAAATTGGAGGCAAGTATAGAGCCATTACGATCCATAGTGGCACCAGTAAGCCGTACCCTGTTGCTTCCCACACGTCCTAACTCACGAATAACAGCAGAGCGCGGTTCAATGAGTATAATCCTATTCATATCGGCAACAAGAAGCCGTCCATCAGATAGAAAATGCAAGCTTTCAGGACCTACCAACCCCTCCCGGATAAAAACACCACGATACAGACCATTGGGATCAAACAGTACTATCTGACGAGACACACTGTCTGCAACATAAACCTGACCGTCATGCGCCGCTATGCCAGTGGGAGAGATAAAGCCTGAAAAGCCGTCTATTTTTTGTCCAAATGAGAGGATAAACGTACCATCAGGGGCGTATTTGTTGATACGCTTATTACCATAATCCACCACGTATAAATAACCCTGTTCATCAAGACAGATATTCTGTGGACCTATAAGCTGTCCATCGCCGCGCCCTCTATTTCCTATATACCGCTGCCATACTCCTTCACTGTTAAGCACGCTGACACGACTGCCCCGGTATTCTGAAAGGTAGAGCGTTCCATCAGGCGCACGTATCATATCGTAGGGACGGTCAAAGCCGTTAAGAGGACCGCGGCTGCGCTGCCGTGCTATACCGTTCAGATCGAGCCGCACAATTTCATTACTGCCGTACGCAACAACCCATAAAGAGCCATCCTCAAGCGGTACAACCGTGGTTGGCTGGCTAAACAAGGTTATATTATTAGTCAGAGAAGTTCCCGGATAGCTTCCAGACTCGACATACCTGACCATATCATTGAGAATAGGTACCATACTGCGTCTATTGCGCACTGTTTCAATACGACTGTTGAGCAGTAATATCTCCTGTGAGCCGGCAGAGTAACCGGCTGCGGCTGCTTGCCATTGAGCTAAGGCTATTCCTTCCATACCGGAGCGGTAGTAGGCACGACCAAGCCATTCGTGTATGAGCGCTTCATCAGGTCTAAAGGAAAGCGCCCGTTCAAACGAAAGTATAGATTCATTAAAAGCAAAACGGTTGTAGGCTTGTACGCCTATTCTGAATTCTTCTCGCGCATACACACCGTCAAGATCGGTATTACCGGACAGTACTGTTTGCGCACAGAGCAAACACACAGGAACAGACAAAAAAATAAGGATAAAGGACCGGCGCATCAAAGATTGTCTCCCAAAGCAATACGTTGATGTATACGAATTTCTGTTTGTTTTGGCGCTAATTCAAGGGCTCTACGAAAGAGAGTTTTTGCTTCATTGGCTTCTCCTTTTTTGAAACAAGCCCATGCTAAAGAATCTAAATAAGCTGCATTATTGGGTTTATAGGCAACTGCTTTTTTACAGAGCTTTAAGCCATGTTCAATATCCGTACCGGTATCTATGAGTATATAGCCAAGCCCATTCAGTGCTGTTGCATTATTAATATCAACACTCAAGATTTTCCGGTATAATTCAATAGCACGGTTGTACTTTTTCTGCGACCACAAAGCATAAGCCATAATCGCATAGACAGTAGCCGATTCATAGCCGCTTTTAAGTATCTTATCTATCTCAAATTCAGCCATTTCTGCCCGTTTAGTCATAGTATAAATATACGCAAGAGTTATGCGGCATTGGCGGACACGAAATGGCGAGGTGCCCTCACTGACAACTTGTTCGAGGTGGGCAAGAGCATCATCGAAACATCCTAATTTTGTATAACACAGTCCTAAATAATAGGTGAGATCAACAGTCTCCCGTGGAGGGAGTTCACGGCTATTAATATGCAAGAACTCTGCCAGCGCCATATCCCAGCGTTTTAAGCAAAAGAGTCTGATTCCTTCACGAAGACTACGTTCCATAGCAAAATCCTTTTATAAAAATAAAAAATTATGACAATTTCTGCGCTACAGCAGCAACAAATTCCCAAGAATCGAGTATACGCACCGGTTTCGTACGAGCAAGCCGGGCAAGATCTCCGGTCATATTGCCCTCTTCAATAGTCTGAAGGGCAGCTTTTTCCAATCTTTGAACAAAGGCACTGAGAGCCGGCAGATTATCCAGTTCAGCTCTTTTAGCAAGGGCCCCGGTCCATGCAAAAATGAGGGCTACCGGATTGGTACTGGTCTTTTCACCTTTTTGCCATCGGTAATAGTGTTGCTGCACCGTACCGTGAGCAGCTTCATACTCAAATACCCCTGAAGGAGAAACCAATACACTGGTCATCATGGCAAGACTGCCGCATGCAGAGGCTATCATATCGCTCATTACATCACCATCATAGTTTTTACAAGCCCACAAGAAGCCCCCTTCACCTTTAACTACCCGTGCAACCGCATCATCTATCAAGGTATAAAAATAGGTAATGCCAGCTTTCTGAAAAAGTTCTTTGAATTCTGTCTCATAAATATGATTAAATAGTTCCTTAAACTTACCGTCGTAGATTTTTGAAATAGTATCTTTTGTCGCAAACCATACTGGAATTTTTTCCTGTAGTGCATAGAGAAAACAGGATCGGGCAAAATTTTTGATTGATTCGTCTAAGTTATGTATACCCTGTACAACACCAGCTCCGGGCATTTGAGCTACAAGAGTGCGTTTTTCGTTGCCGGTGTTATCAGTATATACCAACTCCACTTTACCGGGACCGGGAATAACCATCTCTGCATTTTTATATACATCACCATAAGCATGGCGACCTATGATAAGAGGCGCCTTCCAACTTGAAATTGATGGTTTTATTGAAGATACCGTAATCGGCTTGCGAAATACAGTTCCATCAAGAATTGTACGAATAGTTGCATTTGGACTCGGATAGAGCGCTTTAAGATTATACTCAATTCTACGCGCTTCGTTTGAAGTGATAGTTGCACATTTTACCCCTACTCCAAGACGCTTAATCGCATACGCTGAATCTGCTGTTACTGCATCATCTGTGGCATCACGATTTTTTAAGGACAAATCGTAATATTCTGTTTTAAGCTCTACAAACGGCGTAATAAGCTCGTTTTTCACCAATTCCCAGAGAACTCTGGTCATTTCATCCCCATCTATTTCAACGAGGGCTTGTTTCATACGTATTTTCATTTTTCTTGTTTATTTTAGGAGCCTCGCCTGACAAAGGCTTCGGCATAGCCTACACCCTTAAAATGGTGCAATAAAGCCTTGCTTTCTCCCTGATTAACCGGTCCCAATAACAGACGGTAGATAGTTCCCGTGTCTTCTATCATAACTGGATAAAAGGCTTCAATTTTTGCCAATTCTGATTTAAGAATATCCGGTTTACCAAAGGCAGCTAACTGAACATAATACTTATTTTTCTCTAAAGTATTAACCACCGGTGCAGAAAAAGACAGATTCTTTTCAAGCGATTCGGGAACCGGGGCATTCTGTGGTTCATCTGCTATGCGCACCGGCTTATCACTTTTATTCCCAGTGCTTTCTGGTATGAGAGCTTCCGGTCCGAAGGTATCACGCGGTTCTGCGGCTAGGTGCGGTGTTTTGTCAAGAGACGGTATAAGCAGTGCAGGATCTATCAGATCACTTTCTGGTTTGAAGGTGTCTTGCGGTTCATCTGCTATGCGCACCGGCTTATCGGTCTTAATCTCCATGCTTTCTGGTATAATAATTTCCGGCTGAAGCGTATCCTGCGGTTCATCTGCAATGCGTACCGGCGTGTCAGTCTTATCTGCGTCACTTTCTGGTATAATAACTTCCGGCTGAAAAACATTGTGAACGGGTTGTACTACGATAGGCATTTGATCCATCATCGCTCGTGGTGGTGTTTGCTCCATTACTATGCTGTGCGTACTAGGCAGCGCTTCAGAATCAGGAGCGATGGTCGGAGCGCGGTAATCTGCCGGAACAAAATTAAGATCATGTTCAGTATTAAATCCAGTTACTGGTAATTCTTCACGGGGATTCTCTTTATCAACAGACGATCTATCTGTTAATACCATTTTTGACTTGAATGTGTCGTGCGGTTCAGCGACTAGGTGCGCCGGCTTATCGGTTTTACTGTCGGCGCTCTCTGAGAGAACAGGCTCAGGCTTGAGTGTATTCTGCGGTTCAGCGGCTATACGCTCTGCATTGTCCGCTTCAGCAGCACGAATAGCAGATGGCGCTCTGTGCGGGCTATCGTGCGTACTCTGCGATTCAATAAAATGAGAAAAAGCTACCGAATCAGCCGGCTGCGTTATGTATACCCTGCCAACTGAGCGCTTTGATAAACTCAGGGCATCGGCGCTTTCTTGAGATAAGAGTGCCAGCAAGCCCGAATTATCCAATCCCGCTATGACAACCGCTCGTATTGTTACGCCGTTTTCAAGATTAGTAACATCCACGGTCGTCTGCTGGGGGAAAGAATTCGTTGCAAGATAATAGCCTTCGGCGGGCAATATCTGTTGCGAGTCAATTTTTGCAGTGCCTTCCCAACCGGAAACACTGCTCAAAAGAACAATAACCGCTGCTATACACAGCGCTTTACCAATCGTTTTCATGGAAATCACCTCACCACTTAAGGCACAGCACTGAAGAGTACTTGTGCGGCGCCTTTTGCACGAGCAAATTCTTCACGAGCCGACCCAAGAGCGGCTCCAGAGACAAGCTCGGAGAGTAGCACAAAAGGTTTAACACGGTACAGTTTAAGAACGACAGAGCGCAATTTTTGTGCCGATCCTTCATTTTCATACTGTAATACTACCAAAACAAAAAATTCAAAATTACCATTACTCACGGCATCCCGATAGGGAACAGCTTCAGCCGGCAATCCTTGCGCCGGAGCGCTCTTTACTTGCAGAATCGGCGCGTTGCTGATTATATGTCCAAGGTCAAAGGATAGATCCATCAAGGCATTTTCCCATACCTGTGAATATTCATGGATAGGACCGGTATCCACGCCGGTTTCCATAATGAGGAATGAGAGTGTAGCAGCATATAAAGAGGGAACAATAAAACTAACTCCCAGTACCATTACCATACAATATCTTTTCAACTGGACTCACTTCCCCTTATTTTATCGGTAGATAAGGCTAAAAAGTTAAGGCAGGGACTGTAATGATCCAGTCGGACAGACCTCATTCAGTTCTGCCACAGAATGAGCTGGTTACCGGTTGGTTAGACGCTGCACAGCCTCAACAATGGCACGATGTTCTTCGTGATGAATGCGCTCTGCCAGCGTCTGAGGGCTGTCATCAGGCAGCACCGGTACTTTCCGCTGAAGTAGACGGGCGCCTGTGTCAGTGCCGGCATCGACAAAATGCACCGTGCAGCCGGATTCTGTTTCGCCGGCAGCCAGCACCGTCTCGTGCACCCGCGCTCCGTACATACCAGCCCCGCCGAATTTCGGCAGCAGGCTGGGGTGTATGTTGATGATACGCCCCGCATAACGCGTGAGCAGATCGCCCTCTAAAATGAGCAGGAAGCCGGCAAGTACCAGCAGCTCTATCTCGTGTTCTTCCGCAAAGGCGAGGACCTTATCAGAAAAATCACGCGCACGAGCGCGCTTCGGAAGGTTTTTATCAGGCATAATCGTAAGCGCCTTTATGCCCGCTGCTCGAGCCCGTTCAAGCGCAAAAGCATGCGGCGTGTTAGCGATAACGGCGGCTAGTCTTGCTTTGTTCAGACGCCCGTCCCGTTCCGCATCAATCAATGCCTGCAAATTACTCCCGTTACCGGAAACCAATACCAGTAGAGCCTGTTTAGTGTGCATAAAACTCCTTGACCTCAAGCACAACAGCGTGCAGCGCCTAGTCCACTACCTTCTTTTTCTGCCATGCTCCCTTGACCCAGCGTATATAATAGCACGTCCCGCGGCTGATAAAATCGCTGCCCATGGCAATCCAGACGCCTAAAGGTCCGACCTTAAACGTATACGATAAGAGATACGAGAGACTCACCCGAACAGTCCACATAGAAATTGCAGCGACAACCATGACATAGCGGGCATCACCTGAAGCACGCAGGGCATTGGGCAGGACAAAACTCATGGACCATCCTATAATCATGGAAATACAGTGAACACTCAAAAACGTTTTAGTAAAATTATGCGCCTGCGCGCTGAGATTGAACATCCCTATCAAAGGTTCCATAAAGATAAGGGTAAAGCTGCTCATTATGAAGACCGTCAGGTACGAGACTTTCATAATTTTTATCGTATTTTTCCGTGCGGCGGCGTAATCACCGAGACCGACAGACTGCCCCACCAGCGTCAGCAGCGCTATACCATACGCATTGCCGGGCATAAAAGAAAAAGAATTGATCACACTGGCTATGGCATTGCCGGCAATAGCTGCGGTGCCGAAGGTCGTGAATATTTTCTGGGTCAGGAGCTTGCCTATCATAAACATGGAACTTTCAATGCCGCTGGGGATGCCCACATTCAGAATTTTCCGTATCATAGCAGGCACGAATTTGATTTTAAGGATACCGGAGAGGGAGAGCATGTCGTTCGTCCGCATAAGCAGCGTGCAGGTAATAACCGCGGCTATAAGCCGGCTTATCAAGGTTGAGAAAGCAGCGCCGGCAACGCCTATATGCAATCCAAAGATAAAAAAGGCATTGCCGCCTATGTTCAGTATATTGACCAACAGGGCTATTTTCATGGGGACTTTTGAATTACCCGCCGCCCGAAAGAGCGCCGCATTGGCATTGTAGACTGCCAAAAAAGGATAGGAAAGGGCGGTGATTAAGAAATACAGCGATGCAGCTTCCATGACGGTATCTTCTAAAGTGCCGTATAAGAGCCAAATAATAGAACGCCTGAAGAGCATGCTTATCACCATAATAAGCACGGAAACGGCGGTAACCGCATAGATAAGCTGCTTTGATGCGAGGTGAGCACTTTTGGTATCGCTCCGTCCTATGTATTGGCTGACGACCACAGCGCCGCCGGTTGCTAATGCCATAAAAGCAATAACCAGCAAATTATTGATGCTGTCAACCACATGAACGCCTGACACAGCAAATTCTCCCACTGAACTAACCATAACGGTATCGGCTGCACCCATAGCAAGGGCGAGCAGTTGTTCAATAACGAGGGGCCAGACGAGTCGGAAAATCGCTTGATTATTCCACTGCGGGGCTGTACTACTTTCTCTAGTGAGACTTATTGATTTCGGTGATTTCAAGAACACGCCATGCCTTTATTAAAAAAGATAACGCTTTTTCGTTGCTTATGCTACTAGTCGCCCGATCAAAATCAGCGCCATAGTTTAGACAGTACTCATTTTGAAAGGTCAGACCTCGTTTTGAGGGGTCAAAATCAGCGCCATAGTTTAGACAGTACTCATTTTGAAAGGTCAGACCTCAGAAGGAGGGTGGTCTCGCTTCTCCTCGGCATCGCTTTTTCTCAGGTATAGAGGGCGCAGCTCTGTGCCTCTTACCCCATAGCCTTCCTTGACACAATCAATGAGCGCACGGGCATTGCCGCGGGTGTTATCAGAAACAACGCTCCACCCTGCCGGATTGCCCCATTCTTGCGCTGCCATAGCTGCTGCGGGTCCTATGAGCAGAACAGGTTCATGCGGCGGAAGCAAGCCGGCTAAATCAGCGGCGCTGCTGTCGCAATACTCAGAAATACGCAAGCCCTGACTATACAGAGCGGCAAAATACCGGTGCCGCTTTGCATCCAGTACCGGCATGACAAGCCCTTCTAAACGTTTCCACGGATAAGCCATACAATCAAGAGTTGGAACGGCGACAAGCGGAATAGTCAATGCCAGCGCCAGACCTTTTGCCGTGGAAAAGCCTATGCGCACACCGGTAAAGGAACCGGGGCCCTGCATACAGGCAACCATATTCAGGTCCTGCGGTGTAATACCGGCGGTCTTAAACAGGGTATCAATGCAAGGAAGAACCAGTTCAGCATGCCGTAAGCCAACAGCAGCTTCAAAAGACCATAATTCAGTCTCGCCGCTGCCGAGTGCAAGGGATAAGACATCAGTAGCAGTATCAATAGCAAGTATGTTCACGATTTTCTCCCATAAGCAGCCTGAAAACTTGGGTCCTCTACACAATGAGGGAATCTGTCTGTGGTTTTCATATACCGTATCCGGCGCTTGTTATCTGCGATAAGGTCAATCGCAACAATCACCGCATCAACGGGGATAGAGTTCAGGATGTTTTCACTCCACTCAATAACGGTAATGCCCCGATCAAACAGTTCGTGTATGCCTAAATTATCAAAATCATCATCATTCTTGAGCCGGTATGCATCAATATGGTACAAGGGGAGAGTGCCGGCATATTCTGCAATAATAGTATACGTCGGACTGGTAATTTCTTCCGGTATGTTAAGCCCTCGTGCAAGCCCTTTGACAAAACAGGTTTTCCCTACTCCAAGACCGCCACGCAAGGCAACAACGCTTCCCTGCTTGAGCAAAGTGGCAAAATGCTCGCCGGCCGCTTTAGTCTCTTCAGACGTCGTACTGATAATTTCACAGAGGAGGGAGGGAACCGGCATTGTCAAGTTCAAGAATGAATTGTTTAATGGCTTTGGTGAACGGTACTACCGGGTAGTCTATTGGTTGTGCAATAGTCAGAAGAATATCTTTTTTACCAGTCGGTTTAGTCTCAATAGAAAAATCAAGACGTAATTCTACCGTCTTATTGACAAGCTCGATTACAGCAATACCGGAATAGTACATGCGATAATATATAGGGACATCTTTTCTAACAAGTTCTTTGATTTCAAGTATTCTCATAGTTTATTTCTTTTAATCCATAGCCTGCATAAAGACAGGACCTCCAAAGATCTTTGGAGCGGCTCATGCGTCATAGGTGAAGCCTACCCCTTTTTCCAAAGTATCGTCAAGATTATGCTCCGCTCTAAAAGCAGAATCACGCTATGCCGCTTGTAAGCGCTGCAACTGCGGCGCCGAACAATGATGCTTGCTCTACCGGCATAATACTATAAGGATGCAACTGCTCATCAGAGAGCATAACATGAAGCCATGAATCAAGGGCAACACGCATTCCATGGTAAATAAAATAGGTAGTTCCTTCTATGGCAATACGCGCCGGATTAAGCGGATCGTAGACGGCAAGACGCTTAACCGCGGCTGCTATGGGTGCAGCCGCAAGAAGCGCTGCCCGTTCCGTAACAAGTGCTGCAAGGTAGGTAAAAGCAGATCGAGCATCTGATTCATCAGCGGCAAATAACCCGGCAAGCGCTCCTTCCTTGGTATACGGATCACGCAAAAACGCGTTTAAGTCCTTGGTTTGTAAGGTGGACCATGAAGCAAATTCGTCTTGTTTATTGAACCTGAGTACTCCGTCTTTAATACCTGTTTTGACAATGTGTAAGAATAACGGTCCAAGATACGCGCCGGAACAGGCTTTTTCCAGAGAGTAGGCGCCCGGATTTTTTGTCGTGCTGTCAAATTCTTTGTCGATATACCCTTGATAGCGGTGGGCAAAGGTTCCGGTCTCACAGACAACAATGTAAGGTTTCTGTGCGGATTCAAAGCCGATTTTGGGTATGCTCCACTCAGGATAGGCGGTGTTATAACCTGTCCCTAAGATTGTCCCGATAACCGGTCCTGTTCCCGAATCTTTCATCGCAATGAGACCGGAAAGCAAGGTTGCTACTGTATCGTTGAGCAATACAATCCGCTGCGGTACGTTTAATCCCCGCCTTATCAGCGCCTCTCGCAAGCCTTCCCCTACTTTTTTTCCTATAACTTCCGGTGCGTCCACTTCTTTACTAAAACTCAATACCGTACCATCAGCATCTTTATCAATTCGCGTTGGGTAAGAAAAGCAGAAACCTATGCCGCACACGCTAGGACATTGTTCCAAAAGCGGCGCGGTCAGAGCCGCAAAGCGATCAAAGAATTCTTCTGCAGTAACCTGCCCTTGCGTCCCCGGCATAGACACACGCTTGGTTTGTTCTGGTATAGCTTTGCCTTCCGTATCAAAATGCACCAAGGCTGCGCGGAAGTTTGTCCCGCCGGCATCGAGGGCGATAACGGTCTTCCCTGTAGGTACAGTTTGTACCGGCGTTAAATATGAGGGAAGCATCGCTAAGCTTGACGATTGCCCGCATAACCCGCGCTGCATAGCACTTGCTATATCCTGTACTAACGCATGCGGATTGCAGATATCATAATGAAAGCCATGGTAATGGGCAAAATCAATCAAAGCTTTAGGATCAAAACAGTTCATAGGACACCTCAAGGCATAGTTTTAGTAAAGGCAGACTGCCGCCTCAGAACAGCATTGCTCATGTGCTTAGTGTAAAACTAAACAAGAGCCGTTGTCAATATTGTATAATACCTTATGAAGATTTATTCTGTCCTTTCATATACCCTGAAACCAGCAGCGCAAATTCCCCGCGCATAACCGGACGTTCGCGCAGTTGTGCCAGTATCTGGGCAACAGAGCCGCGCAGATATTCTTCATGCACTTTGGTCATCTCTCGTCCGAGGCAACTATACCGCTCTGGAGCAGATGCGGCAAGGTCTTCAAGCAGAGCGCAGATACGAAACGGCGATTCATAGACTACAAAAGCGTCCCCGCCGGCGAGTAATACATCAAGGCGGGCTTTACGGCGTCCGGGCTTGGGTGATAAAAATCCTTCAAAGATTATTGTTTTGTCCTGAACGCCAGAAACGCTGAGCAATGCGCTGAAGGCTGATACTCCGGGTATCGGCAGCACCGTATGCCCTGCTTGGGAGGCACTCTGTACTAAAACCGCCCCCGGATCGCTGAGCGCCGGCGTGCCAGCATCGCTTGTGTAGGCTATTGTTTTGCCGGCATTAAGAGCGGCAACAATGCTCTGCGCCGCCTGCCGTTCATTATGCGCCCGGCACGAGATAAGCGGCACCTGTATACCGAGATGATTGAGCAGCTTTATGGTCGTGCGCGTGTCTTCACAGGCAACTATATCGACAGCTTTGAGCGTTTCTACCGCCCGATAACTAATATCGCCCAAATTACCGATGGGTGTCGCAATGATGTACAAGACAGACATAGTATGAGTGTATTAAAAAAAACGGCATAAGAACAGTATGCCGGCGTTGCTGCGCCCTTACCGCTGCATCAGGTGCGCTTCAAGGGCTTTGCGCTTATCAAGCGGGATAGGGGTAGTTTCTTGAACTATAAAATTATAATGTACCAGCACGGCACTGCCTTGAGCGCAGACTTTGCCTTCCTGCCAAGCTTCATGATAGGTGGTAAAGGACTTAACTCCTATGCGGCTTATCACGGTGCGTATTTCGACATCGGAGTGGAAAAAGATTTCTTTGACGAAATCAAAATCAGTATGCGCCATGATAAGGGGCCAGGTTTGATGCGAAAGATTAAGAGTCGGTTCAAATATTCTAAATATACCGTTGCGCCCCAGTTCAAACCAAGCGGCAATGACGGTATTGTTGATATGCCCCAGTCCGTCGACATCGCCGAACCGGGGACTGACAGTTACAGTCCACATACAGAGAGCGTAGCAAAAAAACCGTTTAATGGCTAGAGGTTAGGCAGAGCTGAAGAAAGCTTTATAGGGAACTCCTTATTCCTTAAAGGAAGTCTGATTTTTCCCTACCTTTAAGCAGAGGATTGTCCCTCCCCTCGACACACGAAGGGAAATTATGATATTATATAAAAATGGATAAACAAAATACCGGAAAAATCATTCCGATAGCAATAGAAGATGAAGTAAAAACTGCGTACTTAAATTACGCTATGTCAGTTATTGTAGCTCGAGCCTTACCAGATGTGCGCGATGGACTAAAGCCGGTGCATCGCCGGCTTTTGTATGCTATGGAAGAACTAGGATTACAGCCGAATGCAGCGACTAAAAAAAGCGCCCGTATTACCGGCGATGCAATGGGTAAATATCACCCGCACGGCGATCAGTCTCTGTACGATGCCCTCGTGCGCATGGCGCAGCATTTTTCTTTGCGCTATCCGGTTGTTCACGGTCAAGGTAATTTCGGCTCCATTGATGGAGATCCGCCGGCTGCATCCCGGTATACCGAAGCAAAACTCTCAGTACTCGGCGCAGAAATGCTCGTCGATCTCAAAAAAGATACTGTTGACTTTATTCCTAATTACGATGAATCGCTTACAGAGCCGGTTGTGCTGCCGGCAGCAGTACCTAACTTACTGATTAACGGCTCAAGCGGTATTGCCGTTGGTATGGCTACCAATATGGCGCCGCATAATCTGCGTGAAGTCTGCGCTGCTATTTGCGCTCTTATTGAGAATCCGGCTCTTACCGTAGAGGAGCTGCTCCACTATATACCCGGTCCTGATTTTCCGACCGGTGCCATTATCTTCGGTCGCAAGGGAATATATGAAGCCTATAAAACCGGCAGAGGCAGAATACTTATCCGCGGCAAGTACACGGTAGAAAAAAACAAGGCGGGTAAAGAAACTATCGTCTTTACTGAGCTGCCGTATACTGTGAATAAACTATCGCTTATTGAAAAAATTGTTGAACTTATCCGCGATAAGGTGATTGATGGCATTGCGGGCTGTAATGACGAGTCAGATAGATCCGGGCTGCGTCTTGTGATTACGCTTAAACGGGGCGCTGCTCTTAAAATAGTTATCAATCAGTTGTTTCAGCACACTGCTTTGCAATCTTCTTTTAGTATTAGCAATCTCGCCTTAGTCAGAGGACGACCACAAACGCTCTCCCTTAAAGAGCTTATCCAGTATTTTATTGAACATCGAGTCGAGGTTATCACCAGACGGAGCCGGTTTGATATGCAAAAGGCGCAAAGTCGGGTGCATATTCTTGAAGGATTATTAGTCGCCCTCGGAAACATTGATGCGGTTGTTACGGTTATCCGCGCTTCTGCTGATACAAGCACCGCTCTGTTGCACTTACAGGACCGGTTTATGCTTTCAAAGGTGCAAGCGCAAGCCATAGTCGATATGCGGCTCGGTCGTTTAAGCGGTCTTGAACATGAAAAATTAAATCGGGAATTACAAGAGCTTACGAGCCAGATTAGGTATCTTGCTTCGCTTTTAGAAGATCCGCACAAGATAGCTGTGGTTATCAAAAACGAAATACAGGCGCTTGCCCAGCGTTACGGTGATGCACGGAGAACCGATATTGTCCAGACCGAATTGGAAACTATCGCCATTGAGGATCTCATCAAAAAAGAAGAGATGGTCATACTGATTTCCAATTTTGGTTATATTAAACGAGTACCGGTTTCACTGTACCGTGCGCAGGGACGGGGCGGGAAAGGGTCTTTTAGTGTGAAATTGAGCGAAGAAGATTTTGTTGAACAGCTCTTTACCGCATCAAGCCATGATTATATCATGTTCATCACCACAGCCGGTAAAGCTTACTGTATGAAAGTCCATGAGTTACCTGAAGGTTCGCGGACGAGCAAGGGTGAGTATGCGCGCAGTATTTTGAATCTTGCGGAGGACGAGGAAATTAGCGCTACGGTGCCGTTTCAAGAGTTTTCCAGCACTCAATTTTTGTTTATGGCAACGGCTGGAGGGACTGTAAAAAAGGTAGCCTTAGATAATTTTGCCCATGTCAAAAACCGGGGTATTATTGCCCTTAGATTAGATGTGGGGGACAGGCTTATAAGCGCCCTTTTAACTGATGGCAGTAACGAAATCGTGCTGGTCTCCCGTGCGGGGAAAGCCCTCCGTACAACGGAATCCGCTGTACGTCCTTCAGGGCGGACGAGCCGCGGTGTTCATGGCATGAAATTAACCGAAAATGATGCGCTGCTCTGCGCCCTACGTATCAACGAGTCTGAAGCGGTATTTTTGGTATCAGAGCATGGTTTTGGCAAACGGGTCAATTTTGATGAATTTGTTCCGCACGGACGCGCTACCGGCGGGCAGAAGATTTACACGATCACTGAAAGAACCGGTCTGCTTGCAGGTTGTACCATGATTCGTGAAGATGAAGATATTATGTGTATTACCAGTCAGGGTAAATCTATTCGCTGTAATGCATCCGTTATCCGGTTTAAGGGACGGACGGCTCAGGGAGTGCGTATCGTAAACGTTGATGAGCCTGATAGAGTGATTGGTGTAAGTAAAATTGCTCGTAGTGAGGATGCCCCTACTCTCTCCTGATATTCAGCGGCGAGGTCTCCTATCCTTATCCTAGGACAGACCTCGCCGTCAAAATAGGGCAATTCTGTTCAAAGGTGAACTAAGTCTGTTCAGAGATGAACTAGTTCTATCCAAAGGTGAACTAAGTCTGTTCAGAGATGAACTAGTTCTGTTCAAAGGTGAACTAAGTCTGTTCAGAGATGAACTAGTTCTATCCAAAGGGGAATTAGTTCTGTTCAAAGGTGAACTAAGTCTGTTCAGAGATGAACTAGTTCTATCCAAAGGGGAATTAGTTCTGTTCAGAGATGAACTAGTTCTATCCAAAGGGGAATTAGTTCTGTTCAAAGGTGAACTAGTTCTATCCAAAGGGGAATTAGTTCTGTTCAAAGGTGAACTAGTTCTATCCAAAGGGGAATTAGTTCTGTTCAAAGGTGAACTAAGTCTGTTCAGAGATGAATAGTTAAAATAGAACAGACCTCGGTCAGATTTCCAGTTTATGCGGTCAGAGGCGAATGAGTTCGCCTCTGGTGGAAGCCCGGCGCTCAGGGCGTATACCCCGGCACAAGCGCCCGTATGGACTCATCATACATAGCGTAAGTCTGGATAGCCGGACGGAAGAATGTCCCACCATACGCTTTGTTGACAATAAAACTAAAGGTCTTTTGCTGCCTCTGATTCAAATCAAAATAGATAAGTACGCGATCGTCTCGTATATCTTTGTACTGTGCCGCTGTATTACCACCGCTCCGCCTGCCATCCATCAGGGTATTAACAATCTCCCACGAGGCAGGAAACGGGCATACCAAGGCAATCCCTGGAACCGCACGATTCAAATTATTCTGTACCGTAATGCGTATTTCCATATCCTCCCCAGCCGCAAGCGTATCAGGATTGACGGCAAGACCGGCATCATTCAGATAGCTGACATTCAGCGAAAGACCGGTGGAAAGCTCAGGCTCATGCCCCTCAGCCGGAATACCTTTGTACAAGACCCGTGCGTAGAGAGGCGATTCGGCAGTGTTTGTTATGCGGAATTCTCCCGATTCAAGGAAGCCCACCTTGACCTGCACCAGAGGCTCACTAAAGCTCAACTTGTCGGATTGATTTCCTAGCCTGTATGCAACAGCCGCCGTAGTACCATCCGCCTTAAAAACAGAACACACGGCAATAAGCGCATATGCTGTTTCCTGCGTTGAAAGCCATGAATCGCTGGAAAGCGTCTCGGCTATGCTTTCGATAAGCGGCTGCACCTTGGCGCTTTGACCGAGCAAGCCCAGCGTTTCTACTATCATCGCCGTATCCCGCAATGAAGAACCGAACGTGCCGTTTAATTCCCGGTAACTCACCAGCACTGTGGACAGATTCTTGGTCATTGATTGGGCAATGTTGCGCTGACCGGCAAGCCAGTAAGCTGCGGCAAGACGCCAGCTTGCTTGGAGAGTCATATCGTATTCCCGCAGCCGGTTCATAGAACCTATGTCAGCATTGCCGGAAAGAGCCAGCGTATAAAGCCGGTAACTTTGATCCAACAAGGCGCTCTCTTCTGTAAGAGAGCGCCAGGCAGCCGCAGACTGCCGTTGGTACTTCATCCATTTTTCGAGCATCCCCGAAGGCAGCGCATAGCCTGCCCGCCTAGCTTCAATGAGGAAATGACCGGCATACGAAGAACCCCATGTATGTGATTCCGTTTCGCCGGGCCAGTAGGAAAAGCCACCGTCGGCTGTTTGAAAGCTTTTAAGCCGCTCTATACCATCACGAATGTTTTCACGGATTGCGGCGATTCGTGCGGTATCAAGGTTTTGAATTCTTTCTAAATACAGTTGTGGGAAGACGGCGCTGGTGGTCTGTTCCACGCAGCCGTGTGGATAGGTAATGAGAAAATCAAGCCGCTCTTCCAGATTCAAAGGCGGCATTCGGGATAACTCAAGAATAGCTTCATTGGTGCCGGCTCTGCCGGGGAGCGCCATAAGTCCTGACCATGTAGCACCGGCTTCCAAAAGGCGCATCTGGGTAACCGTAACCGGGGTTGCCGTATTCCGCACGACAAGAGCGGTCTTTTGCAGCGCGGGCTTTAAGCCGGTTGAAGCCGCCCGTGCTGTCAGCGTTATTGCCGTGCCTGGCTCATGCGACGCTTTGATCCGGTAATTAACAATAAGCTCGCCGGGTTGATCAAAACTAACAGTACTTTGCGCAGGTCCTATAAGCGTAGCGCCCTGAACTTCAAGGCTCAGATCTACTGTCCTCTTTCCTGAGCGGTACGAATACACAGAAACCGGTATAAGCGCCTCATCACCACCGGAAAGAACACGCGGAACAGTGGCAAAAACCATAAGATCAGAGGATACGGTAACACTATGCTCTGCCGTACCAAATGCCCGACTGCCGACAACATGCTGAGGAGAAGCTGCCAGCACCATAATACGCAAAGCCCCGACATAAGGCGGCAAGTCAAAGCTTTCCGTACGGCTTTCCCCCGGTCCAAGCTGAACCGGTCCGAAGTACTTGACTACCGGCTTCCAGCGCTCAGTCTTCCCCGTTTCATTCGCTATACCATCATCACCGCCCCCTATGGCAAGGAGAGTCTCTAGTTGACCTGAATAAGCTCCGAAAACATCGGAGAACATATCCCATGACTTGAGGAACGACGCCTCTTTTGCGTAAAAGGTCTTATGCGGATCAGAGAGAGTATACCGGGTCAAGCCTAAAAGCCCTTCATCAACAAGAACTACCGTATACGTCATCGGACGACCTGACTGTTCACGTATGCTAAACGATGCCTTAGATTCGGCTTCCCAATGTGTATCTGTCTCTATAAGCGGAACAAGGTGGGTGAGCGGATCGTCAATCATAACCGGCACAATGCCATAAAGTCTTAAAGGAAGATCATTGATTGTTTGTAAGTGCGGCTGTAAGAGCGTTATATGTACATAGACATTCGGAGTCATAGCCGGATCAGCTGTGAATTCATACAAGGTATTCTCACCCTGACACTCAATCCAGTCGCGCGCGAGTATCTGTCCGCTTTTCTCAATAACTACCAGAGCTTGCGCCTGTGCATGAGATGGAAAACTGACCGCAACCTTTTCACCGCTTTGGTATGAATCTTTGTTCGTACTCAGGTTCAATACCGACTGTCCGGTTTGACCGCTGTCTGTTGAGCGCCCTGCCCATGAGGGCCAATCTATGTAGACAATACTGGCGGCGCTATGCCCGCCGCCTTTTGTGCCATCGCTCACCACGACCATATAGCGCCCCCAGCCAGGATAATCAACTCTGAACTTCCAGCTCGCCTTTCCTCCCTGCGCCTGTATCTTTGTACGATACACCGGAGCGTGTTCCATTGCGGTAGTAAATTCCGATCTTTCCTCGTATTCTGCTTTCTCCCACCACCAGCGCCATGATAATTTATAGACTTCACAAGTCAGTGGTGTATGTTCCATGACCGGCTTCCCCTGCACATCCAGAATAATAATATCAACGGTATGATCCGTATCGGTCAGCAGCATATTGCGAGCTGCATCCCCGCGCGGGACTCTGATGCCTATGTACTGTTTGTAAGGCGAGAAATCTTTAGTAACCTGTTCTGAAGAAAAGGCGCCGGTCTTTTCAAAGACCCGTGTATAAAAATGGGCGTTTAATATGCCCGGCAGGTGCGAGCCCGCGTTTAACTTTAAGGTAAAAGAAGCTTTGCCCTGATCATTGAGATCCCCTGCAAATACTGTTTGACGCGTGCCGGCTCCGGAAACTGTCCGTGAGGGATTGCTAAAGCTGAAATCAGGATAGGCAGGAAAACTAGCCGGCTTTTTACTAAAGGAGACTTGTATCTCGCTGCGCAGTGCAGGAGCAGGGGCGCCGTAAAGCCATGATGCTTCAAGTGAAGAGGGGGTTGGATTGGTATCAAGAAAATCTTTTTCCCCAAAGTCGAGAAGCATTTTCAGCCTATTGGGAATAACGGTTTCCACTTTGAGCGTCTTGGTGTAGATACTGCCGCCCACTTTAACCCGGGCAATCCAGTCGCCGGTTGGATCGGTTGGCGCAGTCGAAACGGTAATCGGATAAAAACCGTCAAGCGATTCGGTAAACGTCTGCGTTATACTTATGCGTCCGCGCGGATCTTCCAGTTCAAACAACACCGGATGATCAGGCGGTAAAGATTGCGCCGGATCAAAGAGCAGGAAAGTCAAGTATAGCTCATCGCCCGGTCTCCAGACATCGCGCTCTCCGTATATAAGCCCGCGCAGTGAATTCAAAGGTGCGCTGCCTGATACATCAAAATGGCTGCTTGACAAGGAAGAGGAATCGTTTATTTTCAAATAAGCGGTTCCTAGCGAGCTTTCTGCGGCAATAAATATAGTCGATGCCGCGCCCGGATCAGGCAGCATAACTGACCCGTCTGCTCCGGTCTGTGCTTTTGTCAAAACCTTGCCTTGATAGTTAATCAGCGAAATATTTACCTCAGGCGCTTTCTCTGCTGTCTTGAGATTTGTAGCCGATACGAATACCGTGCCGTCGCGGTTTTTTTTTGCCAAGAGTCCCAAATCAGACACCAGTACATTCCTGCTAACCGTTATGCTGTGATCACTATAGTCCGCATAAAATGCTGGATGGCACGGATCAAAGCGGTACTTATACCAGTTATAAGTCCAGCGATTACTGTCTACATAATCCCAATAACCTTCATCAGTAGAACTTGAAAACTGGGGGAAATCATCCGCGGGAAATTCCAAATCGCTAAAATCTTGATGCGGTTCGATGCAGTCATATTTGATATGCCTCTTGCGAAAACTTACCCGTATATGAAAGAGGGTTCCCGGATACTTTTTACTTAATTCTGACAAATCAAGGGCATGACGCACAAAGCGATTCTTATCCGTTTCTCTCCAGCGCAGATCAAAGGCATGAGTCCATACCGGCTCCCCCACGCGGTTTAATTCTCGCGTGGTATCTATTTCGTTTACCTGTAAAAATTGAATCATATTGTCGCCGTAGACTTGAAATGCTTCGATCAAGATACCGCAGAGATTGCGTGTTTCTATGCTCAGTGTTGTCCCTTGACTGGTCGGCAAAATACTGCCTGTGCCGGTAAAGCGTACTTCAGGCAGTTCCCATACTGTGTCAATAAGGTAGTTGACCGGTTCAAAAAGCAGCCTGCCGTTTATATCCTGTAGGTCTTGTATTAAGAGTTCAGAGCCGGGCGGTATCTCTTCTATGCCGTCTGTATCCTGCGCGCCAAAAATAGTAACAATGTTATTGTTTAAGGCATAACGGATATTGGTATTGCCGGCAAGCGATACAAATCCCCGCAAGTCTTGGTCTTGCCGGAGGGGAGAGGAAAAAACAATTTCCAAAGCGCCATTTCCATCCGGTACAATATCAAGCACCTCAAAACGGTCTGTGCCGGGAATAAGCACGGTGGTTAACCCTGACTCTTGTGCGCCAACGGGATTTCCTGACCATGAGATGGTAATTGATCTGATAAATTCCCCGCGCTCCACAGGCTTAAAGGCAAAATGGTAGCCATCTTCCTGTTCTGTCCACGTAGGAACGCCTAATTCAGATTTATGGATGATTTTCTGAATAGTTTTCAGATCGTTATTTTTATCCGCAATGACACGACCTGCTATTAAAGCTTGGTTGTTTTCATCTATTACAACCGGCTCAAAGCTGACGTCCACTATTGGAATGGGTGTTTCAAAATTGAAGATAAACGGTGCAATATCGGACAGAGCTGAAAGGTCAACTATGGCTGTGTACCGAGTGCCGGCTTTAAGCGCTTCATCCGGGGTAAAGACGAGCGTATGGCTATCTTTCCATGCTGCTGTTCCTTTTGCAGCCGGCTCAAGCCTGAATGCTGTTTTTGGCATAGCACGTTCGGTATTCTGTTCATAGGTAAAGAGTACTTCAAGAGGCGAAGTTCTCTGTACAATACCCCCTGAAACAGCCGCTACTTTCAAGGGGTCAGGACCTTTCAAATCAATACTTTCTTTTTTAGAAGAAGTACATGAAACACAAATACACACGAAAGCCGCAAAGATACACACCTTATTCATAGTACTCACGAGTATAGCGAGCTTTAGAGGAAGCTGTCAATCTAAACACTGCCAAATAAAGGAGGAAGGTCAGACCTATCCTGCCTATTCACAAAAGCAGCTTGAGGTCTGTCCTCCAAGCTGTGTCAGTTACCAGAGAGACTATCTTTGTAATCCCCTGTTCCCGATGGTATGCGCCGCTGTACTGCCAGTCTTTAGGCTTCTGCACTAATCCTGCAGCAACTGGATTTTGGTCTATGTACTCAAACACAGTCCAAAAGTCCTTCTCATCCTTTATCTCGCGTGAATAAAAGCGATCTCCCCAGAAATGACCAGTCTTATTGTGTTGCTTGTTCCATCTGATAGC
>JAISMB010000126.1 GCA_031276945.1 Spirochaetaceae bacterium | reverse complement strand
ACCTTCCGACTACGCTTGGAAGGAATAACTACCTTAATACCTCCTGCACAGGCTGTGTCTATTACCTGGTTCACGTCATACCCTCTATCGGCAATCAAGACTTTTACTGATAACCCTGCCATTAAAGTCGGCGCATAGGTGCAATCCGCCTCCTGCCCCGCTGAAACTATGATACGTACCGGCTTTCCCCTCTTATCTATAGCAAGGTGGACTTTGGTATTGAGCCCCCTTTTGTACGCCCTATCGCTTGATTCCCTCCAACAGCTCCACATCCGTCCGCGTGGACTTTGCTATACGTTGCATCTATCATAAGCCACTGAGTATCTACTTCCCCGATAACTTCAGCGGCTATTGTTTTCCAGACATCTCTATCCCGCCAGCGGCAAAATCTTCGGTGTGTATTTTTCCAGTCGCCGAGGTGGTAAATCTCTGTCTGGAACACCGGTTCTGATAATCCAAGATACTGCATTGATAAAGCGTCGATTGTCATGAGCCATTCGACCCTGTTTACCTGCCGCTCCTGGCAGTAAGTCTTTTATCTTTTCCCACAGGTTATCACTGATGTCGTGTCTGTGCAGTGCTTTTCCATTTTCTTTCATCTTGTTATCTTACTTTATTTCCTACCTTTTGACGACACGCCCTAAGACAGATTCCGATATTCCGAGATTCGACAGAATATTTAATCAAACGGTATAACGGTGCCCGGCAGTGGTGGTGGAGTTGCGCCCAATTCCGTGAGGTACACTACGTGTAGGACGCCTGCGTCCGATGTATCTAACACAGAAGGAGAAAGCTGTCCTGCCGCCGATAAGTGCCTTATGGCACGGCGGAGTAATTGTACCCTTGATACGTCCGGGCGGACGCTTCTTGCATGGGGGATAGAAGCGTGCGTTATATCCTTTCATGCCCGTTGGCGTTATGTGGCTATGGCGCACCAACCGCTGGAAAGAGCGGTAGCCGCACAAGGGTTTTCTTTCTATGACCAGTCAAGAGCGTAAGCAGGCGCGCTATGAATGACGAAAGACACAACGGGAAGCAAAACGCACTGAACAGACAGCGCCCTCTGATTCTTTCGACAACATTACCGACCCTGATAACCTTTACCAGGCGTTCCTGTCGTCTCGCAAAGGGGTATCGTGGAAGGAGAGCGTTCAGCGGTATGAGGCAAGCGTCCTACGGAATATAGCCCAAACAAGGCGAAAACTGCTCAAAGGAGAAAGCATCCAGAGCGGTTTCGTTGAATTTGATTTATGTGAACGGGGCAAGGGCAGGCATATCAAGTCCGTACATATATCGGAACGGATTGTGCAAAAATGCCTCTGCGATCAAGTCTTGGTTTCCCTTCTCAGCCGCCCGATTATTCACGATAACGGCGCATCGATAAAAGGCAAAGGGTTACAGTTTGCGATAAAGCGTCTCATTACCCACCTCTCCCGCTTTTACCGTGAGCATCAGTCAAATAACGGTTATGCCCTTATAGTAGACTTCAAAGGTTTTTTTGATAACATTGACTATGCCGTCCTATTTCAACTGTTGGACAGTCAGATACATGACAGTAGGGTACGGGAACTGACGAGACGGTTTATCGCAGTTTTTGGGGATGGGAAGTCTCTCGGCTTGGGTAGTCAGGTCTCCCAGATTGCGGCGGTTTTCTATCCCAATCACCTTGACCATTATATAAAAGAAATCCTGCGCATAAAATACTATGGGCGCTACATGGACGATCTTTATTTGATACATAGAGACCGATCTTACCTTGAGTGGATAAAAGAAGTCTGCACGAGATTAAAAATCACAATCAATGAAAAAAAGACAAAAATTGTTCAGTTAAATAAAGGAATGCTATTTTTGAAGGGAAAGTATTCTCTTCTTGAAAATGGAAAGGTGCTCCGTCTGCCTTGCAAAATGTCAGCACTGAGGATGCGGCGGAAATTACGGAAGTTTAAGGTTCTTTTGAACGAGGGAAGAATGAGTTTTGAAGACATGAGAACTGCCTATCAATCATGGCGGGGAACGTTTCTCAAACGATTTGAGGCATACCATACGGTTGGACGTGTGGATAGGCTTTATAGTGAGTTATTTTATAGGAAGAGATATTTATGGTTTATATAGTAAAGAAAGGAAATGAGGTTATCCATCATACCAGTCTTGAGGCAATGAAAGAGATGGATGGAATAGAAACCCCGGACTTGCCCCTCAGTGATGAGGAGTTTAAGGCTGCCGAAGGACTAGTACGGATCATTGACGGAGAGATTTTTTTAGGCAAGACAGACATAGAAAAACAGTCTGAGCAAAACGCTGAACGTATCCGCCTCCTGAAACGGTATCTTGCAGAGACAGATTACATTGCCGCCAAAATTGCCGAAGGGTCTGCCACGACTGAAGAGTATGCTGGCCAGATAACACAACGCCAAGCATGGCGTGCTGAAATCGCTGAGTTAGAATCAGCATAATGATTAGTGAAAACCCGGCGTTGCCGGTTAAAGACCAATAAGGTCTAAGAATATAAAGGGCAGAAGCCCGGCGCGTCACCGCCGGACAGGTGCGATAACACCTTCAGGAAATCCTGATCCTCCCCTACCCTCAGTACTTTGGGTACTTTCAGCTATCGGTTTCCTTTGTCTTCAAGGTTTAGCTCTTTTTTATGGAGTTAAAGGTGAAAACACCGATCAGTTACTATGGAGGCAAGTAACAGCTTGCGCGGACTATTCTGGCTATGATCCCAGAGCATAGGATATATTGTGAACCATTTTGTGGAGGAGCGGCAGTATTCTTTGCCAAAGAACCTTCCGAGGTGGAAATTATTAACGACACAAATGGAGAGTTAATTAACTTTTATGAGGTTTGTCGGCGAGATTTTGAGGCATTAGAAAAGGAAATATCGCTGAAGTTTACACAGTCGCAGACAGCATGATCATGCATGGGTCATCTACAATAACCCAGATCTCTTCGACCCTATAAAGCGGGCATGGGCAATCTGGATTCTTGCTAATAGTTCTTATGGTTGTAAAATCTGCGATGTCTACGGTTATGATAGGGTTGGTACTACCAGCAAAAAAATGGACAATAAGCGTATTGGTTTTACCGCTGAGTATGCCGAACTGCTCAGACGTGTTCAGATAGAATGCTGCGATGCTCTACGAGTCATAAAAAGCCGAGACGTCTCGGATAGCTTTTTTTACTGCGACCCACCGTATGTAGGAGCGGATCAGGGACATTATGATGGTTATACACAGGAGGACTTTGATATGCTCCTCGAAGTATTGGCGCAGATTAAAGGAAAATTTTTATTAAGCTCTTACCGTAACAAAAGCCTGACAGAATATATAAGGCGAAGCGGTTGGTATACAGAAGAGATCAGTATGGTGTCTTCGATGAGCCATAGATATAAAATCAGGAAAAAAGTAGAAGTGCTAACGGCAAACTACCCCTTATTGATTAGGTTAGACAAGAATGAAAAGAAAGAAGTGGTGAACGGAGAAGAGGATACTGGGATTATGGAGGTATAACAGAAAATGGCGGTGTTTGTTACACACCGCCATTGTTTCTCAATATTTAATCCTTAATTACGCGGAGCCCACCATTTAGATGGGCTCCGCGTAATTAAGGATTGCCCTCCGTATTATGGTTTATACCATAAGAGAGGGTTTGCTGATACATCCAAGCAAGAGCATTGGCTGTAGAGCCTGTGTTATCTTGCTTGATGTACCGTTCGTTGAATGTCAAGAACCCTTCAATCAAAAAGGTGCGTGCTATGTGCGCCTCTATTTTGGTTAAGTTGCTTTTTTCAATAC
>JAISMB010000123.1 GCA_031276945.1 Spirochaetaceae bacterium | reverse complement strand
TCAATACCAAAGTCCACCTTGCTATAGATAAGAGGGGAAAGCCGGTACGTATCATAGTTTCAGCTGGGCAGGAGGCGGATTGCACCTATGCACCGCCCTTAATGGCAGGTTTATCGGTAAAAGTTTTGATTGCCGATAGAGGGGTAGTAGACACAGCCTGTGCAAGAGGTATTAAGGTAGTTATTCCTTCCAAGCGTAGTCGGAAGGGGGGTGGGGGGTGGGGGGTGGGGGGGTAAGGACTTATGACAAAGAGCTGTATAAGAAGCGCCATCTCATTGAGAATGTATTTCGGTGGCTTAAACAGTACAGAGGTATCGCCACTCGGTATGCTAAACGCTCTGATTCCTTTCTTACCGCTCTCTATCTCAGATTTATCTTTCTTCCTTTTGACGACACCCCCTAAGAGGAGCGAGGTCTGACCTATCCTGCCACCGAAGTCTGACTTATGAGAAGAGAGAGCCTTGAAAACAAACCTGCGGCAGTGCAGTCATTGACAACAGAAATATGAACACATAAGATTATATATGAACACATAAGATTATAAAGGAGAACTATGAGGAGTATTACCATGAGACGGTCTTTGATTGTTTGCCTGTTGTTTTTGGCACTAAGCCAGCAGCTTCCTGCTGCCCCCGCTCCGTCAAATCCCGCATTATATTACGAACAAGGGCGTCAGGCTATGCTTGAGGAAGATTGGTACACGGCTGCGGAAGCCTTACTAGAATGCCTCAGGCTTAACGGCGCTCACGCTCAGGCAACAGGAGCCTTAGCTGAATGTTACTACGCATTGGGAGAATTCGATCAGGCGCTTATCTGGGTGCGCAAGGCGCGGTTCTTGTCGCGCAATGATATGGCTCTTGCCGACCTTGAAGCTTTTATTTTAATCGCACTCGGTCAGCTTGATGCGGCTGATACGGTCCTTGCCGCAGTGTTAAGCCGCGAACCGTACAATAAAGAAGCCTTGTTTGCCGCATCTGAACTGGATATTGCCAGAGGACGCTCAAGCGATGCAATTACCCGCTACAAAGAAGCTGTCAGGCGTTTCCCTGATGACCGGCGCCTGCTCATATCGCTTGCCTTGGTTTTAGGCAATGCAGGCGATGCTCAGGGGGCGCAGTACTATATAAAACGTGCTTTAGAGCAGCATCCGTCTGATTATCGGGTTTATTACTATGCCGCCTACTTAGAGTCCAATGCCGGCAATTTGGAGAATGCGCTTGAATACATTGAAGAGGCGCTGTTTCACCGCCCCCAGTACCTGCCTGCCGCATCGCTGCTCGCTTCACTGCGCTACCGGATGGGTGATTATGATGAAGCCGGTAGGATTGCCGATAGCATCATTGCAAAAGACCGCACCGATATAAACGCATGGCACCTCAAGAGTATGGCTTTTATTCAGGAAGGAAAAACGACCGAAGCTTTGCAGCTTTTGATAACTGCCTTGGAGATTCAGCAGGATGAATTTATCCGTGTCAGCCTTGAAGAATTGCTCTTACGTAATACGCCGATAGAAGACAGCCGGCGTGCTGTGTATGCGACATGGCATTTTGAGAAGGCAAGAGAATTCCGCAAGAAGACCCTCATTGATCAAGCGCTCTTTGAATATCGGCGGGGCTTGCGACTCAACCCTTATGCAAAGGATAGAAGTGAATACGCAGACCTTTTGCGTATTCAGGGGTATCCAGCACGGTATCTGGAAGAACTCCGGTTCATGCAGGACCTGGGCATGGGAGACAGACCGATAAACGATGCGATAGAGTCTTACAACGCGCTTTTAGAAAATGCTCTACACCGGCGCTGGAAGGTAAATCCGGTAGAATTGGCAAAACGCCATTGGACCGTGGCGGTGTTTTCACTTATTTCCCCCTCAAGCTTTTACCATGCGGATGCGGGAGCAACCGTATCTTCATACATAAAAGAATTACTGATTCACAACCGGAATATGGCGGCTGCGAATCTGGAACTCAATCAGCCTTCATTTTCCGCTGGGTTTCGAGCGGCGCGGGAAGCCGGCTGTGATTATTTTATCATCGTTTCGGTTACCGAAAGTGAGCGCGATATTGCCATCAAAGCCGATCTCTTTGTTGCGAGAACCGGCTCTTCTGCCGGCGCCTTTTATGCGTACCGTACCGGTAACGACCGGTTTCGTAATGCTACGCGGGCGATAGTTGATTCACTGACTGCGGCTATTCCTCTGCGTATAGAGCTGATCCGGTATTCACAGGGACAGGGGCTTATTGACAAAGGCAGAGTTGATGGAGTCAAGGCTGGTGATGTGTTTGACATAGTCAAAAAAGGGAAAACACTGGTCCGCAATGAGGGGATAGGTCTTCTTTATGCGCCGGCAGATATAGTGGGGAGATTTACCGTTACTGAGGCTGATGAAGAAGTTTCAGCCGGCAGCATAAGCAGGGTTGGCTTTTTTGATCTCATCACCGCTGGTGATGAGGTTCTGCCGCAACCAACCGAGCCGGTGCCGGAACCGCAGCTTATCGGGGACCCGGAGTTACGCAGTCTGCTGCGGACATTGCGGTAGAGAAGAGAAGCCACTATGATCATCTTGCAAGAGACGAGTTTTGGACCTCTGGAGGAAAAAGAAGAACAAGATAGGGTGTATAGACGCGTATCACCGGAAAAGCGGGGGAATTGCGGCGTTTGTAGGGGGAAAGCGGGACCTGAAAAGCGCCTAAAAATTGAGAAAGAGGATAAAACGGCTGGGATAGCTTGCTTTCAGCCTTTTTGGAGGATCATCATGATACGGGAAAAAGCATACAGGAGGGGTAGAGAGGAATACGTGCCGGTTGGGGCATCGGGTAAGGCGGGCATACAGAGGACCTGCTGCTTTTCCAGAAGCTATTTAACCACTGGAAAGCATTTGATATGGCTTTCTTCCCCATCAATTACGGCTTTGTTTGAGGCTCATCATACTTTGTGGATCACCTCCATCTTTTTGTATGCGTTACGTCGTCCTTATTCCACACCGTAACAGTATAGCCGCTCTGTATGAGTACCGCCGCCGGCTTTTTGCCGCAGAAGTATGGGGTGCGTGGGCTTTTCCGGTCGTAGCGCCGGTTGCTCTTATTACACGAGCCTATACTAAAGCGGAATTACAAAAGCTGAGTCGGAGGATCCGGGCTTTAAGCTGTACTCATGGGCAAGATGGACGTATCTCTGCTACAAAAACTGACTACTGTGATCTTGGCTCAGGCATCACTCTATTCGGACCGGTTTTAGACCTTCCGGTGATAGCAGATGATGCTTTTCCTGCCGGCACAGTGGTACAGCAGTTTCCGGTAGTAACCTTATGCAGTGCGCTGAGTGATGGTATCGTTAATCCACCACCCCTTCTTCCTTTCTTTTTTCGGGCAGCTTCTCTTGCAAACATGATAATATCCTCTCTTGATTGCGGAGTATCAGACTTTTCATATTGGTGGAAGATTGGGGAACAGATATGGCTTCCTCAGACTTCTTGTTGAGAAGTGTAATATTTTTTAGTTTTAGATTACTTTAGTGCATGAACACAATGTATCCAAAGTTTTGAAGAAGTGGTGTCTTTTTATAAAAATTACCAGCAATTTCTATAAAAAGCAATTTACCCTCTTGACGTATATCGAATTCTATATAAAAATAGAGGACATAATGAGTGATTATCTGGATCCTAACAATGAAGAACTGCTCAAGGACTTTTTCAGTGAAGCACAAATGCAAGTTGACACACTGGAACAAAATATTTTGGTTCTTGAGAATGAGGGAGCAAACCGTGATGCGGTTGATGAGATTTTCCGTGCTGCTCATACCCTAAAAGGCGGTTCTGCGACCGTGGAGATGATGGAACTTTCCCATTTTACCCACTTGGTTGAGGATGTACTGGATGCTATTCGCTCCGATCAGCTTAGTGTCAATGAAGATGTAGTTGATACGCTTCTTGCAGCTATAGATGTTATCAAGGCAATGCTCCAGCAGCGTATGGATGGTTCCATTTATCGTGAGGATACTCATCAGATAGAGGATCGTCTTTCAGCTCTTATACCTGAGAGTAACAGTCGGAAAAAAGGCAGTCCAAAAGCCACGCCTCAAAGATCACAACCGGTCGTTGTTTCAGCGCCTCCACCTAAAACAGCTGCTGTATCAAAAATAAGTGGTACAAGTTTATCTGAATATGATATATTGGAACTGCGCGAGTCCGTAGACGGTGGTACACCCATTTTGCGGATTTCGGTAGAATTTGACGAAACCTCTTTGATGAATACTGTTGGAGGCATACAGGTATATGCTGCCTTAAAAGATTGTGGTGTTATACTAAAAACGATACCAGATTTTGAACAACTTTATGAAGATAATTTTTTTCCAGTAGTAGAATATTTCATAGCTACGACACACAGTGCTGAAACCTTAAAACGCTATGTCATTATCCCGGATGTTACTTTGTCTGCTGACATTGTCAATATTGAACAATTAGGACAAGCAGCTCCCCAGACACATACCCCAGCACCTGTTAGTGTGCCACAGCCCAAGACACCAGCTAACGTTGCACCGATTCAGAAAAAGGCGGTAGAAGTTCCGCAAACAAAACTCGAAGCAACAGCGGTAGAAACTACAGAACAACATCAAGAGGTAAAAACATCGGCTGTTGCCAGAACAGCCGGAAAAGAAGCCGGTTCTATTCTACGGGTTGACTCAAAACGCATTGATGATTTGCTTAATTTGGTATCAGAAACTGTTATTACTAAAGCAACTTTTAATCAAATTAGTAACCAATTTAGCGAAATGCTTAATGAGCTTCATAGTCTTGAGGCGACTTACCGGGATAAAATCAAATCACTGTTCGATAGTTTACCGGATTATCTGGAGAGTATCCAAGATGGACGGTCTATTAAGGATATACGCAAAGAGATAAGTGAACAGTACGGTGATATTTTTTCTTTGTTTGATGGATTTGAAGCTTCAATTAAAAACAATGTAGGTAAATTTCGCTCTACATCACAAAATCTGGGACGTATTACCGGTGAGTTGCAGGAAGGGGTAATGCGTATTCGTATGGTACCTATCAGCCAGATTTTCAGCCGGTTCCCCCGACTAGTGCGTGATCTATCCAAGACTCTCAATAAAAAGATAAATTTGATTATTGAAGGTGAGGAGACAGAACTTGACAAGTCGGTCATTGAAGATCTATTGGATCCGATCATGCATTCGGTGCGTAACTCTATTGACCATGGTATTGAATCGGTAGAAGATCGTAAGAAATCCGGCAAGCCAGAAGAGGGTATGGTTCTTCTCAAGGCTACCAATGAAGGTAACATGATCGTTATTGAGATCGTAGATGATGGTAAGGGTATTGATGTTGATGCCGTTAAAACCAGAGCTATTGATCGAGGGCTTATCCATCCGAGCAAGGTATTAACCGATACCGAAGCTTTCGGGCTTATTTTTGAACCCGGTTTTTCTACGGCAAAAACCATCACTGCTATTAGCGGCCGCGGTGTAGGTCTTGATGTAGTGCGCCGATCGATAGAAAAACTTAATGGTACTGTTACTGTGAGTTCAGAAAAAGGTAAAGGCACTAAATTTACTATTAAATTACCGCTTACTCTTGCTATTATTCAGGGATTATTGGTGCGGGTCGGCACAGAGATTTATTCAATACCTATAACAAGCGTTATCGAAAGTCTTCGGCTTAAACCAGAAGATATACGCATGATTGATAATTATGAAGTATTCAATATTCGTAATGATGTTGTTTCTCTACTCCGTCTCAACCGTCTTTTTGGTATACAAACCGAGGAACATCAGGATTATCATTTTATTGTTATTGTTGGTACAGCCGAAAAAAAGATGGGGTTTATGGTAGACAGTCTTATTGGTGAAGAAGATGTAGTTATCAAGCCCTTACGCGATCAGTACACTAATTCTCCTGGTATTGCTGGTGCATCAATATTAGGAGATGGGTCAGTTTCTCTTATCATTGATGTAGGACAGCTATTAGAACTTGGTCTTAAAAAGGAATTGGAACAACGCCAAATTCGTGAAGCATCAATCTTGTAAAAAGGGGGATTCTATGGCAGCAGCAATCAAAGATTTAACGGCTATGGCCGTGACCGTAAATGAAGAGATACAGCAACAAAAAGATCGAGCTGATACGGTTGATTTTAAGATGGTAACTTTTTCTCTTGCAGGGAAAGATTATGGTGTTGATATTATGAACGTCAAAGAAATTGCTAAGGCGGATAAATTTACCTATGTACCTAATGCAGAGTCTTACGTACGTGGAGTCTACAACCTCCGGGGAGATATTATTCCTATCATAGATCTTCGTTCCTTTTTTCATATGCCGATTGAAAAAAAGAAAGATAATCTCGAAAATATGCTTATTCTCAGAATTGAAGAAAAGGTCTATGGTACCATTGTTGACAAAATTGATAAGGTTGTTGGTATCAATTCTGAGATGATACAGCCGGCGCATCCTATTTTTGGTGATATCAATATTAAGTACATTAGTGGTATTGTTGAAAAAAATGGAGACTTATACGTTATTCTTGATGTATTGCGTATTTTTAGCTCTCAGAAGGCTGAAAATGCAAAAAAACAACAATTATCATCTATCCCTGATGTAGCTGAAGGGAGAACTTTTGTACAAGCGCAACCGGAAATTTCACAAGCACAGGAGCCGGTACCAGTGCCGATAGTAGCAGCACCAGTCCCCACAATGCCGGTTATTGATGAAACGATGCTTGCTTTAGTTAAGGATAATGTTCGTACTCTTCAGTCTTTTCATGCAAGCCGTTATAATGATGAGTGGTTTCGTAAACGTTTTATTAAATGGACCGAGATTAGAGAAGAAGCACAGTTGCAACCGCGGAATGCGGCAGAGGCTGCTGAATTTCTTAAGCCGTTTGATTCGCCATTTACCGGTAAATTTTGGGATAATGAGTATGCTGGAGCTGTGAAAAGTATATTACCAGATATATCTTCTAATACTATTCAGGTTTGGAATTTAGGTTGTGGTAAAGGCTATGAAACGTATTCTTTTGCTTGTATCTTGAAGTTGCGCTATCCAAATGCCCAAATAAAAATTTGGGCTAATGATAATGATATTATGGCAATATCAACAGCACCAACTGCAACTTTTAATTTGGATGAAATACCAGAATTTTGTAAAAATTTTGTTGCAAAAGCAAACAACAATGGCTATGTTTTTGATCGTACTATCAAAGATGCCATTGTATTTGAGTACCATGATATTTTACATGACAATCATCTGCCGGATATAGATATTATTCTTGCACGAGATTTACTTTCTATTATTCCTTCAGGTGAACAAGATAGGCTTATTGATGATTGGACTGAAAAATTAAAGAAAAAAGGATTGGTCATTGTTGGAAGAAATGAATGTTTACTGGGAGAACAATGGCAGTCTATCGGAACGGATCCTGTCTCAGTCTTTGTGTATAATAAACAGTAAGGTGTATCAAGGTTTTTCGATAATCCTATTTTTTGATAAAGGAGCTTTTTATGAGAGTTGAGTATATTAATCCGTTTGTTGAGTCTGCACTTAATATACTTCGAGAGGTATTGGGCGGTGTTGAGGTCAAACGAGGAAGTTTGTATCTTAAATCCTCTTCAATGTCTATAATGGGTGTAGCTGCCTTGGTTGGCCTAGCAGGTGATGTTGAGGGACGAGTGCTTTTTGATATGACAAAAAAGTCAGCACTCTATGTGGCAGGGCTTATGAATGGTGAAGAGTTTACGGTACTTGATGAGATGGTTAAGGCAACTATTACGGAACTTGCCAATATGATTACTGCCCAAGCAGTCACTCGGCTTCATGATCTTGGTTTTAAGTTTGACCTGACACCTCCGGCATTGTTTACCGGAGATAACATGGAAATTTCAAATAATCTGGAAGTTGAAGCTTTAATTGTTCCAATGTTAATTGGACAAAATGGTGAAGATGCTCGAGTGGAGGTTAATGTCGTTATTCGTGAAAGGATTTAGTGCTTGACAGATAGATAAAAATGCACCATACTGCCAGAGCTGGATTAAAATACTAGCATGTCCGGGCGGTTAGCTCAGTTGGTTAGAGCATCAGTATGACACGCTGAGGGTCACAAGTTCGATTCTTGTATCGCCCATGTAAAGGCGGTATCTCTCAGAGATACCGCCTTTATTATTGT
>JAISMB010000035.1 GCA_031276945.1 Spirochaetaceae bacterium | reverse complement strand
GCATGCCGCTTGACAGTTTCTCCATGTTCTTGTCCAGGAATACCTGGGTAGTTTTGAGGGACCTGTCGGCAAACATTGCGCTTAGGTTGTGGTTAATAATCATAAAAACACTCCTTTGGCATTTTCGGCGGACCGTCCCTGTGACGGTTTACGCCGCGGCTTCCCTGCCGTCACATACCTTCTCGCTAACGCTCGACGGTATGCGCCATGGCGGCTTGTTTTCCGCCATGAATTGGAGTTTTGCTGTACAAAACCCCGTAATTTACTTTTTATGGATTGTTCTTTTTGAACTTTCCATGTGCCACGGAACCCTCGACCCACCCGTTCCCGGAAGGGTGAGGATACCAGGACTTTGGCCATGGAGGCCCGACGGGCGCACGGCTTTTAGTCCAGTTCATTTTAATTTTCGGATTTTAAAAGAAATGCTTTAGGAGATTTTTTGCCGGTACAGCGCCCATGTCTGTTCCGCCGGGCGCCTTTTGCAGTAACATGGGCGGCGACTTCCTTGCCGCGAGCTAGCGGGCCTTGAATCGTTTGTGCATAGCAGCGGCCTTTTTGAGGCCCACGCCGAGGCCCATGATGTACCGGTACTTCCGCATCGCGGAACAAAACGTCATGGTTAGAATTTAACGTGGTGTAACACGGCGCCCCACCACAGGCGGATATTGATTGCCCTAAAGAAACAGGCGAATAATCCCGTAAATTGAATAATGAGACTCCGAAAATACCTTCTCGTTCCCTGGCTTGCCATTTCAATCTATGCGCTTTCGTCGTTGTTCACCGGGGCGGCGGGTATGGGCTCTTACCGGAAGCTTCTTGCGGAAAGAGATATGATATTTGAAAACATGGAAGACCTGGAAGCTCTGAATCAGGAACTGGAAGGAACCATGGATGCCCTGCTCTATGATTCGGAAACGATCAAAGTCCGGGCACGGGAACTTGGATACGGGGACGAAACCGAGCGTTTTGTCAGAATCGCGGGTCTTTCCAGCGTAAGGTACCGGGAAACGAGCGCGGGAACGGTAAAAACGGCGGCGAAACCTTCGTATATTCCCGATAAAGTCCTAAGAATCGTTTCAGTTCTGGCCGGACTAGCCGTTCTTCTTGTTTTTTTCGCGCGGGATTTGTTCAGCGCTTCCAACTTCCGGTGAGCCTCCGCACGGAAACTCATTGGCGGGATATTTGGGATCGGCCAATACGCCGGCAGCCGCAGCGCAAAAGTTTTACAAGGCCCTGGAAAAGAACGATCAAAAAGCACTGGCCGAAGCAACGACACCGGAAACAGTTCAATTGATCACAATGTTTGGTTCCAAGTCCATGGATAAATAGCCTTGTATGGCTGGAAAAAGAAATTATCTCTTCGTTAAAAGACCGGTATTTCTACGATTTTTTGGCTATTTACACAAACTTTGTTACAGGCTCGTTCAAGTATTTCGTTCCAAAACCTCGTGCGCTCCTGTTCCTTTCTTTGATAAAACTGTGATACCCATTGACCTCGTTTATCCGGTAGAACCTGCCCCTTTCGGCTACCACAATCGAACAGAGCGCTTACTCTTCCAATACCTATAGGACGTATCTCCATATTTTATACATAGATATGCTTTTTTCCTTTTTTTACCCTACCCACGCTACATATAGCGTAGTTTTTTCTATTTTTCTCAAAAACAACGCTATATGTATACCGGAGAGAGAGGGATTCGAACCCTCGGTACCCTTTCGAGTACACACGACTTCCAATCGTGCGCCTTAGACCGCTCGGCCATCTCTCCCTTAGAAACGGAGCAAGGGGGATTCGAACCCCCGGAACCAAAAAGGTTCAGCGGTTTTCGAAACCGCCGCCTTCAACCACTCGGCCATCGCTCCATCCACTCTTAAAGCACTTTATAACCTTTATAAATCTGCTTTTACCCTGAGGCTGACACGATTTGAACGTGCGACCGCCAGATCCGCAATCTGGTGCTCTATCCACTGAGCTACAACCTCAAAACCTCAAAAAAGACCGCCCTCTGCAAGGCGGTCTTACCAAGACGGAGCAGGGGGGATTTGAACCCCCGGTACCCGGTTAAGGTACGACGGTTTAGCAAACCGTTGGTTTCGACCGCTCACCCACCGCTCCCTGTTCTTTTAATCCATCACTAATAACGATACGGACGGAGCAGGGGGGATTCGAACCCCCGGAACCCTGACGAGTTCGCTGGTTTTCAAGACCAGATCCATCAACCGCTCGGACACCGCTCCGTAGAACGCTTGCGGCGAAGAAGACTTGAACTTCCATACCTCTCGGCACCAGCACCTCAAGCTGGCGTGTCTACCACTTCCACCATCGCCGCGTAATTCAGAAGTATACAGACTCCCCCCGATTTATGTCAATACTATTTTTAGTCGATAATTGCACTATGTTACGTAGAAAATTTTATGTACTGCTACTGAACACTTTAGTATGTTTGTTTTTTTCAAGCTGTCTGACTAAACCTCCGGCACAATCGGATTCATCAATAGACAAAGCAGGCTCTTCAACAAAGCGGACTTCTGTTTCATCAACAACAGAGGCAGAACCGACAATGGATGATATTTGGGAACTTCTTGCAAAGGGCGATGACAACGCTCAACAGGCATTCATTGGAAAATTGAAGGTTGATATAACAGACGAGCAGGGACGTACTCCTTTGCACATTGTGGTAGAACAGGGTAATACCACAATGGCAGCTTTTTTCATTAGTATCGGCGCAGTGGTTGATGCTGAAGACAAGCAGGGCAGGACCCCCTTAACTATTGCTGCGGCAAGACGTGATACGAATACGGCACAGGTACTTGCCCATGCAGGAGCGAATATTCATCAGGTCATGGCGGATGACAGCTCTCCGGCGCTTCTTGCCTTGAACGGACAAGACGGGTTGCTCAAGGCGTTGCTCAATCCTTTTTCAATACAACAAAAGAATCCCAAAGGGCAGACTATTTTGCACCTTGCAGCTTTGGTTGGCAATGCCTTAGCCATTGATCCAATTTTAGCTGCCGGCGTTGATAAAGCAGAACATGATAACGAGGGGAAGACCGCCCTTGATATTGCCTTAAATCGGACAGACTCGCTTGCCCATGCCGAGGTAGTTGAGAAGCTCATCCTAGCCGGTGCAGTAACAGAGGGGGACCTCTATCGCCGCTTAGCGCCGGCTGTGCGTAGTTCTAATTACAATACCCGCAATTTTGACGGTATTACCCTTCTGCATTTTACCGCCCATGAAGGGTATAGTGGTTTTGTTGCCTTCTTATTGAAAAAGAACGTTGATATTGACGCAAAAGATTCATCAGGCTCAACGCCGCTCCATGAAGCGACCCGTATGGGACATGAAACGGTCTTATCTCTCCTCATTGAAGCCGGCGCCGATGTTAATGCGCAGGATGCGAAAGGTAATTCCGCTCTGCATCTTGCAACACCGAAAGATCAGTACAAGGATATTTTGGAGCTTTTACTTTCACATAAAGCTAATCCTAATTTACGCGATGGACATGGTAACTCTCCTTTACATATTGCTATTATGTTAAACCGTGATCCGGCGACAGTGAAACTGCTGCTTGATCACGGCGCCGATATATCTATTCGTAATATTGAAGGGAAAACTTCGCTCTACCTTGCGGTACAAGATGAACGTCTTATGTACATTGCGCTTTTATTAGAATACGGTGCAAATATATTTGCTGTTGATAACAAAGGGACAACGCCTTTTGAGAAAGCACTCTTAGAAGAGCTAAAATCCTTGCCGGAACTTATCACTCCTGAAACGGTCCTCCAAGCAGACGGCGCCGGCAATACTCTCTTACATATTGTCGTGGACAATCGTGCAAGCATTGATATAATCAAGCTTATTCTCGATAAAAACGCAGCGCTCAATGCCCGTAATAAAGAGGGAGATACCGCGCTTCACAAAGCAATCCGGCAGAATTATCAAGACATAGGAGAATTGCTCTTAGCATCAGGCGCTGATATTTTTACGCCCAATGCACAGGGTGAAAGCCCGCTGTATTTAACTTTCTTTGCACCGGGTGGGTTTAGAGATTGGGTTCTCAGTCCGGCAATTCTACAAATCCGTGATGGATTAAGAAATACTGTGTTGCACTATGTGGTTCAATGGCAGCTTGATGACTATATCCAGAAACTTATTCTTATGGGAGCTGATATAGAAGCGGCTAATGCAACCGGTGAAACCCCTCTGTTTATGGCGGTGAGTAAGGACCTGCCGTCAACAACGAATATCTTAATAAAAGCCGGCGCTTCAGTGACTGCTCGCGATGTGCTAGGGAATACCTGCCTTCATACAGCGGTGCGTTGGAATGCACAAAATGCAGCGTCCGTACTTATTGATGCCGGCATAGAGATCAATGCCCATGCACAGAATGGAAAGACCGCTTTACACGATGCGGTACGACTCGGTATCTCAGGTATCGAAGCTATACTGATTACCCACGGCGCCGCCCTTGAAGCTCGCGATGCTGATGGTAATACACCGTTGGTAGAGGCTATAATGGCAGGACTGCCTGTAACTGTGGAACGTCTCGTCCGCTTAGGAGCCAATCCCAATACAAGAAATAACCAGGGCAATACGCCGCTCCATAGCGCGGTTTCTCTGGAACGATCTGATATGGTAAGTATACTGCTGCCTTTGGGCGTTTCTATCCATGCAAAAAATGCTTTGGGAATAACGCCGTTGCTGCTTGCCTTGGAAATCTCAGAAAAGATAAGCAGGGACCTTTTAAGACCTGAGTATAGTACTTTGACTAATGATGAGGGGGAATCGCCTCTGCATCTTGCAATACGCAACAACGCTTCTTTTGAGATTATCAATTATATCGTGAGCCAAAGTAAAAAAATCGACAGCAGTGATGCGCAAGGACGCAGCGCTTTGTATCTTGCCGTTGAACAGAAACGCTGGGATATTGCGAAACTCCTCGTTAATGCCGGAGCTAATCTGTTTTTTACTGCCGGCGATGGGTTAAGTCCGGCAGACCTCGCCCTTTCTCAGGGAAATGAAGCAATCAATGCGCTCTTTAATGGGAAAGCGATCAACGATAAAGATCTCTATGGCAATACCATTCTGCACTATGTAGCACAGAGCGGTACTGCTGAATTAGCTTCAATACTTCTGGGATTCGGCGCTGATAAAAGTATAAAAAATATCGTTGGGGATAGACCGGCTGATATAGCGCTCCGTTGGAAACAGAGCGCTGTAGAGGCGCTCTTAAAATAAAAACTTATCTTCTTTCAGGGGAAGCCGGCTTTATGACCGGTTTTCCTTTGAGCTGCCGAGAAAATGCGCAGGCACGGTGTGCTGCTTCCTGCGGCATGGTAGCAAAAGCACAATATTCTTTTATTTCAATACCATCAATACACCGGCTTGGCACCGCGCCGGCTTTCATAAGCAGATTGACTATATCACGAGTTGAGGCGCCGTGTTTACGACCAAGCCCGATGTAGAGCCGAGCAGCTGATTCTTCAGTCGTATACCGGCTGCCATAAGTCATGCGCCGCCGGCGTAGCGCCACAGGGAGCTTTTCTTCACGAGGAGCGGTCTCTGCAAATTCAGTAATTGCCTTGTAGCGAGAAGGATCCAGCAATTCACCATAAGAAAGGCTCAGTAAAGCCTGTACCGTCTGCTCTGCTCCCAGCGTTTCAACTAATTCACGGGTAAGCTGTTCAAGAAAAGGAAGAGTTTCCACAGGTTTTTCAGTATCATCTGAAGGATCAGGCATTGATAAAGCGGCGGTAACCGCAGCGCGTATATGCGCTTTAGCAGCCTGCATCAGTAATTTTATTGACGGCACTTTCATCCACTTGATAGGAGTCCCCAGCGTGCGCTCCATGCTGCGCGATAGCTGACTGATACGTCCCCGATCAGCCGGCAGAATGAGGTTAATTGCCTTACCGCGCCGTCCAGCACGACCGGTACGCCCAATGCGGTGAATGTACATTTCCCGATCACCGGGGAGATCCCAGTTAATAACATGAGTGAGCCGTTCAATATCAAGCCCGCGTGCAGCTACATCGGTGGCAACCAAAATCCTCGTCAGCTTGGAGCGAAAACGCCTCAACGTCCGCTCACGGGCTTCCTGTGAAAGGTCCCCATGGATTGCCTCCGCCGGATAGCCGCCTTCAACAAGCCGGCGGGCAAGTTCGTCTGTTTCTGTTTTGGTAGCGCAAAAGATCAAGCCATAAAAATCACCCTCAACGTCAATAAGACGGCGCAGGGTTTCCAGTTTATCCTCTTTTTTTACGACAAGGTAGTACTGATCGACAGCCGGCTTTTCATCTTCCTGAGCAGTATCTTCAAGAATAGCAATCTCGCCAAGGTTTTCACGGATAACGCGGCGGATAGCATCAGGCATGGTAGCGGAAAAGAGGGCAACCCGACGCTCCGTTTTTACGGCTTTAAGGATGTGTTCAACATCGTCAAAGAACCCCATGTCAAGCATTTCATCGGCTTCATCAAGGATGAACCATTCTATGGCAGAGAGATCAAGAATATTGCGCTCCATAAGGTCCATAACCCGCCCCGGAGTGCCGACAACAATTTCAGTGCCGCGCTTGAGGTCTATGATCTGTGTGCGAATGGATGCCCCGCCGTAGACTGCGGTAATGCGGGGAAAAAGACCGGTTGTTAAAGATGCAATCTCACGAGAGACTTGCAGAGCCAATTCTCGCGTTGGGGTGAGTACCAATGCGCGGGGACTATGCCCTCCTGTGGTGAGGCGTTCTACCAGAGGTATGCCAAAGGCAGCGGTTTTTCCGGTGCCGGTTCGTGCTTTAACGATTAAATGCCCGGAATCCGATAAGAGGCGGGGCAGAGCAAGCAACTGTATAGAACTCGGTTCTGTCCAGCCTTTCCGACTCAAGGCTGCAAGGATTGCTTCGGATATACCGAATTGAGCAAATGGATGATTAGAATCTATCATATTTCTGTTAATCTAGTATTTGTCGCGGTACGTAGTCAAGGGGATAGCACATCTGTAGGGACGCCTGCCCCTCCCTATGCTATCTTAAAGCGTTCTATTTCCTGTACCAGCAGGTCAATGCTCGTTTTGTTTCTGCCGCTTATGTCGTTTACCTGATGGATAGTGATGTTTATCTGCTCGGCGCCTATCGCCATCTCGCTCATGCCGTCACTCAACTGCTGGCTTATGCTTCTCAGATTAGCGCTTTCCCGGATAATCTCCCGACTTCTGGTAAGCATTTCCGCGGATCCGTTCTTGACCAGCTGGTTGATGGTGGTAAGTTCGGCAATGGCATCGACAATCCGCTTGCTCCCCGCGTTCTGCGCTTCCATCACGTTGCGGATAGCCTCTTCCTGAACGGACACGGTCTTTATGCCCGCATCTATCGCCTCGAATTTCTCCAATACCTTGGCAGCGGACGCGCCTATCTTCTCTATGGAGGCGGTTATCTTCTGCAAGACCGCGGCTATGGTCTTGGATTGCTCCGCCGAGGACTCGGATAACTTTCTAATCTCACCAGCAACCACCGCAAAGCCCTTTCCCGCGGCTCCCGCATGGGCGGCTTCTATTGCCGCATTCATGGACAAGAGATTGGTTTGGCTTGCGATATTTTCCATGACTCCGTTTATCTTCACCAACCCTTGGGATGCACTGATTATTTCCTGTATATCCACTGCCACTTCTTGCAGGCTTAAGCGCCCGTCTTCGGACGCCGCGGACAGGGCGTTAAAGCCGTCCGCGTTTTTGATAAGGGTCTGGGTAACAGTCTCTATCTGCGCGAGAGTCGCCTCCATTGCCGATGACGACTGGGTAACCCATGAGGACTGCTGTTCCAGATGTTCATTAAGCTTGAAAATGCCGGCGCTTATCTGTTCCATAGTCGCATTGGTTTCAATAATGCCTGCGGATTGGTTGACCACCTGCCCTTTAAGGCTTTGCAGATTGGCGGTGATTTCGTTAATCGCGGCGGTGTTTTCGGTCATCTGAATAGAGAGATCGCCGCCGTTCTGCCGCAGGGAAAGGCTCTCCTCTTTGATAAGGCTGATGAGGTTTCTTATCTTTTCAAAGGTCAGATTAAAATACCGAACCATGGCGCCGATCTCATCCCTGCTCTTGACCGTAAGGCGGCACGTGAGATCCCCCTCCTCCTCAGAGATAGCTTTGAGCATATCCGCCACGGTACGGATGGGACGGACAATAACCTGCCTGAAGACCAAGATATTTAAGGCGATGGCGATCACGAGGATAAGCAGCGCCGCGCTGGTCATAAGCCTGATTTTATAGGCTATGCGCTGGGTGATAAGGGTCTCAATCGTGCTGATTTCAATCCCCACGAAGAGGATGCCGATTACCTCCGTGCTATGGGGGGCGAAGAGGGGCTGATAGCCTGTGAGGTGGGATTTGCCCAGGATGTTCGCATTCCCGATAAAGAGCTGTCCCGCCCCAACCGTCTTGTAGGCGGCGCTCCCCGTTCCCAGCAGGGTGTTAATCGCCCGCTGCCCCGTAGTATCTCTGATGCTGGTGGTAATCCGTCTATAATCCGCCCCCTCCCGCACAAAGATAGTCGCCACGATACCCAGGTCATAGGAGAGCTGGTCCACCAGATCGTAGCGTTCATTGAGGGGCTGCCCCTGCGCGTCGATGAGGGTGCCGTTGTGCAGGGAGAGGGCGCCGTAGGCATGGTCAAGCTCATAGCGAAAAGAAGCGATGTCCCCCCGGATTTTAAGCTCCGCCATGATCAACGCCGATTCTAAACTGATTTCATGCATACTGAAGATGCTCATAAAAACCAGAATAAAAATAGCCGTCAGCACAAACACCGATGATAAGCCGGCTATTTTTACTAAAATACTGATCCCTGAATCTTCTTGTCTTGTCATTATTACCTTCTTGTTAATGCAAACTGATTGAAACTGCTCTGCCCAAGGATAAGGATAAAGGCATCACATTTTTTAATGGTAATAAGCTATTATGACTCCCCGCAAAAATTTCTGTCAAGTCATATTTCTCGTCGCGGGCGTTTGCGGCGAGCGCACCACAGGTCTGTCCCTGCTTCGGTGCGGATTGCCTCTCACGGACAGACCTCGCCCACCCACGGACAGACCTCGCCCACCCACGGACAGACCACGCCCACCCACGGACACACCACGCCCAACCCCCGACACACCACGCCCACCCACCGGCCCACCACTCCCAACCCCAGGCC
>JAISMB010000113.1 GCA_031276945.1 Spirochaetaceae bacterium | reverse complement strand
TTGGAGGTTTTAGCTTCTGCAATCACGGTGAGAAAGAGTTTTTTCATCTCATCCGGCTCTAATTCAAAAGCGTCTCTGTTTACTTTTGAAGTAACATGATAGGTCAGACCTTGGTCTGTGAGTCCACGAGGCAAATTATGACTAGACATAATACCTCTATAAGGGAGCTGACTGTGCTTTTTGATTCAATTTAGAGCACAATATTTTTTATTTATTTTTGACGGCGAGGTCTGTCCTATCTTGTTCTGTCTTCCTGCCTTTAGACGACACCCCTAGGGTAGAACAAGGCTTTGTCTTATCTGTCTGTCCTGTTTCTTACTGCTGTGCTTCAGAGAGCGCAGCACTGCCCTGCCTGACTCAGCGACTGAAAAGAGCGTCTTAACCACCGGTAAATACGTATAATCATAGCAGCCGGGACGATGAATACGAGTGCCGCCGAAGCCGGTTTTGAACCGGTAAAGACCGGCGAGAGGATGAGCCGGATTGTCATCAGGCGGTATGCCAAAAAGATCGTAAGCGGTGCAGCCTGCGTCTTTTGCATCTTTCAGCGCCTGCCATTGCAGTGCATACGGCGCCATAAGGTTGCGATTCCTGTTCGATGATGCTCCGTACAAATAGGTCGCAGTCGTTTTGTGGATAAGTACCACAAGAGCCGCCAAAACCTCGCCATCGTAGTCCGCCCCATACAAAAGCACTTGCGGGCATGTTCCGCGGTATTCCCGTGCATGGGCAAACAGTTTTTTATAATACTCAAGACTATGAATACTCATTCTGTCGCGCCGAGCCGTTTCCTGAAGCAAGGCGTAGAATGTATCAATATCCTCTTCATTCATGCGCCTGACTCTGACATCTTTCCGCGCAGCTAGACCAATATTATACCGGCATTTGCTCTTCATCTGCGATAAAATCGCCTTTTCGTCCGGCGTAAGGTCAATGATCACCGTATGCGGAGCTTGGACCGCTGGACTGGCATGTAAAAGATTGTGCCGCAGCACCGGAGGTTTCTCAGTGCCGACAGTGTACCACGGCGGATCAAACCGGATAAAGGCGGTGGCGGGCGGGAGCAGCGGTTCAAGCGCGTGAGCAAGCTCAACAAGCACTGTGCTATACCGAGTATAATCTTGCAGCCACGGTAATTCAGGTCCCCACGGTAGGTAGGCAAAAGAAAAGCCAGCCGCAAGCGGACGGCAGATTACCATAACCGGTCTCTTGCCCGCTTCACCCCAATCAGCCATAAAACTATGCGCAGACCAGTTAAAATATGCCTTAAAGCTGCCCCAAAAACCGGATTGAAGAAAGGAGTCGGCGGTATCACAGACAGATAACTGTGCCGGTGCAATGTTCTGCAAATAACTATTCACGATCTGTATATCGGTTGAAAGGACACAAAAGAAGCAAGTTTGCCTACCCTGTTCCTAAGCGCCGCACAAAGCACAGACAAAACGCACCACAGTAGGAAAGTACTGCGGCGTGAGGTAAGAGAAGGCATCGTTACTGGTATTAAGCCGCCGCCATGTTTCAGGCAGTATGCTTTTGTCGCCGCTGATAAGCAGAGCAATTATATCCGGCTTGTTCCGAAACAGCGATGCACAAGCTGTAGCTTCAGTTGACGGCAACATGGTAATGGTTTGTGCGGCAAGATTTGCACGGAAAAAGCCGGCATCATCAGAAAAGGGGGTCGGCATGATCATACAGCATTCAAGGTGCATAGTACGGGCTGTTTCCAAAGCACGCTGGCGCAACTGTTGAACGGCATGACGGATACGGCTTGAGCCGGCGCGCTCGTCATTCTTTGTCAACAAATCTGCGACTGTAGAGATGATCAAGGTGTCGCCTGAGCCGCACGCATCAAAGATAAACACTTTAGGTGAACCGAACTTTGCATCTTTTAAGCCCTTTGCCAAGGTATAAGCGCCTTGGGTGCAGAGTCCCTCTCCCTCATCTAATTCTTCTTTATCAGTAAATATCATAAACCAGTGGCGTATATCCTCTCTCTGGAGAATCAGCGCGGCGTTAATAAGCTCAAAGACAGCAGCGCTATTGTCATTTGCACCGGGGCTGTGCGCTACTCTGTCGTAATGCGCCACTAGTAGAATAGCCTCACGATCGCGCAGCATATTGTTTTTAAGCAGGCTATACCGCAGCAGCTCCGGACCGCACAGGAGGTTTTCTATATCGGGCCATTTGGTTTGCTTCTGCATATCAGGAAAAACCAGAAAATGACGATTGCCGGCAATACTAACAACTTGATGATTGATCGCCAGTTCTTCTAGTATCGTTTTAAGAATCTTAAAACGGTCAGCATGAGGAGCGATAAATTCCCTGAACCGGTGGTAAGGCGGGTGGGTCGGAAAAAGTTTAAGGAGCTGTTCTTCATTCACTAGATTATAAAATACTGCAAGAGGTGAGCGCTGGTCCTCGTGCAAAAGCCTTTTTGAGTATTTGTTATGGTAACCAAAATCCATACCATTATCATAACTATGATAATCGGCAAATGGGATAGAAAGATAGATAAAGTGAGATTCACCGTGCGGCAATAAAAAACTGCTCTGAAAGCAATAAGTCGTGCTTTCAGAGCAGTCTGATTTGATTGGGGGTCTTGCAGGGGCAGGACTCGAACCTGCGACCTCCGGGTTATGAGCCCGACGAGCTGCCAACTGCTACTACCCTGCACTGTTAATATAGTGTATCAGAGTCTTATTTGTCAAGCTTAATTTATTAAAAGACTATCTCTTCTTGAGATAGACAGGGCAAAGCACGTTCGGAAATCAGGACGCCTTCTCTGCACTCTTGACTGCCGTCCTATCTGCGCCGGAACAACTTCAAGAATCGTTCGGCAAGGTTTTGAGGATGCTGTTCAGAGGACCGGCTTGTGGTAATGTTGAAATTATTCAAAGCTTCGTCCGTGCCGGAAAAAAGCCCAATATCCCCCGGCTTAAAGACATAGCTCGGCTCACATGAAGTAAACTCTTCGCTACCGCTGTTGCGGATAGAGATAAGGTTCAAGTGGTACTTTGTCCGTAATTCTGCTCCCATAAGGTTCTTGCCAATGAGCTGTTCGGGTACTGCAAGCTCTGCAAGGCTTAATTGTGCGCTTACCGGCATATAACTGAGGAGGGTATCGGATAAAAGCAGGGGCGTAATACGTTTTGCAGCCTCTCTATTCGGGAATACAACTTTAGTAGCGCCGACTAATTCCAATATTTCCCCTTGCGCCTCGGTTTCAGCTTTGGCAATTATGGTCTTAATATGCAGTTTAGAACAGTAACTAGCTGCTAAAATAGAGGCTTCCATCTTGCTGCCCATGTCAATAATAACCGCATCAGTTGATTCCGGTAGTATCTTGCGCAGATTTTCAATGCTCAGTATGTCTGCTATCACCGCATGCAGCGCAAGATCCTTGTAAAGGTCAACTATCTCCCTATCCTTATCTACGATGAATACTGCTACTTTCAGATCGATAAGCTCATCAAGAATACTGCGCCCAAAATGCCCTAATCCTAATATAGCAACTTGCTTCATAACCCCTCCTTAATGCTTATTTCATATATTACTGGATTTTTAGTGTACGCGGTCTACTCCATAAGGAGCGATACCTGCGGATACGTTATGCTGTACCTTTCTTTTCTCAAGACCGGAAAAGCCAGCACAAACAAGGCGACACGTCCCATAAACATAGCTGCAATCAGTATCCATTTGCCGGCATCCGAGAGCGCTCCGGTGATTCCCATGCTCAGTCCCACATTACCGAATGCCGAAATACCTTCGTAAAACAGCGCGGTTGCCGAAAGCCCCCGTGTTCCATCAGAGATAAGGAGTGCAGCCATGATCAAAACAAAGAGCGCAATGGATTTAAGAACGTACACAACACCTTTATTGAGTGTTTCAGCGTTCAGCCGGCGGTGAAAAATACTAATATCGCCGTAAATATCAGGCTCTTTGAGCATAACAACACAGATAACAAAAAGCGGCGTTACCCGAATACCGCCGGCAAAGGAACCGGGCGCACCGCCAATAAACATGAGGATACCGCTTATCAGCTTTGAGGGCGAGCTTAAGACAGACTGGGGCAGTATCTCTAACCCGCTGCTTCTAGTATTGATTGACTGAAAGAGCGCGCATATAAAAGCATGGGAAGGATTCATATTCCGGTATGCCCTGCTCCCTTCTAAGATCAGAAAGAAGAGGGTAGCGCCGCCTATCAGAAGAGCTGTCATGATCAAAACAATCTTACTGTGGTAACTGAGCCGCTTTCTTTGTTTGCGGAAGACTAAGAGAGCCTCATGCAGCACCACAAAGCCTATGCCGCCGCAGACAGTCAGTACCATAAGAACTATAAGCACCATAGGATTGTAGGCAAAGGGTATAAGCGCCTCCTGAAAGTTAGAGAAACCAACGTGGCAAAAGCTGGAGACAGCATGAAAGACCGCATAGAAAAAGCACTGTTCCACGCCGGCTTGTGCAAAGAACAGGGATAGAAAAATAATGCCCACCCCTTCAATACTGAACGTAAACAGCATAATACTGCCGATGATCTTGCGCGGACGGTATTCAATGCCGTCTAAATAAAATCCTTTAATCGTATTAAGCCGGTTAAGCGCGCCTTGAGCCTTGGGTATGCTCAAGAGGAGAGAGCCAAAACTGATAATACCCAAAGCGCCTAGCTGCATGAGCATAATAATAATGCTTTGACCCAAGCGGCTGAAATTGACTAGAGGCACTACAGACAAACCAGTTACACAGGCAGCGGAAGCGGCGGTGAATAAAGCATCTATCCAGCGCAGCCGGCCGCTTCCTTCCCATGAGCCGGGGAGCATAAGCAGCGCGCTTCCCGCAGTAATAAGGAGCGAAAAGAATACCAGCAAGAGAACCGTATCGGACTTTCCCAGTAATAAGATAATTGCTTTATGTATCTTCATAAGCCAGTGTGGATAGGGTAGCATAGACAAAGGCTCAAGTGCAACAGGCTTCGAGGTCTGTCCTATCTTAGGGGGTGTCGTCAAAAGGAAGGAAGATAGATCTGAGATAGAGAGCGGCAAGAAAGGAATCAGAGCGTTGAGCATACCGAGTAGCAATACCTCTGTACTGCTTAAGCCACCGAAATACATTCTCAATGAGATGGCTCTTCTTATACAGCTC
>JAISMB010000051.1 GCA_031276945.1 Spirochaetaceae bacterium | reverse complement strand
GACGGCGAGGTCTGACCTACCCTGCCTTCGAGGGCTGCCCTTGCCTTTTAGTGGCTCGTGGTTAGTGGTAAGTGATTAGTCCTTCTGTTATTAAGGGAGACCGCTCACTATCCACTACCCTATTTTGACGGCAAGGTCTGACCTATCCCGCCTTCGAGGGCTGACCGCTTGGGAGGAGGGCTTCATAAGAGGGGTAAGTGTATATCTAACTTGCACATTATGCTGATACTTTTTATACTACTATAATGAATACCATTATTACCCCGCGGCGTTTTTCGGGTTCAATAAACGTGCCGGCATCCAAATCACATACCATTAGACGGCTTTTGCTGGCGGCTTTTACTGAGGGGACTTCATTCATAGATTTCCCGCTCGATTCGCTTGATACCCGTTCCTGCATGCAGGTTTGCACTGAGCTGGGGGCGCGAATAGTTGTAGAACCAGAGCGCTTAACCATTGTCGGACGCAGACGGCACGCCGCAGCAGCGAAAACCCTCGATGTGGGGAACTCAGGCACAACTCTTTTTTTAGCCCTTGCATTCGCTGCTTTAGGCACAGAACCGCTTACCTTTACCGGAGACGAACAGATAAAACGGCGGAGCGCTGCCCCCCTGCTTGATGCGCTTGCCGGATTAGGCGCATCGGTGGTGTCTGAGCAGGGTTGTGTGCCGATCACGGTGCGCGGTCCATGGAAAGGCGGGACCGTTGCGCTCTCATGTCCAACCAGTCAATACCTCTCAGCCCTGCTCCTTGCAGCCCCTCTAGCGCCTGCCGGTAGCGCTACTGAACTGGAAATAGGACTACTCAATGAGAAGCCGTACATTGATCTGACCCTCTCGTACCTGAATCAACAAGACATAGACTACAAAGCCGCCCTTGATTATTCGTGGTTTTATATTCCCGGCGGCGCGCACTACAAGCCGTTCAACGGGATGGTGCCGGGTGATTTTTCATCCGCGGCTTTTCCTGCGTGTGCTGCGGCAATTACCGGCGGTCCGGCTACGCTCTTTTACCTTGATCCGCATGATCATCAGGGGGATAAGTATATTTTCACGCTGCTCGAACAACTCGGCTGTAGCGTCATCTGGGATAGAAGCCGCGTAACAGTCTCCCGCAGCGGTCCGTTACAGGCAGGTACGTTTGATCTCAATGCGACGCCGGATTTGCTTCCGGTTATGGCTGCGGTTGCTGCTTTTGCACTTGGGCGTACGGCGCTGGTCAACATTGCCCACGCTCGGATAAAAGAGACTGACCGTATCGCGGTTATGCGGCAGGAATTGGGGAAACTAGGCATTATATGCGAAGAAAGACCTGATGCGCTTATCATCCACGGCACTGGTTCCCTGCAAGGCGGTATTGTGGATGGGCATAAGGATCACCGTATTGTTATGGCGCTGGCAACCGCTGCCCTTGGTGCAGACGCGCCGGTTGAAATTATCGGTACAGAGGCTGCTGAGGTAACGTATCCGGGTTTTATGGCATTAGCGGCGGGCGAGGTCTGACCTACCCTGCCGCTGACCTATTTTGACAGTGAGGTCTGACCTACTCTCTGCCGCTGACCTTAGCAGCGGGCGAGGTCTGACCTACCCTGCCGCTGACCTATTTTGACGGCGAGGTCTGACCTACCCTGCCGCTGACCTATTTTGACGGTGAGGTCTGACCTACTCTCAATCGTGCTGTCTTTAGACAATGCCCCGTCCGTTGGCAAGTCTGAGTCATTCGTTGGCAAGTCTGAGTCATCCGTTGGCAAGTCTGAGTCATTCGTTGGCAGCTCTGACTCATCCGTTGGCAAGTCTGAGTCATTCGTTGGCAAGTCTGAGTCATTCGTTGGCAAGTCTGACTCATCCGTTGGCAGCTCTGGCTCATCCGTTGGCAGCTCTGACTCATCCGTTGGCAGCTCTGGCTCATCCGTTGGCAGCTCTGGCTCATCCGTTGGTAGCTCTGAGTCATCCGTTCTTATCTATCTTTCTTGACAAGTCTTATTTCAAAAAGCTTGGGCTTTACAACTACCTTGGGTAAGCCGGCTATATTGACAATGCTAAAAGCCTTGCACAAGCTCAGTTGTTAAAAATTTAAGATTTTTCTTGCTAAATTAAAGCGTTTTTGCCAATAAGATCCATTATAGCTTGGAGGAATATTATGAGAAAACATCCGGTTATATTTTTACTGATCTTGTTTTTTGCGTTGTATACTGTTTGTTCGTGTTCAAGTGGACGGACAGTTACCGAGGTGCTCGGTTCGATTGGTTTGAGCAGTCAAGTTCCGCTCTTTCTTGACAGTAAAGCTGTCAGTGCAACAAAGCTTAACTTCCAATTTTCACTGCCGGTAAAGGTTCTTACGGTTAATGTCGAGCCTAACTATGCAGTCGAATCGGTTAAAGAGGGGGAAATTATAGAGGTTAATTTTGTTGAAGCGTTACCGGAGGGTGAACGTCTTATTGTCGATGTGGTGGTAGAAGATGATCAAAAAAATACTTTGAATGTAGTGGTTCCTATTCGTGCGAGAAATGATCAAATTCCTGCATTTACCATAACCGAAGTACGTACCGAATACTCCAAACCAAAGGTTGAATTTATTGAAATAAAAACAAAGTCTTCCGGTAATTTAGGGGCTTTGCGACTCTTTGCCGCTGTGCACAGTATGGAAAAACCGTTATTTGAATTTCCACCGGTTGAAGTATCAGCCGGTGAATATATTGTTGTGCACTTACGGAGTCTTGAAGAAGGTTTAGTCAATGAAACCGGCGCTGACCGTAATGCAGCAAAAGGAACTGAAGCTTTAGATGATGTCCGTGATTTTTGGGTGCCGGGTAAGACGAAGGCGCTGCGCAAGACCGATGCAATCTTCTTCATGGATCAAAACAACAAAATCATAGATGCGGTTTTGTTAAGTGAAACTGCCGGCACCTCGTGGGCAAAGGCACAAATGAACACAGCGGCTGAACTTTTTGCACAGCAAGGGGCATGGCTTGGCAGCGGCGGTTATGGCAAAATACCGATACCTAATGATGCGCTGATAAGCAAAAGCACCACCACTACCAGAAGTATCTGTCGTGATGAAACTAAGAGTGATACTAACCGGGCAGCAGATTGGTATATTACTAAATCAAGTAATGCTACACCGGGTAAAGCAAACAGCATCAAACGCTATGAACAGTAGCGACAGTTTTGAGAAAGCCTTAGTGTTACGGTACTTCTCGTAAGACCGCTCCTTAAGCTGCCGTTATCTAAAGGGCAAAAACAGTACTAAACCGCTGAGGATAGCTGCGGAAAGTCAGCTAGACAGTGATTATGGCACATTTTTGCCCTGTGTTATCTAGTTGACCGATTGGTTTATACAACGTATAGTTTAGGTATGGCAGAGAACGAGACTTTTAAGCGGCTCGCTTCAGAAATGTCACTGGAGGAGCGTCGAGAGCTTCTGGACAGATTTTCTAAACAATCAAGCATTCCGTTTGAGCCTTTATATGAGGAACATATAGAAAGTCCAGCGTTGGATATAGAGTCGCAGTATGCACATCTGTCTTGGTATGAGCGCTTATGGTTTACCATAATCAGTTTCTTCCAAGGAAGCTCACCCATAAAAATCTTTGAAAAGAAAATGGTTGAACGTCTGGGGCGTACTATTGAAACACAGATGCCGGGGATTTACGAGCAGCAGCGTAATTATTTGCTTCCTAAATTTCATGCCATACTGTCGGAACTCAAAGAAAGCGCTCGATTTTTTTATACTGCCTTAGATACCAGTGTTCAGCGTGATAAAGGCGCTTTTTATGCTTTTCTCGGTTCTCTCGTTATGGGTGATATTCATACTCAGTTACAAAAAGAAATTACTCCGGTTAATCTTGTCAGAAATTTCCCAGAAGCAACCGGACAAGAATTGCGGCAGAAAGCAGCTCATACTATGGAAGAGATCTTCAATAGTATTACTCAAGAGCAACGGGAAACTATGTACGCTCATGCCCGTTCTCTGTATGCGCTTAAAGAGCTGTCTTCCTTTTTGTATGATCGAGTTCTTTTGGCATTTACCTTTGAGCCTTCCGTTGCAGGGCAAGTCTGTTCTGCAAACATAGTTCGAGAACAACTCATTGCCCTAAACAATATCCTTTTTTCTTTGAAAAAGTCTCCGGAAATGACGGTCTTGGAATCAATGTTTGTCTTTACCATTCAAGATTATGCCAAAGAAGAAGATTTTGATTTGGATCATGAGATACAGGAACTCTTAGCGCATGCAAAAGCATCTCTCCTCACGATACGTGAATTTAATAAAAATGTTCCGCTTACTCTGATACTGCGCTGTGTAACAAAGGATATACTCCTCCTGCCGCAGGCTATAGGGGGCGGTGAAGATTGGTTTGTCTTATACCGGGAGTATTGGACAGAACATACCGATGAACAGTTTATTGACTATATACGGACGCGGCAGCAACAGGAACTGCTCGCATCCTTTCGCTATTTTCTCAAGACCGATAAGTTACGGGACTTAGAATACGCCGGCACCAGTATTAATTCAACAAAAATCTATATATCAAAAGCATTCGCGCTTTCTTTTTTGCTGACTTTCTATTCATCGGTGTTTTTGCCTGATATTAACAAAGTCTTACGTCCTATTTTGATTGACGGGGAATTTTTCAAACGAGAACATCGCACTCAATTTACAGAAAGTTATAACGATTTAATGCGCTTGGAAGACGATATTGTCCAGTTTGATACAAGTTTGTCCCCTGAAGGCGATTACGGGAAACGTTTTGCTCTGGCTAATAGCGATGTTGTCTCTCTTCCGGGAAAGAGACGGAAAATTCTAGTAATAACAGAAGAAACGGACAAAGCGGTGCAGAAAATCATTGAGACTACTCAAACTGCCATTAAAAATATGCTTGCCATCTTAACCGCTCTGGTGCACAAAGACTCAGGCGGTCAGTATGAAATATTAGCTAATATGTCTAAATTTACCGGAAAAGACGAGCTGAATATCAATGTTACCGAGCAAAATACGGCGTATAAGTCAAATAAAGCTGCTTTGTTTATGAGAAACATCATTGATGTCATTCAGAAATTTCAAAAAACCTTGCAGATTTTAGAGGAAATAGAAAACATAAAAGAATAGCACCGCCTTAGTTCTTGAGCTTCCTCAGCTCTCTCCGAGGAAGGGTACTTGTCTTTGTACGACTCGCCCCTTACTCTTTTTATAAAAACAAGCGGAGAATATACAAAAACGTCTGAGCAAGCCCTGCCAATAAGTGCGGTTTCAGCCTCCGCAAGCATTGTATTCCTGCGCCCCGCAAGAATCTTTATTCCTTCCCCTAGGGCGTTTCATCAAACAAGATAGGACAGACCTTGTCGTCAAAAATAAATAAAAAATATTGTGCTCTAAACTGAATCAAAAACCACAGTTAGCTCCCTTATATAAGTATTATGTCTAGTCATAATTTTCCCCGTGGGAGCACAGACCAAGGTCTGACCTATCATTACTTCAAAAGTAAACAGAGACGCTTTTGAATTAGAGCCGGATGAGATGAAAGAACTCTTCCTCATCATCATTGAACGAGCAAACACCAAGAAAGGTTTCAAGTTTAAGCTGTGGAACTTTTGCATCATGGGTAATCATTTTCACTTTCTCATCACGCCTGAAAAAGGGCAGAGTCTCTCTGAGATACTGAAATGGATCAAGATGGTTTTTGCTATCAGGTGGAATAAGAAGCATCATAAGACCGGTCATTTCTGGGGAGACCGGTTTTATTCGCGGGAGATAAAGGACGAGAGGGACTTTTGGACTGTGTATAACTACATTGATCAAAACCCTGTTGCAGCAGGACTGGTACAGAAGCCTGAAGCATGGCAGTACAGCGGCGCATACCACCGTGAACAGGGGATTACAAAGATAGT
>JAISMB010000047.1 GCA_031276945.1 Spirochaetaceae bacterium | reverse complement strand
AAGTTCCAGAGCTTAAACTTAAAACCTTTCTTGATTGCCCCTTCAATCACGCTGAGAAAGAGTTCTTTCATATCATTCGGCTCTAATTCAAAAGCGTCCCTGTTTACTTTTGAAGTAACATGATAGGTCAGACCTTGGTCTGTGCGACCTCGTAATAAATTATGGTTCATACTACTTATAATGGATACAACTGGGCATTTTGCTTTAATCTTAGCAGTATTTTCTTATTTTTATTTTTTCTCTGAGGTCTGACTTATCTTTCTCAGTCGGTCTGACATGGTGCAGTCAGGGTGACTGACAGGGCAAAGGGCACGGTCTGACCCATCCTCTTTTGGGTATGACTTACCCTGCCTCCGAGGTCTGTCCCACTTGTCCCACTCCGCTTCTTAGTGGTAAATGGCTAATCCTTGTGTTGTTAAATGAAAACTGCTCACGAGCCGCTGATTACTGTCCACTATCTTGCTTCCGCGGTCAGTTGTGTCGCGGGCTAGGGAGTGTCATCAAAAGGAGAGAAAGATAGAGCTAACAGAGAAAGTGGCAAGAAAGAAATCGATGCGTTGAGCATATTGAGTGGTGATACCACACCGCTGTTTGAGCCACCGAAACACATTCTTAATACGATGGCGCTCCTTATACAAGCTCTGTATCATAAGTCCGTGCCTCCTTGCGACTGCACTTGGACGAGATCACTACTGTAACATCTCCCGCACGGGCAGCAGTCACTACCCGGTCTACGTCATAGTCTCTATCGGTGAACAAGACCCGTACCGGTACACCGACGACTAAGCTCTCCGCATATGCACAATCCGCCTCCTGCCCCACCGAAAGAAGGACACGTACTGGCTTTCCCCTCTTGTTTATCGCAAGATGGACTTTCATATTCAGCCCTCTTTGGTACGTCCTCCTGCTTGATTTCCTTCGACTGCTCCAAACCCGTCCGCATGGACTTTGATATACCTTGCATTGAGCATGAGCCAATCGGTATACACTTCCCCGACAATTCATCAGCTATTCTCAGGGGGTAAATCTCTGTCTGGAGCGCCGGTTCTGATAATTCCACGATACCGCGTTGATAAAGCGTCGATTGCTCTGTGCCACCCAACCCTGTTTTGATAACACTCCCTAACCTTAGCCCGCGATACAACTTTAGACCGGTGAAATCGCCGATAACTGTAACTTGACACAGTCCTTTTTCTTATTTATTGTTATAAACAGTTCGGCGTAAAGGAATAAGCCGCAACGATAAAAATAGACAATAGAGGAGGTATATATGCGGATACTCAGAAGAGAGAGATAGGAAAGCGAGATACTACAAGAAGGAATAAAGATTCTTGCGGGGCGCAAGAATACAATGCTTGCGGAGGCTGAAACCGCTGGATTGACAAGGCTTGCTCTGTCAGTCTCAGTTTAGTCTGTGAAACAAGAAACCCAACGCTGTAGCCTTGGGTAGCTCACACAATAATGCTGTTCTTAATCGAACAGGAAAAGAAAAATTGTTATTGAAAAAGGAAGTAATTATGAGAGAAAAAAGACACAACAAATTTCAGCGACTTATTGTCCCCGGACTAATATTTCAATCCGTTGTTATTGCCGGCGGCTATGGTACCGGCGCGGAACTTGCGGAATTCTTCTTCCCTTTCGGCGCGTTGGGCGGACTTATCGCTATGTGTACCGTTACCTTTCTGTTTTGGGCGGCGGTCTGCGCCGTAACCTTTGAATTCGCCCGCGTCTTCAAAACCTACGATTACCGCTCTCTGTTCAAACAACTGCTGGGACCTTTCTGGTTTCTCTTTGAGATCTGTTATTTGGTACTGCTGCTCATCGTGCTGGCGGTGGTAGTGGCAGCATCTGGGTCAAACATCAATGAAGTATTCGGTCTCAATCGGTGGATCGGTGTTGGTATTATGGCGGTAGGGGTAATTTACTTGGTAGTTATGGGCACCGGCGTAATTGAGAAAGTCCTGTCTTTTTGGTCCTATGTCTTGTACGCCGTGTATCTGGTGTTCATGATTATGAGTTTCATCAAATTCGGCGAAAGCATCGTCTATCAACTCGGCACGGTTAAGGAAATTGGTCCCGGCTGGGCTTTGGGCGGCGCACGGTACGCCTTCTACAATCTGGGGGTTATTCCCCTCATCCTGTTTTCTACGGTTGATGCCAAAAACCGCGCCGAAGCGATTGGTTCTGGATTGATTGCAGGCGCTATCGGCATTATTCCGGCAATCATGCTGTTTATCGTCATGATAGGACAGTACCCGGAAACCGCAACGGCGACAGTTCCGGTGAATGTGGTATTCCAGCACCTGAATGTACGGTGGTTGCAAATCGTCTTCCAGATTGTTCTGTTCGGCACGCTGATAGAAACCGGTTCAGGCTTTATTAAAGCGGTGAGCGACCGTTTAGAAGGACAGTTCAGTAAACCGGAAAACCCCCGTAGATGGATACGCCCGGTAACGGCGCTGATTTGCGTGCTGTTGGGGGTTTTGGTTTCTACCTTTGGGCTTACCGGACTTATTGCGAAAGGCTATGGGACTATCACCTGGGGATTTTTCGTCTTGTATGTTATTCCTATGCTCACCTGGGGTGTGTATAAGATTGTCAGACACAAAAAAGCAAGATAGCCCTGCTTTAGGCTTTGCCGCTGCCGAGGTAAAAGGCAGCGTTTTTATCATGAATAAGGAAAATAGAAGGAGAATAGTATGAAAACACTTGGTTATTATAATGGAACAATTGGTGAAATAGAGGATATGAGCGTACCGATGAGCGACCGCGCCTGTTATTTTGGTGATGGGGTCTACGATGCCTCTTATTCGGTGAACGATGTGATATTTGCTCTTGATGATCACATTGATCGTTTTTTCAACAGCGCGGGGCTTTTGGAAATTAAACTCACGCTGACAAAACCTGAGCTTAAAGCCCTGCTACAGGCGCTGGTAAAAAAAGTTGACAAAAAGGACGGGGTCATTGTGTATTGGCAGGTATCCCGCGGGACTGCCCCACGCAATCATGTTTTTCCCGATGTGCCTTCAAACCTCTGGGTGATGATACGCGAGATGGCGCTTAGAAACAACTTTGCGCCTTTTAAGGTAATCACGCTGGAAGACACCCGTTTTCTGCACTGCAACATCAAAACCTTAAACCTTATTCCCAGCGTTCTCGCCAATGAAAAGGCTAAACGGGCAGGCTGTGATGAGGCGATTTTTCACCGGAGCGGTCGTGTTACCGAATGCGCCCACAGCAACGTGCATATTATCCAGAACGGTATCCTGCGTACCTGCCCTACTGATAACCTCATCCTGCCGGGAATTGCCCGGGAGCATTTGGCAAAATATGCTTTTGATTTGAATATTCCCGTGGATATGTCTCCGTTTACGCTTCAAGAGCTTTTTACAGCAGATGAAGTTATTATTACCAGTTCCGGCGCGCTCTGTGTTCCCGTGAGCCATATTGATGGAAAACCCGTAGGCGGCAAAGCGCCGCATGTGTTTAACAACTTGCGCCTTGCCGTGATTGAAGAGTTTGAAGCCGCCACCGGCACGAAACTGCCCCGTGGTATTTGACTTGCGCCATGTAGAAGCTCTCAGCATACAAAGTAACGACTTAAACTACGGACTGCATTTGTGAGCTACCCAACGCTAAAAGCGTTGGGCTTCTTGTTTTACAGACCAAACTTAAACCGGCAGAGCAGCCCTGCCAATAAGTGCAGTTTCAATCTCCGCACGCCTTGTATTCCTGCGCCCCCTATCCGCACGTATACCTCCTCTCCTCCAGCGTGAGTTTGTTCTTGCTCCCGCACTCAGGACAGTTTTGAGTTGCGGCGAACCTTCTCTTCACTATGACTGTTTGAGACAGTTTTCCTCTGTCTCTCATTATTCCGCCCATATATAGAATGCTGTATCCGTTTCCCTCACCCCTTCATCTTTGATGACTTCCCTTTGTAACTTTGCATTCAAAAGCGGCAAATTTTGCATTCAAAACCGGCATTCCCCTAGTGAATCTTGCACTCAAAACCGGCATTCTCTGCTCAAGTATTTAATTGTTAGTATAACAAAGAATTATATCTTATCATAAGCATAACCAGCATATACTTCTTGATATAAGTATCAGTATAGTAATAAATTACTAATCAAGTATCTTGCCGGCTCTACCAGCATAGAAGCATAGATTTTTAATTGGTACTTCGCTGCTTTGGGAGTACAGCGGAGTACCAATTAAAAAAATAAAAAAGTAAAAAAACTCTTGACAAAAAATATACAACGATGTATTCTATACGATACGAAAATCAAACAACAACCGGGTCAAACATCTCAGGATTATTATAAACAATCTCCGCTTGATGGTGTTGTTTACGGCTGTGTAAGCTGACTGCTATTTCCTTTCTTAACGCATGGAAATCAGTTTTACAAACTTTGTAAAAATTGATAAGTTCACCGTTGGTGTCGTTTATGATTTCCACCTTAGATGGCTGTTTGGAAAAAAATATTGCTCCCCCTCCTAAAAAGGGTTCACAATATACCCTGTGGGGCGGTATAAGCCCCAGAATAATCTTGGCAAGCATCTGCTTGCCCCCGTAATATGTAATTGGTGTTTTCATACACCCTCCAATTACGGACTCAACCTATAGACAATGGAAACCGATAGCTAGCTTGGTGTTTCGGGTGGAAGCGGGATTTCCCGTAGGTGCGTCATCACCTGTCCGGCGGTAGCAACGCCGGGTTTCTGCCCGTTTTCTATTTTTTACCGGCAACGCCGGAGTTTTCACTAACTTATGGTTTCTAATTGTTGTATCTCTTCCCGCCATGCCTGCCGCTGGGCTATTTGAGCAGCATACTCTTCAGTCGTGGCAGACCCTTCGGCAATTTTTACCGCAATATAATCCGTATCAGCAAGCAGTCTTTTCAAATACCGGATACGTTCAGCGTTCTGTTCTGTCTGCTTTTCTATCTCCGTCTTGCCTATAACAAGAGTATTGTCGATAATACGCACCAAACACCCGCCTGATTCAAACTCCTCATCACTCACTTCGGCTTCAGGCTCTCCATTAAGTCCATCCATCTGTTCTGCTGCCTGCATTGCACTCTCTTTTATCTCAGCAGCATGGTGATATACCTGCCCTTCACGTCTCCATACATATACCATCTTTTTACCTCCCTACCTGTTATTTATGAACAACTCGTTATACAATTTATCCATATACCGCACCCTATAATACGCATTGAACCTGCGTCTATAATTTCCCCTCCACGATTGATATGATGTCCACACATCACGGTTAGTCATTTTTCCTTCATTTAATAATTTTCTGAACTTTTTTAATTTTCGCCTCATCCGTTTAGCAGACTCTTTACAGGGTCTGCGTAGTATTTTCCCCGATGGGAGCAGGGAATAGTTTCCCTTCAGAAATCTCACCCCTTGTGATAGTTTTACTATTCTTGTTTTCTTTTCATTAATCGTGATTTTAAGCCTTTTACAGACTGTTTTAATGCCATTCAAACACTGTTCAAGGTATTTTTTATCCCCATGGATAAGATACATATCATCCATATACCGTCCGTAATACTTGATCCGCAAGTTTTCTTTTATGTAATGGTCAAGCATAGTGGGATAATAGACGGCGCATATCTGCGATACTTGACTTCCCAGCCCTAGAGACTTCCCCTCTCCAAATACCGATACAAAGTTCTTGACGAGGCTGCGTATCTGCGGGTCTTTGATTTTTTTCCCCAAAAAGTAAAACAGAATGCGGTGGTCAATACTATCAAAATACTTTGAGAAATCTATTAAAAGGGCATACCCATCATTTGAATAGTTGTTGTGTCGATAAAACCGTGTTAAATGCGTTATACAGCGTTTTAGAGCAAAATGTGTTCCCTTGCCCTTTATACTTGCCCCGTTATCATAAATCAAACCGTCAGACAAAATAGGCACAAGAACCTGATCGCACAAGCACTTCTGCACGACCCGTTCAGATATATGTATGCTCTTAATGTGTCTGGTCTTGCCCCGTTCATGCAAATCAAATTCTACAAATCCCTGCTGTATACTCTCTCCGGCAAGAAGTTTTCTTTGGGTTTCTGCTATGTTCCGCAGCGCATTTGCTTCATATCTTTGGACGCTTTCTTTCCATGCCACACCCCGCATAGAATCCTTAAATGCCGTGTAAAGATTATCTGCATTACTTACCCGCTCAAAATTATCGTATTTACCTAACTTCTCTTTTCGTTTTAGATCACGTTTCGCTTTCCTTCTCTGATACCGCGCTTCATGTCTTTCTTTACTCGTCATTTCCTCTCTATCCTTGTAAAAAATAATTTTAGAAAAAAAGCCTTGTACGGCATTTGTAGTTGCCCACAATCTGTGTCGTATGCCGCATAACGTCACCGGACATGAAACAAGCTTAACGCACTCAGCCTGCCATGCAAGAAGCGTCCGCCCGGACGTATCAAGGCGCCTATTTTCCAACAACTTGCCGTTGTCAAAAGGATGTTATCTCCTTCTGTGTTGGGCATATCGGATTAAAAAATCCTACACTTTGTACGCCTCACCGAATCGGGGGAAATCCCTCCACTCGAACTCGTACCAGCAAAGAGGGGACACCCCAGTGCCTCCACCACGCAAAACGAACTCGCAGACGCAGATAGATCACACCCTTATCTCAAAAATCAAGCTCATACTCCCTTATTACGGAGTAATAAAAATGCTTAAAAAAAGCCTTGTACGGCATTTGTAGTTGCCCACAATCTGCGTAATATGCCGCATACCATCCCAAACATGAAATCACCTCACGCAATCAGTGACCATGCAAAAAGCGTCCGCTTGGAATGTATCAAGGCGACTATTTATCAGCAGTTTTACCGCTGAAAGGATGGTGTCTCCTTCCTGTGGAAGGTGCCTCGGTCGCAAGCAACCTACCGTGTAGCACCTCACTGAATCGGGGGAAATCCCTCCACTAGCACTTGCATTGGTATAGTTGGCATTACCATTGTTGTTCACATTGCAAAAATAACTCGCAGACTTACAGACACCACCCTACTATCACTCTATTATAATTCTACTTTTCCTACTTTTTCGTTAAGTTTGTTATTTGATTTTCTCCATCCTTTAAGCAGTTTTATTTCAAGTTCTATACCCTCTACATACGGCACCAATTTGGTAACGGCTACCGGTACTATATCCTCACAGTACTGCATCTCCTGT
>JAISMB010000057.1 GCA_031276945.1 Spirochaetaceae bacterium | reverse complement strand
TAACATGATAGGTCAGACCTTGGTCTGTAAGCCCTCTGGGCAAATTATGACTAGACATAATACCTCTATAAGGGAACTGACTCTGCTTTTTGATTCAATCAAAGCAAAATATTTTTTGTACTTTTTTTCTGAGGTCTGACTTATCCTTATCCTGACCAAGGTCTGACTTACCCTCGGCAGCAGTAACCTATGTTCTGCCTTGATTGCTAAAATAAACCGGCGAGGGCGTGTTCACCGGCGCTGATAAGAAAGTGTGCTATAGAATCAACCAGTGCCGCACGGCTTGCATCAACAACATCCTGTGAGACACCGACTGTTGTCCATACACGAGTTCCATCGGTCGATTCAATAAGCACCCGAACCGCAGCGGCTGTCGCTTCCTTACCGTTGATAACCCGAACCTTGAAATCAGAGAGCCGCACCCGTTCAAGCTGCGGATAAAAACGCGTCAGCGCCCTGCGTAAGGCGCTGTCAAGAGCGTGAACCGGTCCTTTTCCTTCCGCAGCCGCAAGTTCGTACTTACTGCCGACCATAATTTTTACCCAAGCATGGGAACATAGTATAGCAGTGCTAGCCGGATGTTCATTAGAAACCCGGTAGGCAAGAATGGTGAAAAAAGAACAATCCCACCCTAATTCACGGCGGATCAACAAATCAAAGCTTGCATCAGCGCCTTCAAACTGCCAGCCTTCCGCCTCTAAATTCTTTAATTTACTAGCAAGAACCGTAGTAAAAGGATGATCCTTGCTGATTGTTGGGTTGATTTTCCGTATACGCTGGGCAATAAGAGAACGTCCGCTCACTTCGCTGATTAAGAAATGGCGATCATTGCCTACTTGCACGGGGTCTATGTGTTCAAATGAGCAGTGCGCCTTGAGCATAGCATCCGCATGCATACCAGCTTTATGAGAGAAAGCACTGGTCCCCACATAGGGCATAGTTGCCGCAAGCATGACATTGCTTATTTCAGCGACACACCGTGCTGTTTCCGTAATGCTCGGCAGTTTTCCCTTCGGCAAACACTGTATCCCCAGTTTGAGTTCCAGAGTAGGTATAACCGTCGTCAGCGCCATGTTACCGCAACGTTCGCCTAAACCAAGCAGCGTCCCCTGAATATGGCTACAGCCGGCTTTCACTGCCATAAAAGCATTGGCTGCTGCCATACCCGAATCATCGTGGGTATGTATGCCAAGCGCCGGCACCAAAGAGCGCATGAAAGAAACCGCAGCAAACACTGTGTCCGGAAAAGCAGCGCCGTTAGTATCACAAAGCACAATACACCGTGCGCCGGCACTGTAAGCTGCCTGCACCGTAGCACAGGCATAATCAGAGTTTGCGCTAAAGCCATCAAAAAAATGCTCGGCATCAAAAATAACGGAACGACCATGTTCCGTTAAAAAAGCGACTGTTTCAGCAATCATCGCAAGATTTTCTGCCGGCTCCACGTTAAGCACTTCACGCACCTGCATATCCCAAGCTTTACCAAAGACAACCACCGTCTCGGTTTCCGCCGCAAGCAGTGTGTGGATTTGTGAGTCTGTCTGCACAGTACCATTCTTTTTTCGGGTTGCGCCGAAAGCGCAAATTTGCGCATGCTCAAGATGGAGCTGGGAAGCGATACGGAAAAATTCCCTGTCCTTAGGATTGCTGCCGGGATTCCCAGCTTCTATCCAGCGCACTCCCAAGGCATCAAGGGCAGAAACTATGGCAAGTTTATCCGCTACTGAAAAAGAAATCCCCGGTGCTTGAGCGCCGTCACGGAGTGTCGTATCAAGAATATCAACAGTAGCCTGAGTAGTCGGAGAGGACAGGGCTGAACTATATAACATAATCCCAAAAAGCATCCATTGGTAAAGTCGAGGTCTGTCCTCTCTTCGTCTGTTCATCGGGCTTAAAACGCAGTTCCGGGTTCTTTACGCTGACTTTGGTTCTTTCCGGCACTGAAGACGTTACGAAGGCATTACTGCCAATAACGACTCCTTTACCAATCAAGGTCTGTCCGCCAAGAATAGAAGCGCCTGAGTAAATGGTTACATTATCTTCTATGGTTGGATGGCGCTTTTTTCCTTTCATAGACTGCCCTCCGCGTGTGGAAAGTCCACCGAGCGTTACTCCTTGGTATAATTTTACATAGTTGCCAATAATGGTCGTCTCTCCAATAACAATGCCGGTGCCGTGATCAATAAAAAAGTGATGACCAATACAGGCTCCCGGATGAATATCAATGCCGGTTATACTGTGCGCATACTCAGTCATAATGCGAGGAATAAGCGGTACGTGCAATTCATGTAATTGGTGGGCAAGACGGTAAACCATAATCGCAAATAATCCCGGATATGAAGCAATGATCTCATCTTTGCTGTACGCTGCGGGATCGCCGTCAAAGGCTGCCGACACGTCAGTTGCCATACAGGCACGGATTGACGGGAGTTGTTCCAAAAACATAAAGGTAAGTTTTGTTGCCGCCTGACAAACCACTTCTTGCGAACTTTCACGGTATTCATCACGGTGTCGCAGTGCATGAGCTACCTGCCGAGATAGATTAAAGACAATCTCTTCAATTAAGTCGCCGGCGTAATATTCCACTGTATTATGAGAAATATTTTTTTTTCCAAAATAGCCTGGAAAAATAACGCAGCGAAGTTTCTCAAGCGTCTCAATCAGCGCGCTCCGGTTGAGCTGGTCTTGGGTATCAATCTTAATAATCTCACTATGCTCTTCATAACTCTCAAGCAGAGCATTAACGATGTATTTAATATCTTTTGTCATAGTATTCGTAGTGTACTATACAAATCCCCGTAGAGGAAAGGGGTGAGTAAGAATCAGCTCATTCTTGGGGTCAAGACCTCAGTTTAGTAAGTCAGACCTCTGTTACTTTTGGACAACGCCCTTATCCTACCAGAGCCGGTCGGGGATAGCGCTGTATCCGAGGTCTGACCTATCCTGAAGGCAAGGTCTGCCCCTGTCTCCGCACCCGCAGCTCACTTCATTCAGATGCTGAAAGCGCCAAGGCTAAGTCTACTTCGGCACGGCTCATCCCCAGCCGGTTGGCTATAAGTGCAGGGGAAAGACCGGCTTTTGCAAGCGCAACTGCCTGTACGGTAAGCGGCGGCTCCGACTTGATCGGGTCCGGTCTTGTTTGTATGCGGGGGAGGACTGTCTGGGTTTCCTGTGCCTCTCCACTCAGAGAGGAGACTTTTTTGTCAAAGGCGGTATAGACCGCTTCGTGAAAAAGCCCGCGCGATACCTCACGCGTGTACGTCGCAATACGCTTATCCACATCTTCCAAGAGAGTTTTTAGCTGCTTTACTCTCTCTTCTATTAAAAGGCTGTCGCGATCAGTTATCATATCAATTTCTTTAATTAATGCTTCAATTTCATCTCTAAATTCCGCAAGGATACGTTCCTGCCCGGTTCTTCTTTTAAGATAAGCCCCGGCAAAAAGACAAAATAAAACACTAACCGTAAGGCTTATGAGAGATACAATAAGGGACAAATCCATGAACTTCAGTTAGCCGCTAAAATCAACATTTTTACCCAAAGCCGGGTCCTTAAACACCGGTTTACCTGCTTGATACGGCTTTGCCGCTTCTTTTGGAGTGTGTTTTTCCTCCGGCTTCTCTCGCTTTTCGTGCCGAGCCCCTCTATCCTTTATCGATTCAATGCCCTGCCCCGTATCTTGTACTTTATTGACAGTCTTTATCTGTTCTTCAAGTTTTCTTTGCGCCTGCTCTCCGAGCATAGCTTGATGCAGAGACGCCCCCTCCCGTAAAGAAGCTTGTTCTTTGCCGATCTTTTCAACTTGGATAAACACGGTTTGTAGATCAATAGGTTGTATTGCCATAACTCTTCTCCTCAAAGATACTGCGCCCTTGAGTACTAAAGGACTCATAAACGTAGTGCTGACGGTTAGGTGCTCACATATATCCTTCCGGTCCTTTAGTCGACTCTTTATCCGGCTCTTCATATTTACCGGATCGTATCAAACCATTTTCAAGCGTAAAGGTTACTGCCCGGTATTCTGTACGGATGCTTTCAACAACATCTCTGATGATAATCTTGACGCCCGGAAATATTTTATTGCCGACAGAAACTTTTCCGCTCACCGTAATATTGGCAAGGAAATCCTGCAACTCAATAATATCCTCATTGGTCTTTTGTAAATCCTCGTTCAAAGTAAGCTGGCGCTGTCCTAATTCCCGCAGGAACTGTTCTTTATCTTCCGGCAGTTTCTTGCGTTGTTTTTGTATATTTATCAAGCTTTGTATGTTGAGCTGTATGTCTTCAAACTCTTTTTCAAGGGCGCTTTTATGCTCAAGAAGCCTATCAAGCTGCTCTTTCTTTTTTGGATCGATGCCGACCTCACAGACCGTCTCGGTACCGGTTGATAAACTGCCTATATTGAGCGCGCTGATCTCTTCCGATGACCGCAGATGACCGCCGACAACATGCGCCCTTTTCCCGTGGCATATAATGCGCTTGTTTGCATCAACCTTGGAATTGACGATACCATCACTGACGATAACGGTATTCCCCGCATCAATAATAGCATTCTCAATAAACCGCGCCCAAATTGACTTGCCTGCCCGCACGGTGCCGGTTCCCTTGCCGGTAATACCCTGATGCACAATAATATCACCTTCAGCCTCCAGCTCCGCTTTTTCAACCGTACCGTTTACCTCAATGTTACCGGTAGCTTTGATTGAAAAAGAATCTTCCACGTTGCCTGTAACCACCACTGTGCCAAGAAAGGTAATATTACCGGTTTTAAGATTAACATTCCCCTGAACGGTGTACACAGGTTCTACGTTGATTTTGCCGTTAATGAGAACAACCTGCCCATTGATGGAGGCAAGAACGGTATCACCATCGCTTGCAGCTTGTACGTTTTTCCCCAGCGGGAGTTCTATATCAAGACCATTCTTTGAATGGGTAAACTTTCCGGTAACAGTGCGTCCTATAATACCCTCTGTAGCATGTATCTTTTTTGCCAGAACCTGATTTTCAACGACATTCTGAATGATATTCAGTTCCTTAAAATCAATGTTCCCGCTGTTGCTTTCCCGCAACTGAATCTTGGTCTGATCCGTCCTAAAGTAGTATTCCATATACGCATTCTCGCCGTTTTTAGGCTCTATTCCTTCGGCGGCGAGGACCGCTTGGCGGTAAACCGGACTGTCAACAAAATCCCGCAAAGCCTCCTCTTTAATCCCCACCACAACTTTATTATTTTTCAAAAAGCTTGTGATGCTTTCAAGTGAGAGATCGCAGCCGTGCGGACCGGGGGGCGTTACGATAATAAAAGCTTTCATTTCATCTGCCGCAATATCGATATTGATCATGCTGTCCTCAGTGTATTTGTGGTCAAATGTCCCGACTTTAACGTACTGACCTTCAGCATCTGCAACAACGGCATGCACGAGCTTCTCATCAAAATCCTTAATATCACGGATTTTCAGCACCTGAAGCGCCTGATAATCGGTAACTGGTTTCCCCTTGCCTTCAGGGGGGGTTACTTTAAGCATAACTCCTTCAAGCAGCTTATGCACAAAAGCCTGCCCATCCCTATCCTGTATGACTTTTTCCTGTTCAGCGGCGGCTGTATCAGAGAGGATCAATTCTGCCGTTCCTGTCTTCAGCACTATACGCGGATACGCACGGATTTTCCACTCTTTCTTGCCCATGCCGAAGAAGCCGTTTGAACCCTGTTGAACAATCTCGTATTCCAATTTCCGCACCGGCATATCAAGCAGGGTTGAAGCCTCGGTAATTGCCAGCTCCAGCGTGTCGCCGGCTACATCAATAGTCTTTACCAGCCGATCCTCGTCTAGCTGGTCTTTTATGATTTTCTGTAACTGAATAAAATCGATCATGATCTGCTCCGTATTATACTAGTGTATACGATACTCCGAATCTTTCATAGCTGAAATCGCTTCTCACTCCTTACTAGAGTGAACCCTCACTCCTTACTAGAGTGAACCCTCACTCCTTACTAGAGTGAACCTTCACTCTTTGCTGGAGTGAACCCTCATTCCTTGCTAGAGTGAACCTTCACTCTTTGCTGGAGTGAACCCTCATTCCTTGCTGGAGTGAACCCTCATTCCTTACTAGAGTGAATCCTCACTCCTTGCTGGAGTGAACCCTCATTCCATCTCTTAGTCAGAACTCCCGCATTTCATAGGTCAGATCTTGCCGTCAAAATAAGTCAGACCTCAAAGGCAGGATGGGTCAGACCTCCGCATCTCTCAGTCGAGACCCCCATTACTAGAGTGAACTCTCACTCCGTGCTGGAATCACTTTTTATTCCGTGCCGGCATAGACTGCAATATATCCCGTATCGCCGCCGCCTGCTCAAATTCAAGCCGGTCTGCATGGTCGCGCATCTGCTGTTCCAAGGCGGCAATGAGCTTCTTACGCTCTGACGGCACCTGCACATCATGCGCTTTTTTCAAGATTTCAACAGAGGCAATCGCAGCCTCCTTCTCTTCTTCACTATGGCGGCTTAAAATCGCCTCAACAGCTTTTTTCACGGTAGTTGGGGTAATGCCGTGCGCTTCGTTATACGCCATTTGTATGCGGCGGCGGCGCTCTGTCTCGGCAAGCGCCTGACGCATAGCATCGCTGGTACGGTCGGCGTACATAATCACGGTGCCAGCCGCATTGCGGGCAGCCCGTCCTATAATTTGAATGAGACTGGTCAAGGAACGCAGAAACCCGACTTTATCAGCATCAAGTATGGCAATAAACGATACTTCAGGCAGGTCTATCCCTTCCCGCAGGAGGTTAATACCGATAAGCACATCAAAAGTCCCCTGCCGCAACTGGGTCAAAATCTCTACCCGTTCTATGGTTTCAACCTCGCTATGAATGTAGCGCACCTTGAGTCCCAGACCGGAAAGGTAGTCAGTTAAGTCTTCAGCCATCTTTTTTGTCAAAGTCAGAATGAGGCTGCGCTCTCCTGCTGCAATGCGGCGGCGCAACTGGGCATAAATATCTTCCATTTGTCCTTCGCTCGGATGCACTTCAATAATGGGGTCGAGGAGACCGGTTGGTCTTATAATCTGCTCAACAATCCGGGCAGATTGGGCAATCTCAGCATGACCGGGTGTCGCGGATACATAAATCGTTTTATCAAGTCCGGCTGCAAATTCATCAAAGCGCAGTGGACGGTTGTCAAAGGCACAGGGGAGCCGGAAGCCGTATTCAACGAGGCTTGTTTTGCGCGAATGGTCGCCTGCGTACATAGCGCCGATTTGCGGTAGGGTAACGTGGCTTTCATCAATAAACGTGAGGTGCTTTTGAGGAAAGTAGCTGACCAAGGTATCAGGCGGCTCTGTGGGTTTTCGCCCTGCAAGAATCGCCGAGTAATTTTCAATGCCGGAGCAGTAGCCGAGTTCACGCAGCATTTCAATATCGTATTCAACACGGGTTTTTAGACGCTCTGCTTCCAGCACTTTACCGCTGTTTTTTAAGAACGCATACTGGCTTTCTAATTCCGCTTGAATGGTTTCCAAAGCAGCGCTGATGACCTCGTAGGGCATGACGAACTGTTTTGCCGGATAGATAACGGTATGATCCAGCTCTTCTAAGAACGCACCTGAGACCGGATTAAACCGGCGCAGCCGTATTACCTTATCCCAATCAAGGTCTATCCGGTAGGCTTCTTCCAAATAAGCCGGGTAGATTTCAAGGGTATCCCCGCGGCGGCGGAAACGACCGCGCTCAAGGACCGCATCATTGCGCTCGTACTGCAACTCTATGAACCGGCGTATCAGCGCATCGACATCGAGCTGTTCACCGCGGCTGATACGCACCGTCATGGAGCGGTAGATTTCAGGCGTAGCAAGCCCGTAAATGCATGAAACCGTGGCGACAATGATCACATCCTCCCGTTCCATGAGGGACCGGGTTGCAGACAGGCGCAGCCTATCGATCTCTTGGTTAATTGAAGCGTCTTTCTCAATGTATAAATCGCGGGATGGCACATACGCCTCAGGCTGGTAATAATCGTAATAGGATACAAAGTACTCAACCGCATTATGCGGAAAGAAGCCCTTAAACTCCCGAAAAAGCTGTGCGGCGAGGGTTTTATTGTGGCTTATAACCAAGGTCGGCATTTGTACAGCTTCAATGATCTTCGCCATGGTGAAGGTCTTGCCTGATCCGGTAACTCCCTGTAAGGTCTGAAACTGAAAGCCCGTTTGAATTCCGTCCACCAGCGCCTCAATAGCCTGTCCTTGATCGCCGGCGGGTTCAAAGGATGATACAACTTCAAATGCACGCATAGAAAAAGTATACTGAAAAAAGAAGAGAAGAAACAACTGGCTAAACCTCGAAGGCAAAATAGGACAGACCTCGCCCTCAAAAATAAATAAAAAATATTTTGCTCTAATTAAAGTAAAACGCAGAGTCAGTTCCATATAGAGGTATTATGTCTAGTCATAATTTGCCCAGAGGGCTTACAGAGCAAGGTCTGTCCTATGCCGCTTCTGCTGATAATGCCGAAGACGGTGAGACATTCCGGTGTGTGTTGACAGAGACCATGCCGTGCTATACAGTGAAAGAAACGGTTCAAGTAGCTTGAAGATAAAAAGCGCTGCCGTAAAACTGATAAACAAAGAGCAAAAAGGCGATTATGCAGTATCCTGCCGAATGGTTTAATGATGATCTTTTTTGGAAATCTTATGCACCTATTATCTTTGATAAGGCGAGCTGGGAGGAAGTGCCGAGCATGGCGGATAGTATTACCGCATTAGCACGACTGCCGCTCTACGAAGAACCGGCGCCGGCGTGCGTTACGCTTCTTGATCAGTGTTGCGGATTTGGGCGCTTCTCTTTGGAAATGGCGCGGCGCGGCTTTATCGTAACCGGCGTTGATATAAATGCCACCTACCTTGAAACTGCCCGTGAAGATGCCGCTTATGAAAAGCTGCCAGCTTCCTTTGTTCAGGATGATGTCCGCTCATTTGTCCTGCCTGATACGTTTGATATTGTTACCAATGTGTATACCTCATTCGGTTATTTTGCTGATCCGGCGCATGATAGACTGACAGTTAAAAATGCCTTTGAATCCCTCAAAGCGCAAGGAACCTATATTATAGAAACAAGGGGCAAGGAGATTGCGGTACGTGATTTTGTGGAGCGAGAATGGTTTACCCGTGCAGGATTCACCGTGCTAACGGAATACCAGCCAGTCAACGACTGGGAACAGCTCTTGAACCGCTGGATTCTTATCAAGGGACAGGAGCGTCTTGAAAAAGTATTTACGCAGCGGCTCTACGCAGCATCGGAATTGCGCAGGCTCATGGGTGAGATAGGATTTTGTACTTGCGCTGTCTACGGCGATTGGGATGAGTCAGCTTATGATAACCGTGCGCGGACAATGATCGTAGTAGGACGCAAAGGATAAGGTGGGGCATGGCGCTCTTTCTTTGTATAATCCTTGATACCGTGCTGCTTTTGAACCCTTTTGTCTATGCTGCTGACTGGTATCGGTCTAACGCAGCCGGCATGACGCTTGAATCTGCCTTATCAGAGGAGAGCGCAAAGCAAAGCCGCTATAGCCTTTCTATTGAAACTATGCCCGCATCATCGGTGCCGAGTCTGCTGAAACTCTACTATACCCCAGAGTACCGCAGTGAGCTACACACACTCTTTGAAGACGGTGCTGAATATAGCAGGAGCTGGCACTGTTTCGATGCTGATAAGACTCTCCGTCTTGTTGGAACTTTGAGCCAAACTGATCTTGAATCCTTTGATTCTCTTGCAGTATATGACAGCACCGGATTACTAACGACAGAATACCGGTTTGTGAATACCGATGAAACGCTTATACAGTACCACTACCGCGACCAGATGCTTATCCGTGTGGAGACGAGTCTTAATAGCCTGCCTCTGACAACGGATTATTACCGCTATAGCCGATCCAAGGCATTGCGGTACATTGAACGGATCTATCATACCGAGCTTACGCAAACACAACGCTTATCCTTCCCTTACAACGGAGCCCCTCCTGACCATAGCTTTAATTCGTCTATCATTATGACGGACTCCAACTTTTTATCGGATGTACTCACCCACGTTCATGCCGGTGGCAAAAATGTATATACAAAAGATGAGCAGGGGAGAATACTAACGGAAACACTCTATGATGCAGCAGGCAACAATATCGGTATACTGGAAAACATCTGGGATGGTAAGCGGATAAAATCAATGATCTTTCGTTCAGAAGCAGATGAACGCCTGACTGACTATGAATATGATGAGAACGGGGATCGTATCGCAGAGTTAAACTATAACAAGGGGGTTCTGGAAAGAACCGTGCGTCGCCAGCCGGGCAGCGCTGATCGTGAAATTGAAGAGCTTTACTACAACGGCACGGTTATGATCAGAGCGATCTGGGAACGAGGACGCAAAATCTCAGAGGAGCGGCTGCGCTAAACAATCGGCTATCACTTGACAAAGCTCTAGGGGCAGTGTTACTGTAACATACTTCTTCTAAAAATACGGTTTCTCCTTTTATTAGTAAAGGAGAGATAAGAGTGCTTGATTGGGTGCAGTGGGGGGATAGATAGATGGACAGGGAACTTGATCAGGCAGCGAAGGAGTTTAATTAAGCTCAGAATGTATCAAAAAAATGCTCTGTAATCCGCTTGACCGCGGCTTCTTGTTGAGCGGTGAGGGGTGTCTTCAAAGGCGGGAGAGCAGCAAAAAGAGCCTGTATCTGTTTTTCTAATACCTCTTTGGTAATACTGCTTAATACTAAAAATTCATACACTTCACGGTCAACCGTACTGCCGTCTTCCTGAAAATAACGTTTTAACTGCCAAAAAACCGCTCTTTGCAGTACATCGTTGTAATAGGTATCAGCAACGGCTTTAAGAGCCTCTTCAAAAAAATCACCGTATTCATAATCAGGATACACCGGCGTTTCTGTCTCTGGATGCGCCTGTATCGCATTGACAAGCCGCTTATGTACCCGTTCCATAACAAGCAGGGCAAAATCCTGATGCACCGTCCACGCCTCTGCCCATAACCTGAGTGCATTATAGTGCTTACCGCTGTTTATGCCCACAAAAACATAAGAATCGTAGTACTCTGCCATATCCTCTATACCCTGTATAGCACGGTAATTGTACTGATGAACCCAGTCGGGCATTAAAGCTCCCTCTGCTTTGCCTTGATAATCCAAAACTTCAAATAAGGTAATGTAGAGCGCTGCCTCAGGTCCTACCCACGGCAACTGTAGCTCGTGCGGCTTGCCCGCACATCCCCAGCATACAACAAGTACTATAATGAGCGCGCTGCGATATTCAAGCTGCTGCTTTTTCATGACGCACTTCCTCCCTTTGGTAAGTAGCATTCTCAGCACAAGCACCGGCGTAGCCGCACGCAAGGAGGACAGTCTTTTCTGCAAGGCGTCTAGGACTCATCAATACTCAAGGCTGCTATAACCAAATCGTTCTGCTTTACTTCCTGTTCTGTGAGCGCCTCATGCTCTGTCGGCTCTCCCTGTGCGGCAGCCATTTCAGGAGTATTAAACCACACAGCCAGTTCATCAATAATCGCTACTGTCTGCTCTTCATCTTTTGCGCCTAATTGCATTGCGTTAAACCTCTCTAAAGGCTCATCGAATTCCAACACTATATCTTGAGACTGCATAAAAGGCTCTTTCAGGGCTATATGCGCTACAAGTTTGGTATCATGTACCGTAAAATTATAGTAAAGGGTGTAAAATCCATCGCTCCCCAGCACAAAGCGGTCAAGCGCTACTGTTCTGATAGTATCCTCGTTCTTCGCTGTCAAGCTCAGTTTTCCTTGCTGAACAGTTAAGGTTATCTCAACAGACACAGAACTTCCCCGGTAGTACGCACGAAAAAACGTTCCATCAGACAAAAAATAGGTATAGAAAGCAAGGGTGCCAGTATTCTTTTCGTTTTTTCGCAGTACAAACGAATCCATGGGCAAGGAATAGGCGGTCTTGTTACCCAAACCAATTCCGTATATTCCGGAAACTCCCAGCCATGAGGGGGACTGGTATTCGGGAGTAATTGCCAGTATCTTAGTCTGTCTTGAATCACGCAAATCTTTCCTGAATTGATACCAATCACGCAAGCTCTGCGCCTCTCGTGCAAAAAATCCCTCGTTTTTAAATTTGGCTGATACCGGTAGCAATAACTCAATGAACTTTCCTTTTATAGTGCCTTGAGGAGGAAAGGGAAACAGTTCAACCCGCAGCGTCTGAAAGCCCGGTTTTTCCGATACATTCCATAAAATCTTATCTGCACCGGCGCTTACAAAGCCCTTGCCTATTTCCTTTTTATTAAAAGACCAGATGATGTACGGATTGAGCCGGGGATCGTATTTTATATGGGTCTGGAGCATCAGGAGCGTTTCTACAGGAATTAAATGCGACTGCTCCGAGAAATCAGGCAGAAACATCTGAATGTTATCTATCATAAATTCAGCATCATTGATGAAGTATATCTGTTTTTCTGCGGTAAACAGTACCGCTTTTTCACTGTTTATTTGAAATATCAGGGAATACTGACCCAGAGGAACAGTATCAGGTATGAAAAACGGTGGAAGCACCTCCGCCAAAGATTCCACTGCGACGGTACGGGTCTTGACAAGAGAATTGTCTATAGTCTTCTGGACTGTCCAGCTTTCCTGTTTTTCGATTTCAGCGTTTTCTTCAGGCGCGGATTCTTCAAGATTCGATTCAGGTTCTTCATCCTCAGGGGGAATAAAAAGCGCATACTGGACTTTGTCCATGACAATTTGCCCCGAGCTGTTTTGTAAAAAAACAGTCAGACTGCGTATATCCGGGTCTTTTGCCACAGCAGTAATGAAGTACGGAGCAAGAGCATCCTTGCTGGTAATGAGCGGAGCTTCATCTATAGTAGTATCTCCGACTTGAGCAGTAACTTTATAGACCGTTCCGGTGGTAAAAACCGTCTCCATTTCATTGCAGGCAGTAAAGAGAAGACAGAATAAAAGTGCCGGCAGGAGCATATAGGAATTGCGAGCGGTATACATAAACATCACGCTTAATGTATACCACATTTTTTGCATTTTATCTATATTTTTTTGCTAATAGCGTGAGATCGCCGGATTCGAGGGCTGTTTGAGCGCTGTTGGAGCTTTTTTGAGCCGGTACGCAAGCTTGACAGGGATAATTAAGGTAACATAGCATTAAAAGAATGCAGAGATCAGCGTGTGAGGGAGGATGAACGCTCTATGCCCATAGCTTTTGAACAGCCGATTTTTCTGGTTTTAGGGTTTATTGTCCTTCTGGTATTTACCCATTTTGGCATTGACGCCTTTACGGTATCAATGCCTTTAGGGGCGCCAGGCGCACCGCCGTTTAACAATACACTGGGCTTTAAACTCTTCATTAAACTGCTCCATATTCTTCAGTATACCGGCTTGTTTCTCGTATTTGTCGCTGCATCCGCCCCCTACGGTGCGATCAGAGAACCGGTATTCCAAAGCCGCGGCGCCGATATTATCTTCGTCCTCGATGTGAGTCCGAGTATGGCTGCTCTTGATATGGATCAAAAGAGCCGTTTTACCCTTGCCCGCATGCTCATACAGGATTTTATTAAAAATAGACCCGCCGATGCTTTCGGGCTTGTAGCTTTAGGAAGCGATGCGGCTCTTTTAGTACCGCCGACCATTGATCATACAAGTTTTTTGTCTCGGCTTGACCAGTTGCGGCTCGGCGAGATGGGAGACGGGACCGCCCTTGGCACAGGCATTGCGCTGGGGGCATTGCATTTACACAATTCTACTGCCCGCCGCCGGGTTCTGGTATTAATAAGCGATGGGGAAAATAACGCTGGTGCTTTAGAGCCAAACACTGCCGCGACTCTGCTGCCTGATATGAAGATTTCTCTCTGGGTGATTGGCGTTGGAAAGAGTGGAGAAGTGCCGATTGATTATCTGGATCCTTACAGTTCGGTCCGCCATACCGGTTTATTTGAATCGCGCTTTGATCCGGAAAATCTTAAAACAATAGCTTCAAGCGCCGGAGGGGAGTATGTATCCGCCTCCTCTGCAAGTGCCTTTGCCGCGGCTTTTGCGCGTATCAATGATGCTGAGACAGTCGCTATCCGTCAGGGAGTTCTCACCAAAACGGTGCCCTACCATGAGCCGGTTCTTCTTATCGGCGCTCTTTTGATCGTATTATTACGGCTGTTTTTTTAGAGCTGTTAGAGACGGACTGTTAGAGACGGACAGACCTCGAAAGCAGAATATGAGACATTTCCAGTATAACCTGAGATCCTGCCAGTATACGCTGAACCTGAGATTGCACACAAAACGAGACGGGGGTTGCGCTGTTTGCGGTGAAAAGACGAGAGCTTGGGAAGATGACAGAGCGCTGCGCCTGTTCTAGGTATCAGCGCCCTTCTTAGGAATACAATGGGAAGGCGGAATGCCCATAATGGTCTTGAATTGTTTGTAGAAATGGAATACATCGCAGTAACCGCACGCATCAGCCACATCCTGAACCTTCAAGCTACCGCTTTGCAGCAGGTCTTTTGCATTCTGTACCCGAGTGCGGGCAATATATCGCTTAACAGTCAGACCGGTTACCCGCTTAAAGAGAAAGCCGAAATAAGACGGATTGAGACCGGTTATGAGAGCGAGTTTCTTGACCTGCAACTGCTCCGCATAATGCAGTCCAATATACCGCATCGTCTTTTGGACCCGATAATCTTCACACGCTCTCGTGCTTGAGTAGACCGTTAATTCAAGAAGGCGATGGAGGATGAGCAGCAGAATACCTCGGCATTTGATGCCGTATCCGGGGTGGCGCTCCCTATTGGCAGAAACGAGCTCGTTAAAGAGACGGATAAGATCATCCTTGAGACCGATAGTGCTGATAAGCGGCAGAGGAAGGGCAACCTGCTGACCCAGGCTGTTTTTGAGCATAAAGTTCACTGAAAAACAGTGCATGAGCTGATCCGGATAGGTAAGGGCGGCTTTGTCAAGCCTGTCAGAGAGGCACAAGAGGGCGCCTGAAGAGAGTTCATAGGGACAGCGGTCGATCGTGTAGCGCGCTCTGCCCTTGATAATATACGTGATGTCGTAGTTGGCTACCGGATGCGGGTTCAACCGCCAGTCGGCATGACATTCTCGAAACACTACGTACTGTATGTCCGGTATAAAGATTTCGTCTTCTCCCAGAATGATCAAAGCATCTCTCCTTTATCTATAATTCATACCTAACAATCTCTATTTTAACCATTGCCGGCGCTCCCGATCAAGAATAATCTTTAAATACTTTTAATTATGGAGGACAGTATGAAACGGTTGTTTAGTATTATTATCGTTGCTGTAACGGCGCTGCCGGCGCTTTTTGCTTCAGGCGGACGGCAGGAACAGGGAAAGACGCAAAGCGGAGGTCCTGTGGCGATTACCGTTGAGGTTTTTGACCGCGGCACGGACGGCGGCAAGACCGACCCGACCAATAACGCATGGACCCAATGGATCAAGGAAAAGGTTTTGAAGGATGAGAATATTCAGGTAACCTTTGTTCCCATAAGCCGCTGGACCGAGGAGCAGAGTATAATCGCTAAGATGGCGGCGCAAGATGCGCCGGATCTGTGCTATACCTACAGTATGGACAATGTGCGCAACTGGGGAATTCAAGACGGCGTATACGACCTTTCCCCGTATGTTGACACCCATCTTAAAGATATGCAGGAAATGATGGGCGAGGATCCGTCAATTCCGGGGCAGAATTTGATTTGGCATAGTAGAGATGTAGACACAGGCAAGCTCTACGGCATCAGTAACAAGTACGTCTACACATCTTCTCACAACACGTTTATCCGCAAGGATTGGCTTGATAAACTCGGCTTGCCTGTTCCCAAGACGACCCAGCAGTTTTACGATACCATGGTTGCGTTTAAGAATAACGCGGCTAAACTGGGTGTTGAGCGGGTTATCCCGTTCCTTATGACCAATGACGTACGCTGGCAGGTATATAACATTTTTCTTTCGTTTATGGCTCCGAACATTTCATCTAAAGAAAGATGGATCAATACGGTGGCGGAACGCCAACTGCTGATTCCTGGTGTTAAGGAAGCTTACCGTTTCCTCAACAAGATGTACAACGATGGGCTTATTGATCCTGATTTCCCGCTCTACGGCGATGATACAACGCCTAGTAACGTGATAAAAAGCGGCATAGTCGGCGCTTTCCAGCATAACTGGGACCATCCTTACCGCCAGAATCTGCAAATTCAAACTGAGCTTGAGAAAAACATTCCCGGCGCAAAGTTCATTCCGATTGATCCTTTCACCAATTCAGCCGGTTTAACGCCCAAACGCGGCTCTCCGGCAGCAGGAGGGTTGATTTTCTTCATACCCAAGTCGAGCAAAAACCCTGAAGCAGCGCTCCGGTACGCAAACTGGCTGTGCCGGTATGAAAACTACCATTTTCTCCAGTTCGGTAATGAAGGCGTGAACCATACCAAAGTAAACGGTATTGAGATACCCCTGACTGCGACCGGCGCTTGGATACAAAACTCAGGCGTCAACATTGACTATACTATGAGCCTCAACGGCTACGTTGTTCCGGCGGAACATTTTGGACAGGTTCTTGCCGCAAGTTATCCGGGCATCCCGCCTGACGATATTACTGCCGCTTACAAAATATCGTCCACCAACGCAAAGCCTGAACCGTATGTGCCGGCGACTATCCTTTCGATTGCTGCGACACGGCAAGTGCTGGTGGATAAGGAAAAAAACCTCAGCGTCAATCTCATCGTCTCTAAACCCAATGATTTTGATCGGGTCTGGGATACCGGTATAAAAGACTGGCTTGACTCAGGCGCGCAAAGCGTTATTGATGAACAAAGGGCAAAATACCGGTAGCTTGAGCGTATCATTCTGAAACGGCTGATCAACGATCTTTTTGCCCTTGACCGGAATGAGGGGAAGCAATCAGGACTTTATCAAAAAGAGTGATCGCTTCCTACTCTTTTCTCAAGGAAGTCTCAAGCTTGCGGGGCGTTTCCGCTCTTCCAAAACCTGCACCGGCGCTCTTGCACGGATAGTCTTTGAACCTGCGCCGTATCCTCTGAGGTTCACGTCCGAGACCGAAGATAAACCCCTTGATCTTTCCAGCACAGCCGCCCGCTTCCCTACAAAAAGCCGCGCTCCGGTGCGTTCCGATTGCGGTTTAGCGCCAGCGGCGCATGCTTTTCATCCCCTAAGCTGCGGGGCGTTTCCGGTCCCCCAAAACCTGCACCGGCAGCTCTTGCACGGATAGTCTTTGAACCTGCGCCGTATCCTCTGAGGTTCACGTCCGAGATCGAAGATAAGCCCCTTGATCTTTCCAGCACAGCCGCCCGCTTCCCTACAAAAAGCCGCGCTCCGGTGCGTTTTGATTGCGGTTCAGCGCCAAGCGGCGCATGCCTCTCATCCCCTAATTTGCAGGAAGGTCAGCCGTACAGCCATGAGGCAGTCTCGTGAATATAGCGTGTTAAAATGACCACATACAGATGTTTTTGGTATTTGGTGAAGAGTTTATTCCACTCGCTGACTGTCGGCACTGTAGTTTTGATACGGGTACGCGTTGCGGCAGCGTCTAAACGCAAGGTAGAACTGTGTTCCGGCAGCGCCGCGGCAAGCACATCAACCATAAAAAAGGCGGCAAGTCCCAGCACCAGCGGCTCGTGCGCGTCTTTGATAACCCGATTAAACTGCTCTTCCGCCTGCGGGAATTGCCGGTCCAATAAGAGGGAGAACCCATAAAACCACTCTATCCATTCAAGTTCCCGCAGTTTTCTTTTTGACGGCGTCTTTATGGAGGTGGCAGTGCAGCGCTCTGAAAAGAAATGCACCGCACCGGTTATATTCCGGTTGAGAATGCGGGCGCTGCCGAAGGTGAGGGCATTTTCTTCAATCAGTTCGGGCTTTTCCCGACTTAGTTTGTTTTCAAAATTGATTACCGCCTCGGTATCCGACAAGACCAAATAGGTATTGAGCAAGAGTTGCACTTTGGTGCGGGAATAGCGCCCCTTCTGCCCTATGTTCCGCTCAAGATACTCTATGAGAGCGGGCCAATCCTCCCGCTCCAACAAACTAATCATGCGGTAGTTCAGCGCATAAAAAATATCAAGAGCGGCTACAAAGAGCGCAATGGTTATCAAAACCGGCATATTGATATGCCAATAACTTAAAACCGATTCCTTCCCGACTATAAGAAACATTGCCGTTATGGTTGCTGCGACAATAATCAGCAGCATAAGATGGAATACAATAAAAATAAACTTCAATTTCAAATAGAATACTCCTTTGCTCAATCATCTTTGACGCTTTTTTATTTTTGTTTACAACCCGCATTTCAGCGGTCAGACCTCCGCATCTCTCAGGTAAGAGTGCCGCAAGTCTCGGCGGAGACTCCCGCATCTCTCAGGCGAGACTGCCGCAAGTCTCGGCGGAGACTCCCGCATCTCTCAGGTAGGACTGCCGTATCTTATAAGTCAGACCTCCCCTGATCTGCGGTTATAATTCATACTAAGCCATTTTTACCGTCCTGTAAAGAGTTCTTGGCGGCACGGCGGGGCGGCGGGCGGCAGAGGACGCGGGCGAGGTCTGACCTGCGCGGGGAAGCGAACGGTGGGGACGCCCTTATCGCTTGAGACAGTGCGGGCAGCCGAAGATGCGCACTTGCGTGCCGGTCGGACTGACGCTCATCTTGGCAGTTAAGGTTTCTTCGGGGGTCAGTGTCCGCCCGCATACCGGACAGAGACGCCGCCGCCCGCCGGTTATACAGTGCCGGCAACCGCTGATAGCAATGATGCGCTCGGCGCTCCGCGGGAAAAAAGTCGCTGACTTGATACGTTCCCCGTTTTTTAAGGCGCTTTGGCAGAGCGGGCAGCGCCGATTGCTGCCCCCCGCCGCCCCTGAGTCCGCGCTCTTTGCTGCCGACTTTCGCCGCCGCCCGCCCCAATTGAACCGCCAACCGAGCCACAAAAGAAAAATACCCACCGTTATAAGAAGAAGCGTTACCGGCATAAAAAAATTAGTCTCTTACCGCATAGATTTCAAAGGTGTCGCCGAGCCGCAAAAGAGCGCTTATGAAGCGAAGCGCGGGGTGCAGCAGCCGCACTTTCCCCAAGAGGGGGAAGCGTTCTGGATGATGTCCGCAGATAACCGTCTTCTTGAGCGTAAAGCCGTAGCGCTTCAGGAGCTTCGCCGCCGCTTGCGGCGACCAGATTGTCCAGTGGTCAGCGGGGCTTTGTGCTAAAAAGTTTTTCAGTGAACTGCGTCCGGAAATGCCGGTAGAGGAGGGCGTTGACAATGCCAGCACCCCGCCTGAAGGAAGCATACGGTGCAGCGCCGTCAAAACAGCGCTGAGGTTCGGGAAATGTTCTATGACGAACCACAATGAGATAACGTCAAAAACCATCTCTGATACTGAGGCGTGCGGAAAAAAACCTTGCAGCGCCTGCATACCGAGCGTCTGGGTAACATAGCGAACCGCATTTTCCGCCGGATCAATGCCCAGCGGAGAAAAGCCAGCCTCCCGCGCCGCGGTTAAAAACGGTCCGTAAGCGCAGCCTATGTCAAGCAGACGCTTGCCGCCCTTGTGCAGTTTTTGTATGGTATTGAGCCGTTTTTTCCCCCGCTGCACCAGTTGCGGAAAATCCTCAAGATACGTCAGTCCGTACTGCTTTTTGTATAAATCAAAGAAATAATCATCAGCATATTCGAGAGGCGGCGGCGTTAGTCGTAGCATAAGCGCCATTTTGCACGCCGGACAAAGCCGGTAGGTCCGATCAGCGAAGCGGGCAAGCACCGGCGCTGGTGCCAGCGGCTCTCCACAGGCAGGACAGACCTGCGGCGCCGGGGGAAGATGAACGAGCAGCTCGGAGAGCGCCTCAAACTCAACCTGCGACTCAAGATCGAACCGTGCGGCAATACGGCGGCACCGGTCAAGCAAACCCTCATCAAGCTCAAGTCTTTCACCAAGACGGGCTGTTTCAAAACCAGCGGCGGCGGCAAGTTTTTGATGATACCGGCTCGGTGAAAAAAGCACGACCGGCACTTTTGCATAAATCGCTTCAAAAGCGGTTAATCCAAAATGGGTAATAATCAAATCATAGCCTGCAAGCTCTTCACGCAAATCCGCCACAGGTTTGAGCGCCTGAATACCGTCGGGAAGAGCGTGCGCCGCTTCCGCCGGCGCTATGACGCTGATGTTTAACCGGCTGTCTTTCGCAAGCGAGCAGGCAACCGGCACAGTCAGCCGCGCCGGGTCTTCCATACCAAAAGTTATCAAAGCCTGTATTTTCTTTCCCTCTGGGACAAAGGCAAATGACAGGCGGCGTGTTTTAGGCAGCGGCAGCAGACGCGGTGCGGTCGTATTGGGCGGATGGCGCTGAGGCAATGCCGGCAGCATATCTATAAGGAAATCACAGTACTGCCGACACCGTCCTCCTTCATCAATGCCGAGAATCGGCGCCTTCTTCCGCCAGAAGGTAAATTCTTGCACAGAAGTCCGAAATCGATCCAGTATAATCAGGTCAAGACTGCTGGCGCGGATGTCTGAGATAACCCATTCTCCACCACGGTTTGCCTGCTCAGGCGGAAGATAGAGAAAGGCTTCGCTTCCCCGCCGCCGCAGTGATTGTACCAGTTCTCGTGACCGGACAATATGACCGCCGCCGCGTCCAGTTTCATACGCGGGCACAACAACAATACTGTTCATAATCTGTTCAGGATTCGTAGACAATCCGCCCTCTGTGCATGGTCAGCAGCACTACGCCATACCACGTACGACCAGCAAACGGTGTGTTTTTACCGCGAGAGTAGAATAAGGCAGGGTTTACCGTTCGCTGCTGTTCTGGGTCCAGCACGACAAGATCAGCATACAGTCCCGATGCAAGACGACCGCGGTCAGAGAAACCAAGAAGACGCGCCGGTTCTGCACTCATACTATCCGATAGTTTTTGCGGGGAGATATGGTTTTCTCGCACTAAAACCGTGTTGCACACGGCAAATGCAGTCTCTAAGCCGGTAAAACCGGGTGAGCCGGCTTCTTTATCAGAGCTGGTATGTGGAGCGTGGTCAGTTGCAATGACATTGATAGTACCATCGCATAAACCTTCTTTGATCGCACGGCGGTCATCTTCTGTTCTCAGCGGCGGCGCTACCAATCCGAAAGTTTCAGCGCCAAGTTTCCGGGCATCTTTTTGCGTAAGCGCACAGTGATGCGGGCTGATTTCGCAGCTTAGACGAGCGTCTGGTTTCGACTTTTCCCGCCGGATCGTAGCCACAGCCGCTTGAGTAGAAACATGAGCTATATGTATACGGCAGCCGGCTTTTTTTCCGAGCGTTATGGCACGGGCGACAGCGGCGCTTTCTCCTCCGGCTTCACAGTGGCAGGAAACCATCTTATCCGCCCGTGATGCAGCCTGCAATGCGGCTAAGAACAAAGCATCGTCATATATATCCTTACCATCTTCCGACAAAAGCCGTATAGTATCAGGCAAAGATTCGGTAATACCGGACAATTCCTGTCCTTCCAAAGCATGAGTAAGCGCCATAGCTGGGTATAAGTCAATGATTCCAAGCACATCGGAGCGCTGTTTAAGAAGCTGGGCTAAGGCGAGGTTATCAATGACCGGTTTGGTATTTGCCATACAAACCAGCGTACCAAAACCTCCTGCCGCAGCAGCTAAAGCAGCTGACTCAAGCGTTTCTTTTTCTGGAAAACCCGGATCACGCAGGTGTGTGTGCATATCCACAAAAGCCGGACTAAGCACAAGACGACCGCCGCCGTCAAAGATACGGTAAACATCCGGTAATTTTGCTTGAGTATCTGTTATCACTGCGCCTATGGTGCCGCAATCGGTAACCAAAACAGTACCAACCGTATCTTGCGTACTATCAATAAGGCGGAAGTTACGAAATATAGTTTTCACCAGAAATCCTCATTGTTGCGAGCCTCCTCACAATATTCACAACGGTAAATGCCGGTTATTTCGTTTTCTAAATGAAAGATATGCGGAATGTATTGTTCAGTCGAGGTAATACATCGTGGGTTTTTACAGCGCAGTACATTGACGACCCGGTCTGGCAAGTGTAAGGCAATCTTTTCTTTTATATCTTCGTTTTCAATGATATTAACCGTAATATGCGGATCAATAAGCCCCAAGATAGTACAATCAAGCGCAATCGTATCGTAAATTTTAATAATATCTTTCTTGCCTCTGCGTTCCGAGGGCGCATTCAAGACAAAAGCTGTTGTATACGGTAATTTATGTAAGCCGAGCCATTCAAAAATACGCAAACCCTGCCCTGCTTTAATATGATCGATAACAATGCCGTTGCGTATCTTTTCAATAATTAACATACTATCTTCCTTTGACTGGATCAGAGTATTGCACAAAGCAGCGCCATCCGTATATACATGCCATATTCGGCTTGCTTAAAATAAAACGCCCGCGGATCCTGATCAACGGCCCGGTCAATCTCATTAACCCGCGGTAGCGGGTGCAGGACGACCATAGTCTGCGAAGCGCGGCGCATTTTTTCTTCGGTCAAGATATAGCTATCTTTAAGCCTGATATAATCTGCCTCGTTCAAGAACCGCTCGCGCTGGACTCTGGTCATGTACAAGACATCAAGATCAGCAATAACTTTTTCAAGGCGGTCTGTTTCATGATAGGTTATCAGCTGTTTTTTGAGTGCGTCTTTGATATAACCGGGAATGCTCAGTTCTGTTGGTGCAATAAAAACAAGGTTTATATTTTTGTAGCGCGCCAGCGCCCGTGCAAGCGAATGAACGGTACGTCCGAATTTAAGGTCGCCGCAAAATCCTATTACCAATCCGGAAAAATCTTTCTTGACGCGGTGTATGGTAAAAAGATCAGTCAGTGTCTGTGTTGGATGGTAGTGTCCGCCGTCTCCGGCATTGATGACCGGCACAGATGAAGAGCGTGAGGCAACTAATGCCGAGCCTTCTTTGGGATGGCGTAGAACCATAACATCGCTGTATGCGGCGATTATGCGGATAGTGTCGGCAAAGCTTTCACCCTTACTGACAGAACTTGAGCTAGAATCTGCAAAGCCAAGGCAGGTGCCGCCCAACCGCAGCATAGCCGCTTCAAAACTCAAGCGGGTACGGGTGCTTGCTTCAAAAAAGAGAGAAGCCATGAGTTTCCCGCGGCATGTCTTGTATACGGTTGTTTTATTGCTTTCCATATAGTCGGCACGGACAAAAAGATCGCCCAGTTCTTCAACGCTAAAATCCAAAGGTTCAATGAGACTGCGTCCGCTTAGGCTCGTTTTTTCAGGCATAATTCTCCCCGATAGCGCCTTTATACAGGTGCTTTGTCAGATCACCGTGCCGATTGCGCTTGAGCTGGATCAGTCCCGCAATGTAGCCCGCACAGGCATCTAAATTATTTAATATTGAGAGTATTATTTTATCATATATGTTTAATATCTCATCGGGAGTTAATTTTTTTAAGCAATTGCTTTTGTTTGTATCTGAATGTAGTAAGTGGGCATGATAATTATCTTATATTGATTTGTTATTTATTATATCATAATTTTGATATACATTTTTAGAGAACTTTTCTTGGATTATTTTTATTTCCATATTTTATAACTTTATAATATTTTCCAACAAATTTCAAGTGCCCTTTCGTATAACGTTCCAGCTATGCGGCGTTCCCTCCAAGAAGAAGTTACCGTATGAGAGGCGCACTGTAGCAATGATGAAGGACGGGATAAACGATGCCTCACGCTGGTACAGAAGGACAGAGGCATTGTCATCGGCAGTGGCAAAGACGCGGCGATGGAGTCAGTGGACATTGTACTAATGAGGAGTAGTCTGATGGATGTGGCGGTCAATTTGATCACACAGACGATCCGCATCATCAAACAGAACCTGTTCTAGGCTTTCAGCTACAATATACTGAGCATCCCGGTTGCGGTAGGATTGCTGTACCTTGCAGGCGGCCCCGCTCCTCAATCCGATATTTGCCGCCACTGCCATGAGCATGACTCTCGTCTCAATCCTGACCAATGCCCTACGGCTCAAACGGTCTAGGGTGTGTCCTCTCAAAAGGCAGGAAATAAAGTAAGATAACAAGATGAAAGAAAACGGAAAAGCACTGCACAGACACGACATCAGTGATAGGCTGTGGGAAAAGATAAAAGACTTACTACCAGGAGCGGCAGGTAAACAGGGTCGAATGGCTCATGACAATCGACGCTTTATCAATGCTGTATCCTGGATTATCAGAACCGGCGTTCCAGACAGAGATTTACCTCCTGAATACGG
>JAISMB010000043.1 GCA_031276945.1 Spirochaetaceae bacterium | reverse complement strand
CTCAATAAGATGGCGCTTCTTATACAGCTCTGTGTCATAAGTCCTTACCACTTTCCGACTACGCTTGGAAGGAATAACTACCTTAATACCTCTTACACAGGCTGTGTCTATTACCTGGTTCACGTCATACCCTCTATCGGCAATCAAGACTTTTACTGATAAACCTGCCATTAAGGGCAACGCATAGGTGCAATCCGCCTCCTGCCCCGCTGAAACTATGATACGTACTTGACTTTCCCCGCTTATCTATAGCAAGGTGGACTTTGGTATTGATCCCTCTTTTGTACGCCCTATTGCTTGATTTCCTCCAACCGCTGTACATCCGTCTGCATGGACTTTACTCTCCGTTGCATCTATCATAAGCCATTGGGTATCTACTTCCCCGATAACTTCAGCGGCTATTGTTTTCCAGACATCTCTATCCCGCCAGCGGGAAAATCTTCGGTGTGTATTTTTCCAGTTGCCGTATTCAGGAGGCAAATCTCTGTCTGGAACGCCGGTTCTGATAATCCAGGATACAGCGTTGATAAAGCGTTGATTGTCATGAGCCATTCGACCCTGTTTACTTGCCGCGGGGGCGAGTGCTGAAGAGCAAGAGAAGATAGCACAAGAGTTAAGCGCATTTATTTTATCGCTGGAGGCAGGCAGGGAAAAGACACGGCTTGCAACGCTTTCTGAGCGGCTCAAAAATGAATCAATGGCATTAAAAGAGGCGCAAAATGCGGAATTAGCAGCATATAATGAATATCTTACTAGAATCTTTGAATTAGAAGCCGGCGCACAAGGGAAAAATGAGAATGATTTAGAATATCACGATAAACAGATTGAGTTTTTTAAGAATAGAGCAGAAGAAATAATCAATATAGAAAAAATTAGTGATGAAGAACGCACTAAGTTAATAGAAGAAAATAATAAAAGAATTGAAGCATTAGAAAGTGATAGAGAGAAAGTAAGGATAGATTCTCTTTCCGAGCGACTAAAAAGTGAATCAATGCTCTTAAAAGAAGCGCAAGATGCAGAATTAGCTGCTTATGATGATTACCTAACAGCACGCTTTGAGGCGGAGTCAGGCAGCAAAAAAGGAGATGAGACACAACTTGAGTTTCTCAATCGTCAGGTCGAATATTTTGAAAATAATGCCCAAGAAATACTCAAAATACAAAATATAACTGATGACGAGCGAATTGCACTCGCCGAGGAGCTAAACAAATACCTTGCCGAACTCGAAAAAGAACGATTAAAAGAACAAGAAAATGCTCAAAAAGAACAAATTGATAAATTAAAAGAATATATCTTGGAGTCTCTGAACCTTGTCTTTGATGCAATCAATGGGTTTGCTGACGTTGCCATACAAGAGCAGCAAAACTGGCTTGACCGCCAAATTGAAGTAGAAGAAGAAACTGCTGATACACGTATACAGAAACTAAAAGAAACCGCAGAAGAGGATCTTGACAACGAAAAACTAACCGCAGAAGAGAAAAAAGCCATAAAAAAACAACTATCTGAAAATATAAAAGCAATAGAAACAGAATTAAATAATAGTATAGCAAAATTAGAAGAAGAAGCACAAAATAGAGCCTATAGCGCAGCGGTTATGCAGAAAGCCATTGCCCATGCAGAGGCAGGGATAAATTCAGCTCTTGCTTTCACTCAAGCATTGACAGACCCAAGTCAGCCTAGTGCGGCATTAAAATTAGTACTTGCCGGCACTGTCCTTGCGGCAGGTATAGCCCAACAAGTGAAGATAGCAAAAACACCTCTTAATGTTCCCAGCGCAGAGACAGGAGGGCGGTTCATCGTTCCCGATATTGGCGCAGGGCGTGTTGATGGCGTTACCATGCGGGTCAACCCCGGGGAGATTGTAGATGTTACCCCACGTTCCCAAACAAACGGCGCCACCACGGTACAACGTATTATTACTATGATAGATAGGCAGACTATTTTTGATGTGGTTAATTATGGCATACGCAACGGTGATGTGATTATAACAACCAATAACTTCTAGGATACTATACAGACCACTATGCGGATACTTTTTAATGACGTGATTCAAAACTCAAACGCCCCCGCTTCCCTTAAGAGTGCTGCTCTTGCCGATAGATCCTCTTTCACCGGACAGCTCGTCATAGATATTGATACGCCCGCACTCATAGATGCGGTCGGCATAGGCAGTACTGACGCTTCTGCAATACAGGTAACGCTTGAGGCACCGGATACCTTGAAACTCATAAGCGGCGGTGCGAATTCTAACAACGCGGAACATTCATACAGAGGCGGGAACGCCTTCACATATAATACTTTGCAACTCTATTGCGGTAACGCCTTTGATTTTCCGGCAAGTTTAAGTACGGTTATACCGTTTGAGGAAAACGGATTATACCGCATAGACCCCATCATAGCAAAACGAATACGCATAACACACAACGGCACGTATATCGGCAGGTTCGGCGCGGGCATAGGGGTCAGACTCGGTACGGCAGTCAATAAAGAGCCTTCGTTTAACAGCACAAGAGAACCGCGGCGCACTCTTTCCGGGCAGGTGATACCCGGACTTGGCGGCTACTCCTACCGTTCTGTTCAGTTAGATGTCCGTTACAAGATCGGCGCTCTTGCCATAAGCGAACTATCAGCGGCTTATCCATCTCAGATAGCCGCGGGTTTTCCTTTTTTTATACTCTTTGATGACGAAGTACGCAGACTGCCCTTTATGCGTTTTTACGCTCAAGATACTAATTTTAGCAAAATGTCCTTTGAATCAGGCGTAAATTACTTTAAGTTCTCACGGAAATTTGCCTTTGAGGAGTGTTTTTGATGGCAGTTGTTTTTATGGCTGAATTATCGCTGAAAAATTCTCTGCCTCCTGAAGGGGCGACACCTTCAAATGAGATAGCGCGCACTTATAATATCTATGAGTTATATATCGGAGAATATCCTTCTTATGCCACCTATTGGACTAATTGGGGCGGATGGTATGACAATCCGGTATCAAAAAAAGTGGAAATATATTTTGGTATTTTTCTTGTACCGGTTACGTCTCTGGATGATCTTAAAAGCACTGTTAATGCGCTATTCATAGATAATGATTACGCTTATATCAATCTCCCCATTCATCCTTGGCTTTACAATGATAGTAGAACTATGCTGCGCGTTACGAAAGGCTATCTGTCTGCTCCACCTGACCCTTTACATCCTGATAACCTTATTATAAATAATAAAAGTCTTGAATGCCGTCTTGAAATCCCCAGCATAACCGCTAAATTATCGGACGCACTAGCCGGCTTGGTAAAATATTCATCATTCAGTTTCACCCTGATAAACAATGACGGCAAGTTTGATTCGGTAGCGACAGAGGAGTATTTCAACAGCCCCGCGTATATTTACAAGGCATGGAAAGACAAGCCTGAGTATACAGATTTTATCCCGCTGCGCTATGGAATAATAGAGAGCGTCTCGGCTAACGATACCTCATTTACCATAGAGTGTGCGGATAAACATCGGACTTTAGAAGAAAAAGTATGTAAAATAATAGATGCGGATACATTTCCCTTTTCAATAAATACTGAAATATACGGAAAAGAACTACCGGTTGTGTATGGGACTGTTGAAATTGAGCTTATATCACTTTCAGAAAAAAAAGATACAGATAATCCGCTTAGTGAGAGAAAATATGCGATAGCAGAAAAAGTAAATGCGGTATACGGTGTTTACGACAAAGATGACAAAATCATAGCCGGCTATACCGCTGACTATGCAATAGGTGTAATCACAGTTACTGAAATAAAAGAAGAAAAGGTAAGAGAAGCAAAATGGGCAAGGATAAGCGGGTACAGCGAAATCCGTATCGGCATGATAATCACCGATATTATCGAACGTAAAGCAGGTTTGTTATATAACAACACTAATTATGATACGGCAGAGGCGCAGGTATACCGGACTGGTTCGCCGCAAATAAATATTGCCTTAAAAAGCGGAAATGTAAAAAGCGCGGTCAATGAAGTACTGAAAAGTGATATGGCTTTTTTAATACAAAAGAACGATGGACGGTTTAGTATGCGCCGTTGGGGAAATCAATACGATGTTCATAGCGTTCCATCGTTTATGGTAACCCAAAAGATAGAACGTGATTTCAAAGAAGCGGCGCAACGCTATTTTTCATCGTGCGTAATCGCTTACGCATACAATGAACGTACGAAAACCCCGGAACGCTTTTTTGCATACTCGGAAATGGAAGAGAAAGCAGAAGAATATTACCACAAACTGAAAACTGAAACGTTTGAAACACGGCTCACCACTGAAAGTAATGCCCGTACTCTTGCCTTGCGGGTTTCAAGCCGGTTTTCCGTGATTAAGGATACTGTAAAACTGGCAATCGGACTGGATACCAGTGCTTGGAATCTGCTTGATACTGTGAATATGGCAATGGTGGTGAATGGGCGTGAATATTCAACCCATAAAAAATGGATCATAAAAGAACTTGACAATGCTCAAGATAAAATAACTTTGGAGGCTCTTGATGGCTAATGAATTTAAACAATTACCGAATCCAACTAACGTGCCGGAAGCGGTATCGACCGGATATCAGCGGCAGAATACAAATATATTCTGTTTACAAACAGGACTTGATACTACAGCACCGTTTGACAACGGTAGCGGTACGATAAGCATACCAGCAGGCGGTGTCGTAGAAATAAATGGAGTACTGTTCAAACTGAACAGTACGATAAGTTTGAGCAAACCTAGCAATAATACGGCTTACTGGGTAGCAATCACTGACAATGGGAACGGCACGGCTTCCGCGTCTTTGGTAACACGACCGGGCATTTATGATTTTGGAAAGCTTGGGTGTTATACGGCAGAAAACAAGAGGACGCTCAACTGGGTGTCGCGTGGGACACTGAGTGGAAGTCCGGGCGCTCAGGTCTTCAGCAAGACAACAAAGGGTATACAAGAAGTATCGCTCCAGCGAGGCTGGTATTATGCTGAATTACGAAGTGGATTAGGCGCAGGAGATGGTGGAGCAAATGCAGGAGCTTCAGGTGGATCAGGTGGAGTGCCGTCTGTTTATGATACAAAGTATAGAATATTTTTTCACGAAGGAAAAGTACTGCTTACTGCAAAGGTCGGTGGTAACGGCTATAATGGTGGTGCTGGCGGTAATGGCGGTGGGTATAATCGTAAAGGTACTGGTGGTTTTGGTGGTGGCAGTGGCGCAGGAGAAGAAAGTGAATTGAGAGGTATTATTAAAACAAATCGTATAAGAGAAGGCAATTCTTCCGGAGGACAGACAGGCTTTATTAGTGGCTATGGTCAAGGTGGTCAAGGTAGATCAGGTTTAGCTAATGGTGGTAATGGTGGCTATGGTGGCAGTGGTAGCTATGGTAGTATTGGTGAAACAGGTGAAAGGAATGATAATGCAGCCGGTGAAGGATTTGGAGACACTGGTGGCAGTGGTGGCACTGGTGGTAGAAGCTATAAAGGTAGCAATGGTGCTGATGGAGTAGTTGGTGGCAAGGGTGTCTATAGTAATACTGGTGGTGGTGGCGGCGGCGGTGGTGGCGGCGGCGCACCGGGCTGGCAGAGACCTGACGGCGACAGTGCAGCCGGATACTGCACTATCTCAAAACTATAGAATTAAGGAATAAAGGCAGATATGATTACCTATAACGCAATAATTAGATTACGCCTAGACACGGAGTCAAACTGGATACTATCCAACAGAGTGCTTGAACCCGGTGAAATCGGCGTAGTGTCAGCCGGTACTCATGCAAATATGATAAAAGTCGGTAACGGAATAAGCTCATGGATAGCGCTCCCTTATATACGGGGGGACATAGAACAGATCACCGCGCAGGTGAACTTACTGCTCACGAGCAAGCTGGATAAAATACCAGATTCCGTAAACGCCATAATAGGTACTGACGGCAAAATCAATCCGCACTATCTCCCTGATTCCATATTAGGGCAGATGGTATACGGCGGAGTGTTCGGCACAAATGGCATAATAAGCGCCTCAAGTTACGCACCTGCATTAGATGGTGTTCTCATAAATACTGTTCAGGTAGGGCAGTATCCGGGGTATTACTTCATAGCGCAAGACAATTATACATTTTCAGGATTAGCCTTCAATAATGGTGATTGGGCAGTCTGTCAGGGCAATCATGCGCCGGCGTGGATCAAGATAGACAATTCTGATGATGTCAGCAGCGTCAATGGCAGGAAGGGGGCGGTAGTCATCACGAAAGCTGATGTCGGACTCGAAAAAGTCGACAACACCTCTGACCTTGAAAAGCCGGTGAGTGCGGAGCAGCAGGCAGCAATAGAGGCGGCGGTTACAGCGGAGGCGCAGACACGCACTGCCGCGGATACAGCGCTACAGGAAAATATAAATGCTGAGACAAGTCGGGCTATGGGAACAGAAAGCACTCTGTCAATAGCTGTCAACGCCGAGGTGCAGGCACGTATTGCCGCGGATACAACGCTACAGGAAAATATAAGCACTGAGACAACGAGGGCATCCGGTGCAGAAAACCAAAAGGTAGACAAACACGCAGACCATACCAATGGCTCAACGGATATTACCATCAGTCCGGATAATGATGGCTTCTCTGTTCACACTGCTAAGGCTGACACACAGACGATGTTCGGCTTTGAGACCAATACTGAGTCAGGCAATCCGACTATCGGCGGGATAACCGGAAGAAAAGCGTCATCTCCTAGTGAGGGGAGTAGGCGGCTTATTTTTGCCACAGATAACGGCGGAAATATCAAACTATACTTGCGCAAAGACAAGGATGTACTGACGCAGGCAGCCGACATCAACGATGATGACCTTGTACTCAACAAAGGTGAAATACAGGCTATCGTCAATGATATTATGGCTGCCCTCTCCCAAGGGCTTAAAACGCCGGGGGTTATCGCTAAGGAAAGCGAGCTACCCGCTGCCGCCGATGCGCCTAATGGGACGTACTATGTGGTGCAGGACTTGGACGTAACCGCCGCCGGACAGCAGGGGCGGGTATGGAAGAACGATACCTTGTCTCAAACTGAATGGCAGGTGGTAATTGATAAAGTGTTCGCACCGGACGAGCAGTGGATAAGTCTTGACACGGATGGGGCGCTTACCGTTGCCGATGTCATAAAGACGCTCATTAACGGGGCGTTACAGGGCAGTCAAGTAGAGCAGACCTTACCCGATACCGACAGCGCAGATGATGAGCAGAAGCTGATCTCCCGAAGGGCGGCGTTTGGGCTGGTGCCGAAACAACAGGACGCCGCTGACGCGGGGAAGGCGATGGTCATCGGGATTGATGGGAAGTTCACCCCCGGCATATCCGGCAAGGTGGACAGCATAGACGGCTTGGAGCCGGTAGCGGACACCAAGAACGTAAAGCTCAGCTACGTCTACGACACGGAAGCGGAGTTTAACGCGGACAGCGAGAATATCCCGGTAGGGGCGCGGGTGATAAAGTTGTGGGAGTTCCCGCCCACTGGTATTCCTATGCTAATACCGGATTATGCCCATATTGAAACCATAAATAGGCTCACTAGTATATCATCTTCATTTACAGTAACTAGTTTTGGGTTTGTTAAGGTAATGGTGTCTAAAACGTATACCGAGAACACTCACATTCACTTAGCGGTTAAAATAAATAATACTGAAGTTTGCAGGGTTTGGGGTTCTTTTTCAGGTAATGGTGAAAGTATGGCTATACTCCCAGTGAATGTTGGGGATGTTATAACTGTACAGAAGATGGCGGGTGCGGATAGCGTTTCGCAGTCTTGCTTGTTTATACCGCCCAAAACGGTGATTGTTTAAGGAGATAAATCATGGCGATAGAATATATAAAAAGAGCGGGGGGCGTACTGACCCCCATAGGGGACACGCAGAGGGCGTCCTTTACCTTTCGTAAAAGTTGGAACAAGGTTACCGTCGAAGGGTCTCCCGAAACCATTGACGCCGCATGGATGCTTGAGAAAATGGGAATCACTGATGATAGGTACCGGTTCTTCGGCAAAATCGTATTTTACGAGAACCTGAATTCAGGGACTTCAGTCGCGGTCTGCGATTTTCTGCTGCATAAATACGAAATTGGGGATTCATCATCCTCTAATTTTATACCTTATAATTTTAGCGGAGTCTCTAACTCATGGAAGTCAGGAGGTTATAACTGGACGATTACCCTGTCGGCAAACTCGATAGCGGCTTCGTTTTCTGCTGCTCAGGTTACCCGAGCAAGGATAGACATAATATGGGGAGACAGCAATGACAACACCATGTTTTAAGGAGGGGCAAGAGGCAAATGAACGAAGAAACTCTGTTGCGAGAATTGAATGAAATAGAGCGCGCTCTATCGGGCATATTGGTTGGTGGACAGTCTAACTCGCTCAACAGTGGCGGAGGTTCACGCAGTGTAACTATGCCGGATTACGCTGCGCTTGTAAAACGTAAAAAAGAGATACTCTATGAGCTGTCTTGTATACAAGGCAGTACGGCGCAGAATATAGCGCCGGGATGGTAATGGTTAGATTTTCCTTTTTATAAAAAAAATAAAAAAAAGCACAATTATAACTAAACTTGCCAGCATAATTGCTGCTGACAAGAGGTTAATCCATATCTGTTTTCTCTTCGCCAACTCCGTCTGTAAGTCCAGTTCGCTTTTCAAGCTCTCGCAGTATGCCCTCAAGTTGGTCAAGTCCGTCTCCGATCTTTTCAATAAGGAAGAGACTGTCGTTAATTCCCTGCGCGATGTCTGTAGTATATCCTGTTGCTGTATCAATTCCTGCTGTAATTGCGATAACTGTAGCGACATCCTGTTCAATTCTGTCTGTAAGTTCTGTCGTGCTATCTCCGATCCCATCAATGACTTTTCTAATGTCTTGTTGATCTCTTTTAAGGAGTTCACCAGAATCAGCGCCCGCTGCACCAGTTCCTTGTCTGACATTTCCTGAAGAGGAACAGCAGACCACAACACAGACGAAAACCGCAAGAACAAGAACAACCACGTCAAAAACCGTAACATCCATTACTTTTCCTTTTAGTTAAATAGTTAAACCGGCGTGAAAATACGATTGCTGACCCAATACCCCATTTTCAGCGTAAGACTGTTTCCCAGCGGGTCCCAGTCAGGCAGGACAAAATGCCCGTACGTCTTACCGGTAGCCTTCCTCTCCCATCTCTCAACAATGAGTTCGCCGGTTTTAAGCGGCTTCTTCCGGTCTGACTCGTACCTATGGCTATACTTTTTTCCCGTCAGCAAAGTCAGAAACCGACCGGCGTCTGTTACGGTAGAGTTGTCAGGGTCTTCTGGATTATCAAAGTTGTAATAGATACACTTTGCATGAACCCCGTCAATGAATGCTTTCAAGACGTCTATACTCTTACCGGTAATCCGCTCTGCTAACTCCATGATACAGAGGGCGTAACACCCCGCTTCACCCACTTCGCTTGCTATACGCTGTATTCCTGCTTTCATTCCTTTTTTTACTCCTTATCTTGTTGTCTTGTTTTATCATGTTCCGGTATAAATACTTTGATACCGTATTTTACGGCGCATTCGTACTCAATCAAACATCCTCTTGCTTTTGTCCACCCTTCGCACATATACAAAGCATCACAGTCAGCAAGCATGAGAATACTTTTAGCGAGATGGTATAACGGAATATTTTTAACTTCTGGGACATCCGTAAAGAAATTATCTACAACTTCATAGCCATCTGCTTGCAACTTTTCTATTGCTTCCACTCTAACTTTTTTAATTTGTTCATCAGTCAACCCTTTCATAGGCTGACTAATCATTACCTTTTTCATTCCCTTTTACTCCTTATCAGACAATTCCTGTCTGAAATGTTTGCTTATGGTCAGCGTGTCGAAACACTGTGCCGCCTGAAATAATCCAGTAGCCGCCGCTATAGAAATCACATACATACTGCCTATATCCTTGAGTATATCCGGCGCATATAAAAGCGTTATCACGTACAAGCCTACCAGCACAACAATAGATAACCAGTACGCTTTCTGCTTTTTACCTTTGGTATTGGTATTTTTCATACTTTTATTTCAGCCTTGTGCGAATCAAGCCAGATATCAAGCCGATTATCTATGCGCTTGATACTATCTTTGATCTCCTGGAGGCTATCGAGTTTCGCTTTTATTTCAGCAATGGAAGCTAATAATCCAGCTATTTGTCCTTCAAACTCTGCTTGCCGATTAGAGATACTATTGACCCGATCAAAAAGGTCTTTTAGTCCTCTACAGCCGTCTTTGTGATCATTTTTCCATTCCTTGAAATCTTCAGCCGTGTCCTCTATTTTGTGCTTAAAATACCCTATAGATGCTGCAATACCGACCGCGGTTATCACTATTGATGTGATGAACTCTAATCCTATATTCATATTTCACCTGCTTACTCTAAGTCAGAGTAAACTAATCATGCAGCCTTATATAATCATTTTTTATATTTTTCGTAAATCTTTTCACTTATTGAAAGACCTAAATTAAAGCGTTTATTAAGTGCCATAAGATCGGCTTCATCAAGATTGAACCATTCTCCTCGTATACGTTTACCAGCAAATTGTTGATGTAATTTTGCTTCTTTCTTATGGAAATCTTTACATCTAAAAAAACCGATGAGAGTTATTTCACAGGGAGAATATATAGTTATGTCCGCAATACGTTTTTGTAAATTACTCGTGCAGCCGATTTTAATGAGCCCATTATCAGCACGAAGTAAATAAACGCCTTCATCAGTAGGCGGTTTTTCTGGGGGATTATATTCTGGGATAGGATTCCGCAATGCTCCGGGTTCTATTCCGAATAGAGCGTATATTTTTTTTGCGATTTCCAAATTTTTTACATGTGCGGCGTATACTCATGCCCCAATGCAGCCGCTACATCTTTAGCGACTGCCCACCACTCACCGTCCCGCTCTACAAAGCGGATACTCTGTCCTTTCCATGTTTCAATACGCATACCATCTCCTCCTTATTCATTTTCCTCTAGCCGGCTTTTCAGAATGTCAGCCCCTTTTTCAGCAATCCGCTTGAATAATTGTTCATTGTCCGGATGATCATAATTATCCTGTATTTTTACACTTGCGTGTCCAAATATTTCTTGAGCAAAACTTCTGTCTATATCTATTGTCTGCGTTACCGCCGTATGGCGGAGGCAATATTGACTTCTTCTTTCAGCGGCAATTCCGGCACGAGCTAGTGCTTTATGCAGAATTGCATTGCCGGTATTGGTTTTGTTAAACGGAAATATCCGTGCAGCAGTATCAGAGCTTTTGAGTAAGGCTACTAAATCCTTTCCCATTTGAGAGAGCAGCACAGCTCGATATTTACGCTTTCCGGCTTTTGTACCGGATCGTACCTCTCCATCTCTCATCCGTTTGGTGATAACAAAGCCCCCATGTTCGTCAGAGTAGTCATTCCACGTCCATGCCAGAGCCTCGCTTGGTCGGCAGCCGGTATCGCGGAGAACTATTCCCCACAAGAGATTGAGAGGACTACACCATAAGTCAATGGCTTTGTTAATATCGGGAGGATAGAGTTTTTTTAATTCTGCTTTGGTGAAGGGTTTGCGTTCAATTCTATCCGCACCGAAACGCTCTACGCCATCAACCGGATTATGAGCTATTAATCCCTTATCAACGAAAGGCTTGAAAATATCTTTGAGGGTGTCAATAATTTTATTTTTCGTTTCGTTAGAGAGGTCATCTAAAGCGGGTGAAAAAGTAAATTGCTCACAAAGGAAAGTAGAGATTTCATTTATTTTGAAGTTTTTGAAGAAAGGCAAAATATAATGGTTAAGATGACCACGTTTATGCCTATAAAAAGATTCATCATAATGCTTTCCTTTTTTTTCTTTTTTAAGGAAAAAATATCCGTCTATATCAAAGAAGCCCTTGACAGCATCTTGAAAGAGAGGGAAGTGAGGATATATAATTTTATTAAATAAAAGTTTTTCATTTTCGACAGCCCAGATGATAGCGGCTTCACGGTTTTGTTTGGTTGAGACAGGGGTCAAGAACCATTTACCGGGAGCCCAGAGGAAAGAGACTTGGAACTTACCAGCGTCTTTTCTCCACGAACAACGTATTTTTTTCTGTTTCATAGTGTGCTATTAACCCTCCTACTTGCTAATAGTGCATAAACAAACATCATTAACATAAAACATAAAGTTAAAACAAGTATATATATTATAAGATTATGTTAATAGAGGGACAAGGCTGTTTACGCTTCGCCGCCAAACCTTCGTAAACAGCCCCGGAACGTTATGCGCAGTTTTTTGCCCCGAATTTGTTGCCGCACAGCGGAAATTGCTGTTTTTTATAAATAATCAAGCGCTAGAACTACAAAAAAGGGCTGAATACCAAAGTCCATCTTGCTATAAATTAAGAAGGGAAAGCCGGTGCGTATCATACGTTTCGGCGGGGCAGGAGGCGGATTGCGCTTAACTGAGGGTGAACCAGATAGCGGACACCGCCCGTTCAAGAGATAGTGAACTCGTTATCCCACCCAAGCGGCGCGGACGAAGAACCATGAAAGACCGCGGAAGATAGTCGATAAAGAATAAGAAAAGATTGAGAACAAGAAACAGGACGCGAAGAATAAGTTCGTAGTGAAGATGAGGAAAGAGAACGATGT
>JAISMB010000124.1 GCA_031276945.1 Spirochaetaceae bacterium | reverse complement strand
TCGGTGTGTATTTTTCCAGTTGCCGTATTCAGGAGGTAAGTCTCTCCAAGGAACGCCGGTTCTGATAATCCAGGATACTGCGTTGATAAAGAGTTGATTGTCATGAGCCATTCGACCCTGTTTACCTGCCGCTCCTGGAAGTAAGTCTTTTATTTTTTCCCACAGCCTATCACTGATGTCATGTCTGTAAGGAATCAGAGCGTTTAGCATACCGAGTAGCAATACCTCTCCACTGTTTAAGCCACCGAAACACATTCTCAATAAGATGGCGCTTCTTATACAGCTCTCTATCATAAGTCCTTACCACCTTCCGACTACGCTTGGAAGGAATAACTACCTTAATACCTCTTGCACAGGCTGTGTCTCCTCCCTGGTTCACGTCATACCATCTATCGGCTAACAAGACTTTTACCGATAACCCTGCCATTAAGGGCGGTGCATAGGTGCAATCCGCCTCCTGCCCCGCTGAAACTATGATACGTACCGGCTTTCCCTTCTTATCTATAGCAAGGTGGACTTTGGTATTGAGCCCCCTTTTGTACGCCCTATTGCTTGATTTCCTCCAACCGCTGTACATCCGTCTGTATGGACTTTACTATAAGTTGCATCTATCATAAGCCACTGGGTATCTACTTCCCCGATAACTTCAGCGGCTCTTGTTTTCCAGACATCTCTATCCTGCCAGCGGCAAAAGTGTCGGTGTGTATTTTTCCAGTTGCCGTATTCAGGAGGTAAGTCTCTCCAAGGAACACCGGTTCTGATAATCCAAGATACAGCATTGATAAAGCGTCGGTTGTCATGAGCCATTCGTCCCTGTTTACCTGCCGCTTCTGGCAGTAAGTCTTTTATCTTTTTCCACAGGTTATGACTGATGTCATGTCTGTGCAGTGCTTTTCCGTTTTCTTTCATCTTGTTATCTTACTTTATTTCCTTACTTTTGACGACACGCCCTAGATAAATAAAATGGAGGAAATAATGTATAGAAAAATTTGGCTGCTCCTCTGGAGTATAGGCTTAACGCTGAGCAACGCAGGGTATGCCCAAGAACCGAAAAAGTTTAGTTTAGGCAATTTTGGCTTTTCTCTTGCCTCCAAACCACTCAAAGAGGGTTCTATTACCGATCTGGGTTTTAATCTTAAATACACAGATACCTTGAGCGGAGCGGTGAATTTTCGGTCTACGGCAATAAGCAAAAACGAGGAACTGTTTGAGGTAAAGGATTCTCTCAATGCGGTAAATGAACAGCTCTTTGAAGTTTTCTTCCTGCCGTTTCAATATGCAATGCGTGCCGCGGAAAGATATACCTTCTCCCTTGGGGGTGGACTGTATTATGAAAACAACACCTTAACCGAGAAAGGCTTCTTTAATATGCCTGAGCTGGAAAACCTCGAAAAAGAGCGGGTCAATTCTTATACCAATGACTTTTCTCTGCACCTTGTAGGACCGCTTCTGGAGGGCGGTTTCAGCCGGGGCGCAAGAATACAATGCGTGCAGAGACTGAAACCGCTGGATTGACAGGGCTTGCTCTGTCAGTCTAAGTTTGGTCTGTGAAAAGGGAGAAGGGACAGAATTATGCGCCAAACTAAGAGGACTAAGCAAGACACGACAGAAGGTTGTATAAGCGAACCCTGCTTTGCCGAGAGCGAACAGAAGGAACTCTCGCTCGAGAACAGGCTAGAAAAGAGCGGCAGCCCTTGTGTACTGGCTGAAACTCCCCACTACCTTGTTGTGTATAAGCCGCCGTTACTGCATTCTGTGCCGCTCCGCAAGAGCAAGGATCAGACTTTGCTTTGCTGGTGCGCCGAGCGCTTCCCGGAACTTATGCAGGTCAAAGGCAGAAACCCCTGGGAAGGCGGCGTACTGCACCGGCTTGATTATGAAACACGGGGCTTAATCCTCTGTGCGCGCAATCAGCGCACCTTTGAGGCGCTTGCTGCCCAACAAAAGGCAGGGCTGTTTACCAAACAGTACCGGGCAGTGAGTGCAAACACAGAGGTAGCGCTTTTGCCCGGCTTCCCTCCCCGCCCTCCTGCCGCGTCCCCGCCGTTCATGCTCAAAAGCGCTTTTAGAGCCTACGGCAAAGGACGGCAGACGGTACGCCCTCTGACCGCCTCCACAGTGCCGGACAATCTATACACGACAACCATTGTCGAGTGTCTTGAATGCGGCGCAACAGTGCAATGGACAGTACAAATCACGCAAGGTTTCCGACATCAAATACGCTGTCATCTCTCATGGCTTGGCTATCCTCTCTTAAACGACAGCCTGTATGGGGGAAAGGAGGCGGACGGAACCCTTGAGCTTTGCGCCGAGAGCCTGTCTTTTTTTGAACCGTTTTCCGGTGAGCCAGTGCAGTGGAGTATCAGTTGAGCGGTATGCAGGTGAAGGGCTGCAAGGAGAGAGCTTTACAGAAAGTCGGTGAAAGCCCAAGCCTTTTGAAATAAGACTTGACAAGAAAGATAGATATATATAGAAAGATAGATAAGAGAGGGGCAAAAAGGTGTCTGAAAAGGGCGGGCATATACGCCAAACATTAAAAGAGACGCGGGAGCGGCATTCCAGTATGAAATGCTCCGTCTTCTATACAAAGGAGCCGGCGGTATTGGAAAGCGCACGGGGACTGGCATGGTATTTTCTCAACCATATCCCTGATGATCTGGTTGCTTACCGGTATCTTATTTTTATACAGAGAGATGAGCGTGATAATTCGGCAAGCGCTATTGCTGCATGCGGATTGCTGGTATTAAGCGCCGCGCTGTCGGTTGGGGCTCCTGAGCGGCGTCTTTTTGAATATGCAGCCTTGCACAGATCAGCATCTTTGGCACAGTCCTACACGACAAAGACGGTCCCTGAATCAAATGGTATTTTGCTGCACGGTGTGTATGGCAAGCCGGAGAACAATGGCGTTGATGAATGCGCTATCTTCGGAGATTATTTTTATACAGAGCTTTTGCTCTGTATCACGGCAAGCTGGAGGTTGTACTGGTGAAGGTACTCATCATTGGCTCAGGAGGGAGAGAACACGCACTCGCCTGGAAAATAGCCCAGTCGGCAGCGGTAAAGAATGTATATCTTGCTCCCGGAAACGGAGGAACCGCAGGGGAACAAAAATGTGAAAACCTGCCGGATTGTACTACTGCTGAGGCAGCGCTCGCTTTTGCACGGAGCAAAGGCATTGATTTGACGGTTGTCGGACCTGAGGAGCCGCTTGCACAGGGCATTGTAGACCGGTTCCGTGCTGCTGGGCTTGCTATTGTTGGTCCGGCTCAACGAGAGAGCGCCTTGGAAGCCAGTAAAGATTATGCTAAGGCATTTATGCAGAGGTTTGGGGTGAGGACCGCGGCAAGCCGGAGTTTTTGTGATTATAAACAAGCGCAAGCCTATGTACAAAGCTATCTGACAACACAGTCATCAGTGGTCATTAAAGCTGATGGGCTTGCAGCGGGGAAAGGGGTTATTATAGCTGAAGATTTATCGACTGCCCAATCAGCTCTTCTTTCCTTAATGAGTGTAGAAGCAACAGGAAGTGATGCGGGAAAAACAGTGGTCATAGAAGAATTTCTTGCCGGTACAGAAGTGTCGGTGCTGGCTGCTGTCAGTATTGTGCCGGGAAAAGCTGGAGTTATCGTTCCTTTTATTGCCGCCCGTGATCATAAACGCCGGTTTGACGGCGGACAAGGACCAAATACCGGCGGCATGGGTGCAATAGCGCCAGTGCCGGATTTTTCTCAAGCGGCTTACGATGATTTTCTTCATGCCATCCTGGAGCCAACAGTGTATGGTATGCAACAAGAAGGCATGGATTACCGAGGATTTATTTTTTTTGGTTTAATGATACAAGAAAACCGTTGTTACCTCTTGGAATATAACGTTCGACTCGGCGATCCGGAAACGCAAACGGTACTTCCCCTACTTGAATCAGATATGGTCTCACTGTGTTCTGCCATACTTGACGGTTCACTTGCCACCTTTCCTCTGGTATGGAAAGCGGGAGCTGTGTGTACGGTGGTTGCCGTTGCAGACGGATACCCTGGACCTTATCGGCGAGGAGAGCTTATTACACTTGAGCGAGAAAAGCTTATCCATACTGGTGCCATACCGTTTATGGCTGGAACATATACAAAGAATGGTAATTTGTATACAAACGGTGGTCGAGTCTGCGCTGTTTCTGCATGGGACAGTAGTCCGCAAGGCGCTCGTGAAAAAGCGTATAGTGGCATTACCGCGGTTAATTTTACCGGAATGCAGTACCGAACAGATATTGGTGCGTATTAGCAGGGTTTATTACCCGTACAGAGCGCAGCGTTAGTTCCACGCCATGCTTAGGAAAATCGTGGGTATAGCGCTTAAGTAAGGTGCATTTTAAGAAAAGCTCAGTAATGAAGGTCAACCCTTCTCGCGCATAAACCGGTAATGGACGGTTTAGTGAGTAACCGGTGTATAAAAGAGGGCTGAGGATGTGAATACGTGTTGACAGAAAGACCGATTTTATGTTAGCATTGGTTTTGTCAATAAAGGCGGCATAGCTCAGTTGGCAGAGCAAACGGCTCATATCCGTTTTGTCATTGGTTCAAGCCCAATTGCCGCTAGAAAGAGAGATTAGCTCATCTGGATAGAGCGTCAGCCTCCGGAGCTGAAGGTGGCAGGTTCGAGTCCTGTATCTCTCACAATCATACTATTAGCCAAAAGATAATTCCCCCTTTACTCCCCTGCTCCCCTTGTGATACACTCCTCACAAAGAGAGGTCCTTGTGAAAAAGAAACTAGTACTTGCCTATTCAGGCGGTTTAGATACGACAGTAATTATCCCTTGGCTTAAAGAACGCTACGAGTACGATATTGTAGCAGTATGCGTAGATTTAGGACAAGAAGCCGACTGGGCGGCTATTAAACAACGGGCGCTGGATACAGGCGCCGTATCGTGTGTGGTACGTGATGTCCGCGCGGAGTATATTGAACAGTATATATGGCAGGCGCTTAAAGCCAGCGCTGTTTATGAGGATAAGTACCTTCTTGGTACTGCCACTGCTCGACCGCTCATAGCAAAAGTACTCGTTGAGCAGGCTCGGAAAGAAGGCGCTGTTGCAATAGCCCATGGTGCAACCGGGAAGGGAAATGATCAGATACGGTTTGATCTGGGGATTATGGCTTTTGCACCTGATCTTGAAATCATCGCTCCGTGGCGGACATGGGATATTAAAAGCCGTGAAGAAGAAATTACCTACCTTGAACAGCGCGGTATAAGCGTCCCTATGAAAAAAAGCGATTCTTACAGTCGAGACGACAATATTTGGCACATTTCGCACGAAGGGCTTGATTTAGAAGACCCGGTACACGAACCAAAACTGGAGACTATGCTTAAAATGACTGTCCCACCGGAAAAGGCGCCGAATACTCCTGAGTATGTAGACCTTGCCTTTGAAGCCGGTATTCCTGTAGCGGTAAACGGAGAAAAGCTTGCCGCCATAGAATTAGTCCAAACCCTCAATAAGATTGGCGGTCGCAACGGTGTCGGTATTGTTGACCTCGTGGAAAACCGAGTTGTCGGCATGAAAAGCCGCGGTGTCTATGAAACACCAGGCGGTTCAATCCTGTACTACGCCCACGGCGAACTTGAACATCTCTGTTTAGACCGTCAAACATACGAGTTCAAACAGCATGTTGCCTGCACGATGGCACAGCTTATCTACGGAGGATTGTGGTTTACCCCGCTGCGTGAAGCTCTCAGTGCATTTGTCGATTCAACACAAAAAACAGTAAGCGGTACCGTGCGCCTCAAATTGTATAAAGGCAGTATTACCGCAGCAGGTTCTTCCTCACCGTATTCGCTGTACAGTCATGAACTTGCCAGCTTTACCACAGGTGAATTGTATAACCATGCTGATGCCCAAGGTTTTATTCGACTTTATGGATTGCCTGTTTTAGTCCGCGCGTTAGCCGCACAAAACACCTAAAAGGAGCGGGAGCTTGATTGCTTCTTTAATAAAACTAAAGTAATCTTCTCTCCCTATCCGAGGTCTGACCGACCCCACGGTCGGATACGCTTTTTCAGCCTGCTGAGGGGGCGAGGTCTGTCCTATCTTTCTCAGTCAGTCTGATACGGTGCAGTCAAGGTGGCTGACTGGGTGCAGTCAGAATAGCTGACAGGGCAAAGTCAGACCTTGCCTTTCTTTCGCCTCATAAACCAAATCATTTCAGCCTACTGACCCAACATAGATTAGACCTCTGATCCGACTTAGGTCAGATCTCGTTCTCATGCAAGCCTAACTGCACTGTATTTACTGGTGGAATACCCCATAGCCCCATAGGACAGACCTCGCCTCTTGACCCGACATAGGTCAGACCTTGAAGGCAGGATAGATCGATTGAAACCTTCAAATAGGTGAGCCTTGCATATTCCGATATAGAGAGTACTACTAAAATAAAGCGGAGGTGCTGCTATGCGTGCAGTTGACATTATTATTAAAAAACGAGCCGGCGGAGAGTTGAGCCGGCATGAACTTCAGTTTTTAATCGGCGGCTATGTCGCCGGCGATATTCCTGCATATCAGGTTTCTGCTTGGGCAATGGCTGTCTTTTTTCAAGGAATGAGCCAGTCAGAAACCGCAACCCTAACCCGGATTATGCTTGAGTCCGGCGTGCGTATGAACCTTGCCGGTATACCGGGACCTTTTGTGGATAAACATTCAACCGGCGGTGTCGGCGATAAAACCAGCCTGATTCTAGCGCCGCTTCTTGCCTCAAGGGGCATAAAAGTCCCCATGATGAGCGGGCGCGCCCTAGGACATACCGGCGGCACTCTGGATAAACTCGAAAGTATTCCCGGCTACCGCACCGCTCTCAATCAAGAGCAATTCCGCACAATCCTTGCCCGTAATGGTTTTGCCATGACCGGTCAGACTCAAGATACCGTGCCGGCGGACAGGCTGCTCTATGCCTTACGTGATGTAACCGGTACTGTCGAGTCAATCCCTCTGATCACCGCAAGTATACTTGCCAAGAAAGCCGCTGAAGGCGCAGAAGCTTTAGTCATGGATGTAAAATACGGATCAGGCGCTTTTATGAAAGAAAAAAGCGCTGCACAGCACTTGGCAGCTTCTTTGGTCAAGACCGGAAGCGAACTTGGCATGCGGGTCGTTGCTCTCTTAACCGACATGGATCAGCCTCTGGGATTTATGACCGGCAATTTCTTGGAAATTGAGGAAACACTGGACTGTCTGGAAGGGAAAGGACCGCCTGATCTTATGGAAATAACCCTGGCATTAGCCGCATCTATGGCAGTTTTAGGCGGTCAGGCGCAGGACATCGCGGCAGGGCGTTTGCTTTGTGCGCAAGCTTTGGCAAGTGGCAAGCCACGGCAGCTCTTTTTGAACAACATTGCCGCTCAAGGGGGCGATCCCGACCAGCTCTTATCCCTACGTGGCACGTACCGCTCGCCGGCGCAGGAGCAAATACAAGCCGTGCGTGGCGGCTTTATTGCACGGATTGATGCGGGAAAGGTAGGGCATGCCGGCATTTTGCTGGGCATAGGGCGCAGCAGTACCGAGGATACTGTCTGTCCGACAGCCGGTGTGCAGTTTCACAAGAAAGCCGGCGATCCGGTGAGCGGCGGGGAGGGTATAATGACGGTCTGGGCAAAAGACAGCGCCAGTCTTGAAGCGGCAAGAGGACAGCTACGTGATGCGGTCGAGTATAGCGATTCAGCGCCTGCGCCGCGCACCCTAATTGCTGATAGTATTGGTATGCCCCTGCCCTAATGCAGTGTAAGGACCTCTGACTGTGGCTCGGATTGACCGCGGGATCGGCAAAAACTCCTTGCTCTCTGGACTAAGACTGCCGCATCTCTCGAGGGTGAGGTCTCATTGGAGCAGCTTAAGGTCTGACCGCCAAGCTGTGTCAGTTACCAGCGAGACAATGCTGACAATGCCATGTTCCCGATGGTATGCGCCGCTGTACTGCCAGTCTTCAGGCTTCTGCACCAGTTCTGCCACAACTGGATTTTGATCTATGTAATTGTAGACGTTCCAAAAATCCTTTTCGTCCTTGATCTCTCGTGAATAAAAGCGATCGCCCCAGAAATGACCGGTCTTATGGTGCTTCTTGTTCCACCGAATAGCGAAAACCATCTTGATCCACTTCAATATCTCAGAGAGACTCTGCCCTTTTTCAGGCGTAATGAGAAAGTGGAAATGATTATCCATGATGCAGAAGTTCAACAGCTTAAACTTGAAGCCTTTGGAGGTTTTAGCTTCTCCAATCACGGTTAGAAAGAGTTCTTTCATCTCATCCGGCTGTAATTCAAAAGCATTCCGGTTCACTGCCGAAGTAACATGATAGGTCAGACCTTGGTCTGTAAGCCCTCTGGGCAAATTATGACTAGACATAATACCTCTATAATGGAACCGACTCTGCCTTTTGCTTTAATCAGATCACAATATTTTTATTTATTTTTGAGGACGAGCGAGGTCTGACCTATTTCTGTATTTCTGAGGTCTGTCTTCTTCTCTTCTTCTCTCTAAATCTGTACAGCGCTCAACTGTAATCTTAGTCTGTTGACGAGTGAGAGGTAAAAGACTAGAGTTGTCATAATGAATAAAGAATACCGTATTAAAGGCGGGACGCCGGTGCAGGGGACAATCCATGCAGGCGGGAATAAAAATGCGGCGCTGCCCTGTATCGCAGCTTCTCTTATGACCGATGAACCGGTTGTTCTTAACAACATTCCCGATATTGAAGATGTTCAAGTAATGCTTACCGTATACCGTGCGCTCGGCGGCACGGTGGAGCGGCTCTCCCCCGGCACCTACCGACTGCACGCACATACTATCAGCACGCACACCATACCAGCGCAGTACGCCGCTTTGATCAGGGCTTCTATTCTGTTTGCAGGACCGCTTTTAAGCAGAACCGGCGCGGTCGTGTTGCCTCCGCCCGGCGGCGATGTGATAGGGAGAAGACGCCTTGATACGCACTTTCTGGCGTTAAGTGAACTGGGCGCTTCGGTTGATATAAACGGACAATTCACCTTTAAGGCTGACGCGCTGCGCGGTAAGGATATATTCTTAGATGAAGCATCGGTAACCGCAACAGAGAATGCGCTCATGGCGGCGGTATGCGCCTGCGGGACAACCGTGCTGACCAACGCTGCAAGTGAGCCGCATGTGCAGGATTTGTGCCGTATGCTCGGGGTAATGGGCGCACGGATTGAAGGCATAGGCTCAAATATCCTGACCATCCACGGTGTGCCGCGTTTGTCAGGCTGTGAATACACCATAGGCGCCGATTTTATGGAAGTCGGCTCTTTTATAGGACTTGCAGCCGTAACCGGCGGGGATTTGTACATCACCGGTATACAAGAGCGCGACATACGACCGGCTCAATTTGCCTTTGGCAAACTGGGCATAAGCTGGGAATACAAAGACCAGTGCCTGCACGTCCCGGCAGAGCAGACTCTGCGCGTCAACTGCGATTTAGGCGGCATGATACCCAAGATTGATGACGCCCCGTGGCCCGGCTTTCCGCCTGATTTGATGAGTATCATTACGGTTGCGGCGACACAAGTCGAGGGGACCGTGCTGATTCATGAAAAGATGTTTGAATCGCGGCTGTTTTTTGTTGACAAGCTCATTACTATGGGTGCACGCATAGTGCTCTGCGACCCGCATCGGGCGGTTATCTCAGGTAAATCACGCTTGACCGGCTCAGAACTCCACAGTCCTGATGTCCGCGCGGGTATGGCTATGGTCATTGCCGCTCTCTGCGCTCAAGGCACGAGTACTATCCGTAATGTCTACCAAATAGAGCGCGGGTATGAAAATCTTGCCGCACGGCTTGCATCCTTGGGGGCAAAAATTACCGTCATACCCTGAAAGCTCACAGCTCTCTTTTGTTCTGCACAAGCTGCCGTCCTCCAGAGTCTTGATAAATCCAGATACGCTCTTTTCTTCCTGTAAGGCGAATATCATAGTCAATATACTACACTTGCTTTTGGCAGCACTGAGATCTCTGTTGCGCCCCTGTTTCCAGCAGATAAAGCTAATCTCTTTTTTTGCCGCCACTGTTTTTTAGGATACGGCGCTATGAGCGAAGAGCTGCGGCATGAGAACCGCTTTTACAAAAGGTAATCGTAAAGCCCAAGCCTTTTGCAATAAGACTTGTCAAGTAAAGATAGATAAGAGAGGAGCAAAAGGGTGTCTGAAAAGGGCGGGCGTATACGGCAGGCATTGAAAGACACATGGGAGCGGCATCCAATATGAAATGCGCCGTCAACCGCGATCAAAACCTCGTCAAGGTCGTCCGGTTTCCATTCAAAAGCCGTGGCATTAGTCGGGTCCGACAACCCTTTCTTCCATTTTTGGCATAGATCCGCAAAATCCTGTTCTTTGCGGGGCAGCCAATCAGTCTTGGACATACCATTCCCCTTTTTTAGTCAGCCCTGTGAGGCGTTTACAGCCGTCCGCGGATATTCTGTAAAAACCCGCGGAACTTTGGACGGCGGCAATCAAAGTTTGATGGAAGTCATCAAAGATGAAGGGGTGGGGGAAACGGATACCGCATTTGATTATGGGCGGAATAATGAGAGACATATGAAAACTGTCTCAGACGGTCATAATGGACAGATGATTCGCCTCAACTCAAAATTGTCCTCGGTGTGGAATAAAAAATACACTTACGCTGGAGGAGAGGAGGTATACGTGCGGATGCGGACACTTTGAAGACAGAGATAGGAAAGCGGGCGTATACGACAGGAAGAAATAAATATTCTTGCGGTGCGCAGGAATACAATGCGTGCGGAGGCTGAAACCGCACTTATTGACAGGGCTTGCTCTGTCGGTCTACGTGGTCTGTGAAACAAGAAGTCCAACGCTAAAAGCCTTGGGGCAGCTCACTGTTTGGTACATTCTGTCTTGAGGGAAAGCCACCTTGCCGTGGAGGAAGCGCCCGCGGTGCGCAAAGGCGGCTGAGAGTGAACCAGAGCAGAGCCGCTATTTGTTCTCTGCGCTCTTTTTCTTAAAAGTTAGATTTGATTTTACCGCTCGTATCACCTAGATGATAGCCGGTCTCAATGCTAAAAGGACCGCGCGTCGGATCAGCGCCCTGTTCATTGTACAAGCTTTCAGAGAGCGCAGTATATGCCGCCGCAAGGCTTTGGTCTCCCTGTTCCGCCGCACAGCGCGCAGCTTTTTTATAGGCGAGGGGCAGAATTGGCATGCACCGGCTGAGATCATGGGCAAATAAGGCTTGAAAATTCAAAAGCCCCTGTTCGTATGCCCCGTTTTCAGTCTGTATAAAAGCCATCCAGTAAAGAGACCATATATCTTCAGGGAATAGTTCGCGGGCGCTCTGGAGCGCGGCGAGAGAGAGTCGCACAACCTCAGAATCCGTTATCGGTCTGTCAAATTGCAGAACATCAGAAAGGAGTGAATAGTACATCTCGCTACAGTAGGCACGGATAGTTTCCACCGGATACTGGAAGGCGAGCAGTTTTGAGGGATTAGCCTGTGCCTTGAGCCAATACGCTTCCAGTTCTTCCACAGCTTGGGACAATGACTGCCCCGCCGCATCATCAGGCGTTTTCCAGACAGCATAGTTAAAATGCTCCCCATAATACAGTTTCAGATAGTAACAGTCTAAAAAATAAGCCGCATCCAACTCTTCCTGAGAAAAGGTAACCCATTCCCATTGGGGATCTTTTGCTGCATACCCTTTGAGGAACTTCACCAAGAACCGCAGATCAGTATCAGTCGGCACATAGCTGCGAACCGTTCCCAGATTATGCTCTTCTTCCACTATAAATCCGTCATACCATTCCTGACGGTTTGAGCCGGGGTAAAAAATATCGCTGTTCACGAAATCTTTCGGCATGATAATCTTTTGACTGCCGGTTAAGCGCTCCCATGCAGCGGTATAATCCTCTCTGAGGAGAATAAAATTAAAAGAACTGAAGGCAGCCCCGTAATGTTCAGCCAGTCTCAAGCCTAACGGTATCTGTTGCGCCTGCGTACCGGCGTCTACCTGCTTCATTTCACTGGTCTTAATACCGTGGAGGCTTGTAATATACACGATAGCTTTTGCATCCGGCGCCGTATCCATTGTTTCAATGATTGCTGCCGCTATACGCTCAGACCGGTAATTCATCCACTCAATTTGATTGGGAAAATCTTGTGCAGGTTCTATGAATAGCGCTTCCGCCGCTATTACGTGCAAGGGGTCTTTCTGCTTTGTTGCCTGTTCTAGTGATGCGAGCGCAGCTTTTAGAGTATCACGTTCTACTCTATCGCCTGTTATCCAAGGATAGGCTGGAAAAAATTGCTCAGTGGCTCTAACGAGATTATTTTCGGTGAAAATAAAGCGTACGCCTGCGTCATAGAAGCTCTGTAGATGCTCTGCGAGGAAAAGCTCATCGTTGATCATGGTACTATCATCACCGATAAAAATAATTCTTTTGGTTTTAAGTTCATTAAGCAGATAGGGAACTGCATCCGGTGCATTGCCGGCTATTTTTTCTAATCTGTTTTCTGGTGCTGATTTACATCCGCTTATCATTATAAGGATAAGCAGCGCCGTCGTTATACCCCTGAGAAGCATAGTAATCTTCTTTTTAGAGGGGGGGGGGGGGGGGGGGGGATTGCTTTCATAAAAAACTCCTTAAAAATAAATATTATGCCCGGATACATGCAACTGTATTCTTAGGACTATTTCAGTATCGTTTGTTTAGTTGAGTTACTTTAGTATCTTCTGCGGTCAGACCTCTTCAATATATCTAGCTCAAAAGTCCTAGCTCATAAGTCTGATAATTCCCCTCTGAATCGAATGAGGTCTGTCTTCCATGCACTATCAGTTACCAGAGAAACTATCTTTGTAATCCCCTGTTCACGATGGTATGCGCCGCTGTACTGCCAGTCTTCAGGCTTTTTCACCAACCCTGCCGCAACCGGGTTTTGGTCTATGTACTCAAACACAGTCCAAAAGTCCTTTTCATCCTTGATCTCGCGTGAATAAAAGCGGTCTCCCCAGAAATGACCGGTCTTATGGTGCTTTTTATTCCACCGTATCGCATACACCATCTTGATCCATTTCAATATCTCAGAGAGATTCTGTCCTTTTTCAGGCGTAATGAGAAAGTGAAAATGGTTACCCATGATACAGAAGTTCCACAGCTTAAACTTGAAACCTTTCTTGATTTTTGCTTCTTCAATGACGGTGAGAAAGAGTTTTTTCATCTCATCCGGCTCTAATTCAAAAGCATCTCTGTTTACTTTTGAAGTAACGTGATAGGTCAGACCTTGGTCTGTGAGTCCACGAGGCACATTATGACTAGACATAATACCTTTATAATGGAGCTGACTCTGCTTTTTGATTCAATTTAGATCACAATATTTTTTATTTATTTTTGACGGCGAGGTCTGTCCTACCCTGAACAGAATGAGTTCTACCCGGAAGTCCCAATCTCTAGCGCTGAACTCCGCGGTATGACTACGACCCGCTGCCTTTGAGCAGAAGACTCAAGAGGTCTATGCCGGTGAGAAATTTAATGACAAATACAGAGCCTTGGTGTATAGTTAAATACTAATTCAGTTATATGGAGGAATTATGGCGCGAGATATTGCGGCTTTAGTAAAACAACTAAGCCTCGAAGAAAAAACTCGTTTGTGCGGCGGGGAAGATTTTTGGCATTTACGGACTGTGGAACGATTGGGTATTCCACAAGTTATGGTGAGCGATGGTCCGCACGGTTTGCGTAAACAAAAGGACACGCCGGATCATCTGGGGCATAACGACAGTATAAAGGCTGTCTGTTTTCCGGCGGCTTGTGCAACAGCTTCATCCTTTGATAAGGATTTGCTCTTCTCAATGGGAGAAAAACTCGGCGAAGAATGCCAGGCAGAGAACGTATCGGTGCTTTTAGGACCGGCTATCAACATAAAAAGAAGCCCGCTTTGCGGACGGAACTTTGAATACATCTCTGAGGACCCGTATCTTGCCGGCAAGAGCGCCGCTGCCCTCATTAAAGGTATTCAAAGCAAAAATGTCGGGACAAGCCTGAAACATTTTGCGGCGAATAATCAAGAATTTTTCCGTACAACGGTTGATACAATCGTTGATGAACGGACACTGCGTGAGATTTACCTTACCGGTTTTGAAATTGCTGTGAAGGAAGCTCAACCGTGGACCGTTATGTGTTCCTACAACCGGATAAATGGCTTGCACGCCTCGGAGAATCCTTGGCTTTTAACTCAGGTTCTGCGTGATGAATGGGGGTTTGAAGGTTTTGTCGTAAGCGATTGGTATGCGGTTAACGATCGTGTTGCCGGTCTGAAGGCAGGGCTGGACCTTGAAATGCCCTATTCCGGCGGGCATAACGATAAAGCTTTGCTTGAGGCTGTCAAGAACGGCACTCTTGCGGAATCGGTTTTGGATACGGCAGTTACGCGTATTTTAACTAAGGTTTTCGCGTACGTTGATAATCATAAACCGGCTCAATTTGATCGCGATAAGGATCACGAACAGACCGCCGCAGTTGAGAAAGAAAGCGCCGTGCTGCTCAAGAACGAGGCGCAAGCTCTGCCCTTACAAAAGGAGCAGCGTATTGCCTTTATCGGCGCTTTTGCTGAAAAGCCGCGCTTCCAAGGCGGCGGCAGTTCACACATCAATGCGCACAAAGTAACCAGCGCTTTAGCGGCGGCAAAGGCGCAGGGGATTCCGGTACAGTACGCGTATGGTTTTTCAGCTACTGAAGACAAAGAGGATCCGGCGGCGCTTGAGTATGCCGTCAAGGTGGCACAGGAGGCGGAAGCAGCGGTGATTTTTGCCGGGCTGCCTGACATTATTGAAAGTGAAGGCTATGATCGGGAAACCATGCGGCTGCCGGCTTGTCAAAATACGCTGATTAGCGCTGTTGCTGCGGTACAGCCGAATACTATTGTTGTGCTTCACAATGGTTCTCCGGTTGAAATGCCATGGATAAATCAGGTGCGCTCTGTCCTTGAGCTGTACCTCGGAGGTCAGGCTCTTGGAGAGGCTACTCTTAGTTTGCTCTTTGGGCAGACTAACCCTTCCGGTAAACTCGCTGAAACTTTTCCGCTGCGCCTTGAAGATACCCCGTCCTATGGCAATTTCCCCGGTAACGGACGGTCGGTACAGTATACCGAGGGGATTTTTGTCGGCTACCGGTACTACGATTACCGGAAGATGCCGGTGCTTTTCCCCTTTGGGCACGGGCTTTCGTACACGACTTTTTCGTACAGTAATTTGAAACTTGACAAATCGGCATTGAAAGACACTGAAACGCTGACCGTAACGGTTGATATTACCAATACCGGAAAAAGAGCCGGCAAAGAAATCGTGCAGCTTTACCTTGAAGATAAAACCGGTGCGGCACTAAGACCAATCCGTGAGCTGAAAGGTTTTGAAAAACTCTCCCTTACCCCCGGTGAAACAAAGACCGCGACTTTTACGCTGGATAAGCGGTCATTTGCGTGGTATCATACCGGTCTTGGTGATTGGTACGCAGCATCTGGCGCCTACGATATTGTGATAGGCGCCTCTTCGCGGGACCTGCGCTTGAGAGCTGCGGTACAATTAACTGCTACGGTGCCTCCGCCTTTCCGGGTTGACTGGAATACCACTATGGATGCTCTGCTTAAAGACCCGCGCACCAAAGAGAAAGCCCTTAAAGATATTAGCGAACGCTACTTTAATATGAACGCTGATCTTCAAGGTATCACTGCGCTTGGGGCTGCGGCGATTTGGCTTGAGAGAGGGTATTTGGAATCCCCTCTGCGCAATCTGTACATGACCCGCGGCGTTCCTTATGAAGATGTCGCCCGGTTAATTGATGAGTTTAATGCCCTTTTAGAAAACTGAGGAACAGACAGAGAGGTCTGTCTGTTCCTCAGTTTCGGCACAGTCAGCAGAGTCATACCTTACCTTTGGCGTATGACTCTGCTTTTTTGTTCTGACGCTCTTACTGTCTCAAAACCGCAAACACTCAAGGCATCTTCACGGCTCATAGAATTTTTCAAGATCAGGCATTGATTTTAGCTCACGGGTCTTTGATTTTTTGAAAAACGGCGATTAACGTTCCGGCTGCCAAAATGTGCCTAAACCGTGAGAATGAGCGTAGCAACTGACCTAGAGGTGTCATCAAAAAGTAAGGAAACAAAGTAAGATAACGAGATGAAAGAAAACAGAAAAGCGCTACACACAGGGTAGGTCAGACCTCGCCGTCAAAATAGCAAGCAGGATAGGTCAGACCTCGGTCGGGCAAGTAGCACAGAGCAAGGTCCCATAATAGAGGAAGCCCCCGCTGCCACAGGGCAGCGAGGGCTATACTATGTGTGCGGTCTCTCCCGCTGTCTTATATCTGAGTCCGCACGATGTGGATAACACACAAAGCAACTGCTAGTCCGGTAATGACAATAGTTTTTTAGATTCCATCTTCTTCCCAATCTTCTTCTACTTGTGGCACTTCTATTTCTTCAAAGATGGTAGTATTAAAGACTATGGTCGTTGTTTGGTTTGTGAAGGAAACTTTAGCCTTGGTAAAATAGGCGCTGACGTTCTCTGCATCTTGCACCCCAAAAACAACATAATAAGAACCGGTTCTTGTCCATGGGGTATCAGTGCGGTCCCACCCAAAATCATCTTCATATTCTATCATCATCATTTCAAACAACGATACTTCAAGCCTTCCATTACTGACTGTACCTTCTCCATATGCTTTTATTTCTCTATTGAAATTGTCCAAATTGTCTCCACGAGCGCCGCTCACCCATACCTGTCCATTAAGAGCGCTATCCAGTCCGGTAATAACAATCGTTTTTTGTGTGGCGCTATCTCCGTTTCCCTTGTCCTCGCCGCCGGGTTTTGGTTCATCGCAGCCGGTAACGAGCAAAGCCCCCGCCAGCATAATGCCGACCAAGCCTATCATAACTAATCTGTTCTTTTTCATACGACGGTCCTCCTTCAGACCGTTTACTCATAACAGGAGAAATTGTTAAGACCCGCCCTGCATGGACAGGTCTTCTTTCTTTTATCCCATATACACGGACGCGCCGCAGTATCCGGCTCTCGTAGGGCGGTTCCCGCGGTCAACGACTGCTTTCACGGAACATCTTCCGTACGAGACGCCTTCATGCACGCCGCCGCATATATGCCGTTTTCTTTCCGCACCTACAGCGTCTAGGGGATAATGGCGGAAACCACAGGTCCCCACTGCCCACTATCGCCCTTCTGGTTCTCATAACGGCAGCAGACCCACGCCGTCATGCCCCCGTCCTCAGCGTCAAACAGAATCTTCTCCTTGCGCCGCCGCGTGAACCTGTAGTGCTTTAGCCCCTTACCGTCCGCGGGAGTCTTCATCAGATAGTGCTTCTCTGACGCCGCCTGTTCCAAACTTGCGCCGCCCGGCGGCATGATGCCCAGATAGACCGCATAGCCGTAATCGCTCGCCGGGTCCAGCTTCTGCGTCCCTGCCATGGGTCCTAGATGGACAAGCAGGGCGTGCGGACCGCCCGGATAACTGAGAGACGCCGCAGGAACCCCGTCAGGAGCCGGAACCGGACTGGGGTGCGGATCCTTCTGCTGGAAACCCAGCGCTGCCCAGTCTGCTTCGGTCAAAGGCGGCATCTTGAAATACCGGTCGCGGAAGAAGCGCATTTTGGCATTCAGCGCCGCGAACGCCGCCTGACAGTCCACGGTGATAACCGGGGTTCTTTCCGTCTGATCCGTAGCCTTCTGCAAAAGCGCCTCTGCGTTTTCAAAAAGGGACGAAAGCTCGGTAAATTGATCTTGGGGTATTCCCCAAGCCGTCCGCCGCTCTGCGGTCATGTAGCTGATCCAGTTGCGGCACATTGCCAAGACCTCTGTACGAGGTGCTGGCAGCCAATCGGTACTCATAAGGTATCTCCTAATAATGTTTGTTATATCGAATAGCCTGTAGGCTATGCCGACTGAGTTAAGAGCCATAGCGGATGACTTAGAAATTCTAGCGGATGACTTAGAAATTTTAGCGGATGGCTCAAAAATTTTAGCGGATGACCCAAAAATTCTAGCGGATGGCTCAAAAATTTTAGCGGATGGCTCAAAAATTCTAGCGGATGGCTCAAAAATTCTAGCGGATGGCTCAAAAATTCTAGCGGATGACTTAGAAATTTTAGCGGATGACCCAAAAATTTTAGCCGATGGCTCAGAAATTCTAGCGGATGACTTAGAAATTTTAGCGGATGACCTAAAAGCCAAGGCTTTTGAGATATGCGCATCGCTGCACGCCCTCCGCCTTGAGACAAATATGCTGTTAAAAGGAATAGTAAGTACTGAAAGTAAATTAAAATCTGTAGGGGGGGGGGGGGGGGGGGGGGGTTAAGGAAATAAATTTTAAACATTATAAAAAACAAAATTTTAAGAAATAAAAACGGGGGCGGTTAACAAAA
>JAISMB010000108.1 GCA_031276945.1 Spirochaetaceae bacterium | reverse complement strand
CTGCCGCTCCTGGTAGTAAGTCTTTTATCTTTTCCCACAGCCTATCACTGAGCCTGCGCTAGACCATCTCTAACGTTATGCTCAACGCACCGATTCCGTTCTCGCCGCTTTCTATCTCAGATGTATCTCCCTAGGGAGCCGCAGCCTAAAAAAAAACGACCGGCGGAGGTGAATCGATGTTTGCTGACCTGTTCTCACAAAGTTTGGTGTTCTCTGTCTCACGAGCCGTTTCTAACAATGCAGCTGCTGAGGGCGTATTATTCAGAAAAATCGATGTATGCGGATCACCTGCCAGAGAACTAAGGACCCTGGTAATGCGTGATTTAATCGGAATGCCGCAGAGCAACAAAAATAGTAAGGAAAAGACAATCCACACAACGTTGAGTGTATACCGAGAAGGAACGGAGAATACGTCCATAGTCTGATAATTCTTCAAAAAGCCCATAAGAGCTTCAAGTGGGAAAGGCGGAATAGCATAGCTAAGCGCTGTGTCCTCAGATGCTGCAATAAGCCCGTCGCTTCCTAAAGCATAGCGTTTGTACTGCTGCTCCTTTCTTTCTGTAATGCTCGTCCCCAGGGGAAATAATGAAAAAGTGCTCTGAAAAAACGCATGCGCTTCATATTCTATCGGGTCTATGAGACTAGCAGGGCTGATAAAATCAAATTCCTCAATGAGTGCTGCCGGCTCAGACACGACCAATGGTATAAACAATGCCAAAAGCACAACCGCACTCAAAGGCATAACCAAACGAAGCTGCGCCGGCTGCACGAGAGCAGAGCCGGTGATAGGAAGCGGGGTAAACCGGACGTGGTTATGTATTCTGCCGCGGTTTGATTGCGCCCAGAGTACCATACATACCATGACGCACAAGCAGGCAAAACCGGCAATTCCCAGCCACAGAGTACTCATAATACAAATTAATCCGTAGAGTATCAGCCCGCCGCCACACAAGAGGACAAGCTGTTTGTTGACAGCACCAATCCGCAAGCGGCGTTTATAGCGCCGTGAAACAAAATATGCCTGCACACCGGGCAAAACCATGGAGAAAAGAGTATACAACACGGCACAGAGCAAAAGCCCCGCTTGCCCGGTCATGCTTAAAGCAGCAAAAACCGGATACGCACAGAGCAGAAAGAAGCGGTTTTTTGCACACGCAAGACTAATCACAAAGGCTGCGGTGCCGAGCGCCAGATAGAGAAGCTGCGCTTTAAGAGCGTGCGGCGTGCGTTGTGCGGTTGACAACTGCGGTATAGTCTGTGCGATCACAGCTTCGCCGCCTCTCTCAATCAGCGTATCAGTGAGTATCTGTGTTTTGGGTTCACGGGGAATGAACAAGAAACGCTTGCCATTTTGGACAAAAAAGGAGCGGAGCTTTTCGGCATAGCCATCGCGCCGCGGATCAAAACTTTCAAGACGCTTGTCGTATTCCGGCAGGGGAATACGCTCCAGCTCGCCAAAATCATCCAAAAGCACCCATTGGTTTGACTCGGCAATCACGGTGTCGGCAAGGGCTGGCGGGAGTGTTTCCAGAATAGCAGCATCGGTACAAGACTCATCGGCTATCAGTACGGTGTAGCTCTCCTGCGGCAGAGATGGCGCTATCAAGTCTTCAGGGATTGACTTGAAGACTAAAAACAAGAAGCAGCCGCCAATACCCAGAGAGACACAGAGTGCAAGGAAATTTAAGCTCTTATAAAACATAGCAGCGCTAGAGATTTGCCAGTGCCGTAGCGATGAAAATACCCAGAAGCGCACCGAGTATAACCTCAAGCGGTGTGTGTCCCTGTACTTCTTTAATGGGATGAAATTCTATTGCGAGGCGTTCCGCCATCTTGCGCCCCAAAACATTAAGCGTTTTTCCTTGAATACCGGAAGAGCGGCGCACGCCCATAGCATCCCGCATAATAATCAGGGCGATAAAAAAAGATACTATAAACAAATTAGAGTCAACTCCTTCAGAGAAGGCTACTGCGGTCGTCATGCCCGAAACCAAGGCTGCATGACTTGATGGCATACCGCCAGTACGCCAGATAAACGTTACCATTATCTCACGCATGCTTTTTTTTCGATTATCCAGAAGCACAATGATTGCTTTGATCAACTGGGCAAAAAACCAACTGGATATTGCAGATAAAAAAATAATATTCTCAAAAAAACCGCTAAACACGAGTGCATGTATAGATAATGCAGTCAACATGACTAAACGATCAAGCATGGCAAATAATTTGTCAAGGGTAGCAAAAACGCTTCCCGAGGTCTGACCTATCCCAAGCCAAGGTCTGACCTATCCCAAGCCGACCTACCCCAAGCCGACCTACCCCAAGCCGACCTACCCCAAGCCGACCTACCCCAAGCCGACCTACCCCAAGCCGAGGTCTGACCTACCCCAAGCCGAGGTCTGACTTACCCCAAGCCGAGGTCTGACCTACCTCAAGCCGAGGTCTGACCTACCCCAAGCCGAGGTCTGACCTACCCCAAGCCGAGGTCTGACTTACCCCAAGCCGAGGTCTGACTTACCCCAAGCCGAGGTCTGACTTACCCCAAGCCAAGGTCTGACCTACCTCAAGCCGAGGTCTGACCTATCCCAAGCCAAGGTCTGTCCTACCCCAAGCCGAGCATGACCTATCCCAAGCCGAGGTCTGACTTATCCCAAGCCGAGCATGACCTATCCCAAGCCGAGCATGACCTATCCCAAGCCAAGGTCTGTCCTATCCCAAGCCAAGGTCTGTCCTATCCCAAGCCGAGGTCTGACCTATCCCAAGCCGAGGTCTGACCTACCCCAAGCCGAGGTCTGACTTATCCCAAGCCGAGCATTCTGTAGAATCATACGGATCGTTTTATTAAACCATACGGATCATTCTGTAAAATCATGCGGATTGTTTTGTAAAATCATACGGATCATTTGCTAAAACCGTGCTGATCATTCTGTAAAACCATACTGATAATTTTATAGAATCATACGGACAGTTTTGTTAAACCATACGGATCATTCTATAAAATAATACGGACGATTTTGTAAAACCATACTGAGTATTTGCTGAAATCATACAGACTGGTAAGTCAGACCTCGGCTTGGGGTAGGTCAGACCTCAAAAGTGAATTTCAAAACCGTGCGGCGGTAAGCGGGTTTGCGGCAATAAGGGGGAGCGGGGCGTGCGGCATACTTTACTGAGAGCGGCGTGAAGGGGTAGAATGCAGGGCATGAGGAGATTTTTATGGATACGTTTCAAAACCGTAAATCACGGGTAAGAATTCGGGTACGCTTTGCCGATGCACAGCCGGTTGCCGGCAGAACAGTACATATATGCCAGAAGAGCCATCAGTTTCTATTCGGCTGCGGGGGCTTTGATGCGCTCAAAGTTCCGCCTGCTCAAGAGGCGGGGGCAGCGCCGAGCGCAGAGGAGCAGCGGCTCAATGCGATCTTTTCCTTTAATAACTATGCGACCCTGCCTTTTTACTGGGGGCGTTATGAGCCTGAGGAGGGCAAGCCTGAAAAGGCGCTTCTGACCGCGGCGGCGCGCTACTTTGCCAGTCGGAACATTGCCGTCAAGGGGCATCCTTTGTGTTGGCACACGGTTTGTGCGCCCTGGCTCATGCAGTACAGCAATGCTCAGATATTCTCCAAGCTCCTCGCCCGCATTACCCGTGAAATAACGGACTTCAAGGGTCTTATCGACCGTTGGGACGTGCTGAATGAAGGGGTTATCATGCCGATCTTTGACAAGTACGACAATGCGCTCACGCGAATCTGCAAAGAGCGCGGGCGGGTCAGGCTTATCAAAGAGGTCTTTACCGCCGCTAAACAGGCAAATCCGCAGGCGACTTTGCTGCTCAATGATTTTAACACTACCATTGAATACGAGCTTTTGCTTGACGGCTGCTTACAAGCCGGCGCGCCGATTGATGTCATCGGCATACAATCGCACCAGCATCAAGGCTATTGGGGAAAAGAGAAAGTCGCCGCCGTGCTGGAGCGCTTCTCAGTGTTCGGGCTGCCCCTGCACTTTACGGAAAACACGCTCATCTCAGGCGAGCTTATGCCGGCTCATATTGTTGATTTGAACGATTGGCAGGTTGAAAGCTGGGCTTCCACGCCGGAAGGAGAGGAACGGCAAAAGCAGCAGACCGTGGAAATGTATGAAATACTCTTTGCGCACCCGTTAGTAGAAGCCATTACCACCTGGAACCCCAGCGATCACGCATGGCTGAATGCGCCGGCTGGCTTCCTGCGCCTTGACAACAGCGAAAAACCAGTGTACAGCGCCTTGAAACACAAGATTGAAAAAGAGTGGCACACTGAAGAAGCGGTTTTGACAAGCGCTGAGGGAGCGGTTGAACTGGAAGGTTTTAGGGGAAGTTACGAATTGTCTTTGGCTGGCACGGACAAGAAAGCTGCCTTTTATATAGATGGAAAAAATCCGGTTCTTGAAGTATACCTGCCTGCCTAAGCAGCACACGCGGGCGGCTCACGTATCGGCGGCGCTTTCTCAGTACCGCAAGCGGACAGTGTTTACCGGACAGCCGCTGGCGTGCGGGTGGAGCAAGTGATGACGTGCAAGGTCTGGCTCTGAGGTCTGACCTCCGGGCTGAGCCTGCCGCATCTCTCGGTCGGGACTCCCGCATCTCTCGGTCGGGACTCCCGCATCTCTCGGTCGAGACTCCCGCATCTCTCGGTCGAGACTCCCGCATCTCTCGGTCGGGACTCCCGCATCTCTCAGTCGAGACTCCCGCCCCTTTAAGTCAGACCTCCGCCCCTTTAAGTCAGACCTCCGCCCCCTTAAGTCAGACCTCTATCAGTTCAGAGATCTGACTTCTCTGAGCTAAATATCTTGGGAGGGCGGGTAAAGTATCGGCGGCGGCGCATTCTTAAGCACAGCTGAGACGGTAAAGGGGAAAAGCAGGAAGCCGCGCGGCGTTGCGCTTATCTGGCATTGTGGAGAACATAAGCCCGTTCCCCATTTGTCAGCCCGCTCAACAAAAGGACTAGTCTGTCATGTCAACGCCACCAAGCCGTTCTATTAAATCACTGTTAGACTGTATGTCCTCTATGGGGAATTCTTGTATGAAACGTCCGCCGGCAATAACGACAACATAGTCGGCAAGCTCTTTAATCACTTTGAATTCATGGCTGACCAAAATGATTGTCTTATACTCCTGCTTGAAGCTTTTGATTATATTGACAAGCCTTTGATCAGATAGGTCGTCAAGCGATTCTGTGAGTTCATCAAGAAAATAGAGGTTCGGATGGCAGAGCATTGCCCGCGCACAAGCTATAAGCTTTTGTTCGCCCATAGAAAGCTCTGACGGTCGTATCGACAATTCTCTTTTGTAGCCGACTCTGCTGAGTATCTCACGGATACGCAGGTCGCGGTCTTTTCGCTGCATGTCCGGAAAATGCAGTTTGAGCGGCAGTTCCAGACTTTGATACAAGCTTTGGTTTGCCCATAAAGCTGAATCTTGGAATACAAAAGCGCTGCTTTTACGGAAATTGAGATTTTCCTTCCTGTTCATCAGGGCAATGTCCCGCTCCCAGAAGTAGACCGACCCGCTGCTGGGAATAAGTAAGCCCGCAGCTAATTTGAGCAGGGTGCTTTTACCGCCGCCTGACGGACCGACCAGCACGGTTACCTTCCTCTCACGGAACCGATACGAAATGTTCCTGATAATATCCGAGGTCTGCACTGAAAATGAAATATGATCAAGTATGATAATACTGCCCATACACAAGGCGGATTGCAAAGAAAGGACAGAGGCTTTTGCACGGTGCAGGACACCGCGGCAAAGCACGCCCGCGTCTTCAAAATCCGCTTTCCCCCTTCGCTATAAGGTTATATAATACAAGGCTGAGAGCAGAATATCGAGCAGTATGCACCAAACAAGGGAAGAGCTGACGGCTTTAAGCCCAGCGATTGGTATTTCGGTGCTTGCCCGTTCCACGCCAAAGCCGGCAATAAGCGACAAGATCGCAATGGTCATCCCCAATACAAAACTCTTGATTATCAAGATCAGTATGTCGTACACCGTGAGAACCTGTAGTAAATTGCCAAAGTACGTTGAAGCTGCAAGAGAATTAAAGAGCGCGGCAACGGCAAACGAACCGGCGAGACCGAATAAAGAGAAATAGATGTTGAGTAAGAACAAAGAGATTGTTACCCCCAGAAACCGGGGGACGCCCAGATGTTCTACCGGATCAATGCCGATGGATATATAAGCTTCTACTTCGTGAGAGATAACCATGCCGGCTATTTCGGTTGCGATAGCCGTGCCGGAGCGGGCGATCACAATAATAGCTGTAAAGAGCGGTCCGACCTCCCGTGTTATACAGATAAGCACAAGGTAGAGTTGCTTTTCCTGCGAGATATTCGCGAGGAACTGCATACCAATGATATTAACCGCCGCGCCGATGCCGAGCGCAAGACAGGCGGTAATAGCAAGGGCTTCAACAAAGGTAAACAGTATCTGCATGATAAGGATTTTGTAAGAAACCCTTCCCCGCAGCATAAAATAACCCACGCCGCACAGTATCTTAGAAAGAAGTCCGAGGGTATACAAAAGTGAATCAACAACTGGTATCCGCAATTTCATCATTAACAAAGAGTATAACACCTGCTCATCAAGAAATAAAGAGGAGGTCTGACTATGAGAGGATAAGTCAGACCTCACCCCCCTAGACAATGATGATGAGAAAGAGTTTTTTCATCTCATCCGGCTCTACTTCAAAAGCTTCTTAGTTTACTTTTGAAGTAACGTGATAGGTCAGACCTTGGTCTGTTCTTCCTCTGGGCATTTTGCTTCAATTTCAGCAGTATTTTTTGATTTTTTTCTTGGGGTCTGACCCACCTATCTTGCACGCAATGTCTGCACCGCTCAGTGCGAAGTCTGGATGCAGTGCGGTATGCGATGTTTAAGCGGGCGGTGAGAGGAGAAGGCGAGGTCTGACCTTGGTGCGGGCTAAGCTGAGGTCTGTCCGTTCTTCCCTCTAGACCAAAACCTGCTGGTGTATGGTACACTGCTTTTATGAATGCTGATGAACTTCGTTCTCAATATATTGCGTTTTTTAAGATGAAATCTCATACCCAGATTCAGGGTAAATCACTCCTGCCGGATAACGATCCAACCGTGCTGTTTACCACAGCCGGCATGCACCCGCTGGTGCCTTACCTCTTGGGACAAGAACATCCTGCCGGCAGACGTCTGGTCAATTACCAGAAATGTATCCGCACCGGCGATATTGATGCAGTCGGTGATAACAGCCATTTGACCTTCTTTGAAATGCTCGGCAACTGGAGCTTGGGTGATTATTTCAAGGAAGAGGCAATCAGGATGAGTTATGAATTTCTTACCGCACCGGAATGGCTGCACATAGAGCCGGCAAAACTGGGAGTAACAGTTTTTGAAGGTGATGCTACCGTGCCGTGTGATGAAGAGTCTGCTGCTGTCTGGCGATCTTTAGGCGTGTCCGCTATTGCTTACCGCCCCCGCGCCGATAACTGGTGGGGACCTGCCGGCACAACCGGTCCGTGCGGACCGGATTCAGAGATCTATATTGACATGGGAATAGAGCCGTGCGGTCCTGATTGCGAGCCCGGCTGTCCCTGCGGCAAGTGGCTTGAACTGTGGAATAATGTGTTCATGCAGTATAATAAGACTGCTGACGGCGTATATGAGCCTTTGGTGCGTAAGTGCGTGGATACCGGTATGGGTATTGAGCGTACCGTCACGGTACTCAATGGCTATAAATCGGTCTACGAGAGTGAGATTTTTGCGCCGACCATTGCAGCGCTTGAAAAGGCAGCCAGCTATACCTACGGCACCGATGCGGAAAAGGATCGTTCAGTGCGGATCATTGCCGATCATACCCGCTCATCGACTTTTATACTCGGCGATCCAAAAGCGATAAGTCCTTCTAATATCGGCGCCGGTTATGTCTTGCGCCGACTGATCCGGCGCGCGCTCCGCCATGGGCGTAAACTCGGTATTGCCGGTATTATGCTTTCGCCGGTTGCGCAGGTGATTATTGAACAGTTCAGCGGGGCGTATCCTGAGTTGGCTGAACATCGCACCGTTGTTATTGAAGAACTCGATAAAGAAGAGCAAAAGTTTATGGAAACGCTCGTTAAAGGGGAAAAGGAATTTGAAAAGCTGCTCCCCAATCTTTTGAAGAACCAGCAAAAGATTATGTCCGGACGCCTTGCCTTCAAGCTCTACGATACCTACGGGTTCCCCCTTGAACTGACTGAAGAACTTGCCGGCGAGTCAGACTTGAGCGTGAACCGGCAGGAATTCGACGAAGCTTTCAAAAAACATCAAGACTTGTCCAGAACCGGCTCTGAGCAAGTGTTCAAGGGTGGTTTGATTGATCAAGGCGAAATCGCGACTAAGTACCACACAGCAACCCACTTACTCCAGCAGGCACTGACGATTGTCCTTGGACCTCATATTGCTCAAAAAGGCTCGAATATCACAGCGGAAAGAATGCGCTTTGATTTTTCCCATCCCGCTCCGCTGACAGCCGAGGAGATAAACACGGTGCAGGCTCTCGTCAACGAGCAGATCCAGCGTGATCTTCCGGTAACCATGGAAATTATGGACCTTGAAGAGGCAGAAAAGCAGGGCGCTCGTGCGCTCTTTGGTGAAAAATACGAGGCGCAGGTAAAAGTATACACTATCGGTGATTTTTCCAAGGAAGTATGCGGCGGTCCTCATGTTACGCATACCGGCGTCTTAGGAAAGTTCACTATACAAAAAGAACAGTCTTCAAGTGCAGGCGTGAGAAGAATCCGTGCGATACTAGAATAGGTCTGGTGCTTTTCTCGCTCTATGCAGCGTGAGCGGCTTGTTAGGGTATTTTTGCGTTGAGAAGTTCCCATTCATAAATAAAACGCAGGGCGTATTGTTGGATTCCCGCGAAATATGTATCAATAAACCGGCACAAATCAATGCCGACATACCGGTAATGCCAGCTTTCCCACCGATAACCGGTAACCGCTTCATAGCCGTCAGGAAAAGACAGGGACCAACCAAAACGGCTTGCATGTGCCTGCATCCACTTGCCGGCATTGGTCAGGGCAAACGAGTCGTCTATAGAACCAAAGTCAACAACCAAGCCACTTTGATGCTGGCTGTGTCCCGGTCGCGCTGATTCACGATCTGCCGCGGCTTCTCCCATTTCGCGGACATTACGCGCATAAATTTGTGCTTGATAATGGTAGGAGCGGTAGGTTGATGAGATAACCAGCGTAACCTTATCAAGTGTCGCGGCTTCTGCCATCACCTGCAAGGCATCGGCAGCGCTCTTGCGAAGCATAAGTCCCTGACGTGAAACCCGGTAAACGTTGTTACTGCTTAGTTCCACAAGGTCATCCGGCTCATACGCTGTGGGAAGTGCATGCTGTTTATCAACGAGCAACCGTAAATAGGGGTCGCCGCTTAGAATCGCACTAAGTTCCCGCATAAACGGGGAGTTTTCAGTAATAGCTTCAAAGTTCTGCATAATTTCTACCGGCAGCTCCGCTTGATACAGTACAAGGTTAAGGAGGTCCTGCCATGCGAGGGTGATCTCTTCAGGCTCTCTTGCAGAGACAGAAGGCAAGTGCGCTGTTTCCTCCACAACAGGCTGTTTTTTCTTTGAGCAGGCGAACAGCGCCATTCCCATTATAAGCACCGCAAGAAGAGGGGTTTTTTGTAAGATAACCATACCAAAGATACTAGCATTTGAGTGGGTTCTCTCTCAAGAGCGTCTTTAAGCTTATACATTATCACTGCAAAAATGGTCGGTTGGGTAAGGCGCGGGCTTTTGTCTCGCCTTACCTTATGGTACTATAGAACTTAAGGAGTAGACTATGGTTGAGGTAATTACGGTATTAAAAGAATGCGGGGCGCTTTTGGAGGGGCATTTTCTGCTTTCATCCGGCAGGCATTCCGACAAATATTTTCAATGCGCACGGCTCTTACAATACCCTGAGCGTGCCGCGGCGGTACTTTCGCCACTCGCCGACACCATTCAGAGCGCTCGGCAGGCAGGTCGACTGCGCATTGATGCGGTGATTGGACCGGCGCTGGGCGGTATTCTCGTTGCCTATGAGTTAGGGAGGCTTTTAGCTGTGCCGGCGCTCTTTAGTGAACGTGATGAACAGGGTATTATGACGCTTCGCAGAGGATTTGAGGTAGCTGCGGGCAGTTCATGGTTAATTGCCGAGGATGTGGTAACGACCGGACGCTCATGGGGCGAATGTCAGGCGCTTATAGAGGCGCGCGGTGCTGTGGTAAGCGCTGTTGCTTGTATTATTGACCGGCGGGACCCGCATGAAAACGCAAAGCTCCCCTTCTACGCTGCGGCAAAGGTGCAAGCACAAAGCTGGGACCCTGCCGAATGTTTCCTGTGCAGACAAGGTATTCCTTTTTTTAAGCCCGGTTCACGGCGGTAATGCTTCCACGTTCCGGCTCTGGAGCAAGACAGACGCTTACTGTTGCATCATCGCGGGCTAAGTTTAGGTCTGCTATTTTGACGGCGAGGTCTGACTTACCCCGCTTAGAGGTCTGACCTATCCTGCTTCGTATCGCGGGCTAATGCTTAGTTGTATCGCGTACATGGACAAGGAGCCGACGCGTACATGGGCAAGGAGCCGGCAACTACATGGACAGGGAGCCGGCAACTACATAGCGCAACGGCGAGGTCTGACCTACCCTCCTGTCCCTTCGCATACTGACACTCTAATAGCCTATAAGAGCGCAACAGGATCGACATCGATCTCTCCATAAACGCGGCTGTCTTTTTCTTGGGCGTACTGTTCTTGCGCCCGGCGTGCCGCCGCATGCAGCGTACCCATAGTATGCCCGCGCAGAATAAGATGATGCCGGTAATTTTCTGCAATACGGTTTATAGGACATTCGGCAGGACCGAGCATATCAGCATCAGCCGGAAGCAGCGGCTTGACCAGAGTGGCAAGATGCGCAACGGCAGCCTCAACACGAGCCTTTTCCTTGGCACGCATGGTAAAGCGGATAAGCCGGTTGTAGGGGGGGAAGCCGGTGATCTTCCGTATTGCCAGTTCTGAGTTGAGAAAACCCTCAACATCAAGCGCAGTAGCCCTGATGATAAGCGGATCATGGGGACGGAAGGTTTGGACAATGACCTGCCCATCGGGAGAAAAGCGCCCCGACCGACCGGCAACCTGTACAATCAATGAGAAACCGCGCTCGGCTGCACGAAAATCAGGCATACTTAAGCCGGTATCGGCAAAGACTACGCCGACCAGCCGCACTCCCGGAAAATTCAAGCCCTTGGCAACCATTTGTGTTCCTAAGAGTATATCAAAAGCGCCTTCTCTAAAACGGGAGAGCGTCTCCTCAAGTTTCTTTGCCGTGCCGGTTGTGTCAGAATCAGCCCGGCATATCCTAAGTTCAGGAAAAGTTCGTTGCAGTTCTTCTGCAATCATCTCAGTACCAAAACTGCGAAACCCAGCTTCAAGTGAACCGCATTGCGGACAGGCAACCGGTATCGTAGTCTGATAGCCGCAGTAATGACAGAGCGCAATCGAACGGTCTTTGTGATAGGTCAGGGCAATGGAACAATGCTTACAGGCAAGACGGTAACCGCAGCTATGGCAATAATAAAAATGGGCAAACCCGCGCCGGTTTAAGAAGAGTATGCTTTGCTTTCCCATCTGCGCAGTCTGCCGCAGCGCCTCTTTCAACTCATCTGTCAAACATGAACCGGTATGCTCAAGACTCACGGCGCGCACACGAGGAAGGGCGCCGCCTGAAAGCCGCTTCGTGAGGTTGAGTCGGCTCATGCGTCCCTGCGCCATCATATACCAAGCTTCAACCGAAGGAGTGGCAGAACCAAGCACCAGCCGGGCGCCTGCAACACTGCAACGGCGCATAGCAACCTGACGGGCGTGATAGCGCGGTGTTTCACCGGACTTGTAAGAGCTGTCATGTTCTTCGTCAATAACAATCAAGCCCAGATTTTGCACTGGTGCAAAAACAGCACTCCGCGGACCCACCACGATCCGCGCCTCTCCGTTCAGAATACGCATCCATTCCTTTAATTTAACACCGGTGCTTAACCCTGAATGTATCATTGCGGCGCTGTCGCCGAAGCGTTTTCTTACAGCTTTCTGTGTTTGCTGGGTCAAGGCAATTTCCGGCACGAGGTATATAACCGATTTTCCAGTATTCAGCAGAGCTTCTGCCGCGCATAAAAAGACTTCTGTTTTCCCTGAACCGGTAATACCGTAGAGGTAAAAGCTTTCCGCGCCCTGTGCGCCGGTAATGGCATCAACTGCCCTGCGCTGTTCATGTGAGAGCAGAGGAGCAGCATCGGTCATTTCATCAATGACTAAGGGGCGCGCTTCACGCGGTAGCCGCCGTGCAGACGGCAGCATTATCCTCAATGCTTCACCGATACTACAGAGATAGAAATCAGCCATCCACTGGGCAAGTGCTATAGTCCGGCTGTCAAAGAGCGGTTCTTGGTCAACCACCGCTTGGATCGGCTTAATGACCGCTGGGTCAAGCTCAGATGGCGCTGTATCCCGTTCACCGATAATGTAGCCCATCATTGTGCGCCGCCCGAACGACACAAGGCATCGTTTGCCAATGCCGGCATGAAGGGTCGCTGCCTCAGCGCTATAGGTAAACGTCTGTTTAACAGGTATGGCAAAGGCAAGATCGCAGTAACGCTTATCCATAGGGCTAAAGCTACCAGAGAGACCGCGGTCTGTCTATATCCTCTGCGGTAGCAGGGTAGGTCAGACCGCGAAGCATAGGCTCTTTGAAAGTAAAGTATAGGTGCTTTGAAGTGCAAGCAGGGTAAGTCAGACCTCAAAGGCAGGGTAGGTCAGACCTTGCCTAATCAGCCACTCTGACAACACAAGGACTAGCCGCTTACAGAAAGTCGCTGTAAAGGATATAAGGCGCAATGATAAAGATACGTAACAACAGAGTAAAATAAGACTTGACAAGATAGATAGAGAGAGGAGCGAAAGGGTGTCTGAAAAGGGCGGGAGTCTACTACAAGAAGGAATAAAGATTCTTGTGGGGCGAGGCTGAAACCGCACTTATTGACAGGGCAAGCCCTGTCAGTCTAACTTTGGTCTGTGAAACAAGAAGCCCACCGCTTGAGCGTTGGGTAGCTCACAAGCGACACCGCCAGCGACTGTAACAGAAGTACTAGAACTTGCGAAAGCTGCAGCACTCTCTGCTAGGGCGTGTCATCAAAGGGAGACCTCCACTTCAAGACTAATCAGTTCTAGTGAAAGCGAGGTTGGACTCCCGCAAGTCTAGGGCGAGAATCCCTTATATCTGGGGCAAGAGTCCCGCAAGTCTCAGAAGAGATTCTCGGAATAATAACCGCCGATGGTTCTTCGTACGTATAACAGAGAGAGAAGATACTGTATAGAGGATTTTTCGCTTACCATGCCGGAACTTCCGCTAACAGAGGAATATAAAAAATGAATAATGGGATACGGATAAACGGCGCATAACAGGACTGTTTGCAGGGCTGCAAACACGGCATAAACAGCCGGAACGTGAGGCGGACATTCCAACTCAGACGGCATTGACAATTTATCACGATCTGTTAGGCTAAATTAAGGAAAATAAGGAGGCAGTCATGCAGTTTGAAATTGAACAAGAAAAAGAGAAATTAATAAACATACTTTCCACACAATACTCACATAATCTCATCGCAATAGATGAATATGAAAGGCTGCTTGATTTTGTTAATAAAACCGAAACAAATAAAGAAATTGAGTATATAAGAAAAATTATCGATACAAATGAAACATATTCATTAAAGGCTACGCACCCTACTGATTTGAATAAAACTGAAAATAAACCACCACTAAAAAAACCACAAGGTTATACTATGCCAGTGGTGTTCAAAAACAGATTGTCAAGAAAACGAGATGTAAAGACAATTAAAATCATAGGGGGAACGTATGAACTGAGACTGCATGACATTGATTTTCCTAATAATTGGTTGACCTTAAAATTAAAAATAATAAGCGGAGAAATGATTATTTATATTCCGTATAATGTCTCGGTGGAAAACAATGTGTGCTTTTACGGTGGCGATACATTTATGAATAAACCAGTAAATGTTAATAATGATGAAGTTAAGAATAAACTGGTAATTGCTGGAACAGTTATGGGAGGTAATTTGTATATTGTTTATGAAAAATAATGGCGTACGGCAGTACGGCGCATAACAGGACTGTTTACGCTTCGCTCCATTCCCACGCCAGCCTCCACTCAACTGTCGAACAGCCTGAATGTGAGGCGCAATGCCCGCCGGCTAAAACGGTATGGCATAAAAAAGGCTGCCTTTAAGGGGCAGCCTTTTACGTTTTTAAGGTTTTATCTAAAAATCTCTTGCAGCCAAGTACTGGTACTCTTTGAGCGAGCGCTCGGCACTTGCCTTAGCTTTGGCAAGCAAGGCGGCGGCGCGGTCAGGAGAAGCGGCGCGCAGTGATTTGAAGCGGACTTCTTTGTACATAAAGTCTTCAATCGCCGTGGTCGGCTCCTTGGAATCAAGCACAAAGGGGTTTTTGCCCTGATCTTTAAGCCGCGGATCATAGCGGAACAGGGGCCAAAGACCGCTTGTTACCGCAGCCTTTTGTTGTTCAAGCCCTTTGGACATATCGATACCGTGGTTAATACAATGCGAATAGGCAATGATGATTGAAGGTCCATCGTAGGCTTCAGCCTCCCTGAATGCCCGAATGGTCTGAGCTATATTCGCACCCAAGGCAATCTTCGCCACATACACATACCCGTAACTCATCGCAATAGCGGCTAAATCTTTCTTGCTGATGTCCTTGCCTGCCGCCGCAAATTTCGCAATAGCGCCTATGGGGGTAGCTTTAGACATTTGTCCGCCGGTGTTGGAATACACTTCGGTATCAAGACAGAGTATGTTGATGTTGCGCCCTGATGCAATAACGTGATCCAGACCGCCAAAGCCTATGTCATAAGCCCAGCCATCCCCGCCGAGTATCCAGACTGAACGTTTGATAAAGTGATCGGCGAGGGAGAGCAGATTTTTTACGTTTGCGCCCGAATTTCCTGCCAATGCAGCTTTGAGGGCGTTCACATTCGTACGCTGCTCTTCAATAGCCGCCTCGTCTGCTTGGGCATTGCCCAGCAGTTTATCAATCAAGTCGCCTGCAACACCTTCAGCTTTGACAGTAAGGGCAAGTTCTCTGGCATGTTCCGCCAGTTTATCGCTGGTTAGACGCATGCCGTAGCCAAATTCAGCAGCATCTTCAAAGAGGCTGTTTGACCATACCGGTCCGCATCCGTCCGCGCGCTGTGCATACGGCGTAGTCGGCAAGTTCCCGCCATAAATGGAAGAACAGCCTGTGGCATTGGCGATAACCGCCCGATCGCCGAAGAGCTGGGAGAGCAGCTTCACATACGGGGTCTCACCGCATCCGCCGCAGGCGCCTGAGAATTCAAAGAGCGGTCGCTTATAGGCAAGCCCTTTGGGATTAGCAAGATTCAAGTCTGTGGAAGAGGCATCAGGCAGGCTCTGGAAATAGTCCCAGACCTTAACCTGTTGCGCATGGTAAGCCGGATCGTCCGCATACGGCACAAAACTCAGAGCTTTTTTCTGCGGATCATCCTTTGCTTTTCCGGGACAGATATTGATGCACACGCCGCAGTCCATGCAGTCTTCAGCAGCAATGACCAAGGCAACTTTCTTGCCCTCTTCCGGTTTCGGCTTAATCAGAGCGGTTTTGAACCCTTCAGGCGCGGCTGCGACCTGCTCATCAGTCAGGTTTTTCATCCTGATGCAGGCATGGGAACAGACAAATGAACATTGACCGCATTGTATACAGAGGGAAGGATCCCAACTGGGGACGCGCTCGGCAACACCGCGCTTTTCGTACTGGGTTGTTGCTGTGGGGAAAGTCCCGTCTTCAGGCAGCTTGCTGACAGGCAGCTTATCGCCTTCTTGTATTGACATGCTTCCGAGGACTTCACGAATCCACGGATCAGAAGCGGTTGCCATGGGCTGTTTCATGTGGATAGAACCCTGCGCTGTCGCCGGATACTGCACTTCTTGCACCGCATTGAGCGCCATATCAACGGTGAGGTAGTTCTTTTGAACAATATCGGCGCCTTTCTTACCGTATGATTTTTCGATGAATTTCTTCATGTACTTAACAGCTTCAGCTTCCGGTAAGACGCCTGAAATCTTGAAGTAAGCAGCCTGCATAACCGTATTAATACGGTTTCCCATGCCGGCTTCAAAGGCAATCTTCGCCGCATCAATAACGTAGAACTTGAGCTTTTTATCAATAATACGCTTCTGCGCCTCAACCGGTATTTCATTCCAGACATCGGATGCGCTAAACGGACTGTTAAGGAGGAATGTTCCGCCCTCTTTCATATTAGCGAGCAGATCATAGGTTTCCATATAACTGAATTTATGGCACGCAAGAAAATCAGCTTTAGTGATAAGGTAAGGACGGCGAATAGCTTTTTTGCCAAAGCGCAGATGAGAGACGGTAAAGCCGCCTGATTTTTTTGAATCATAGGCAAAATAAGCTTGCGCAGAGAGTTCAGGCTTTGCATCGCCTATGATTTTGATTGAGTTTTTGTTCGCACCAACTGTGCCGTCTGATCCTAAGCCGTAGAACATAGCTTCATTCATGCCCTCTTCGACCAGCACAAAAGACTCATCAACCGCCAAGCTCTTACCAAGCACATCATCAACAATACCGACCACAAAGTTATCAATCTTTTTACCGGAAAGGTTGTCAAAGACGGCTTTAACCATAGCAGGCGTAAATTCTTTAGAACCTAATCCGTAGCGTCCGCCCAGTACAAGCGGCGACTGCTGCCACGGGGCTTTGCCAGCTTGGGTTATCAAACCGAAGGCGGTAACCACATCTTCGTATAAAGGCTCTCCCAGCGATCCCGGTTCTTTGGTGCGATCCAGCACCGCCACAGCTTTTACGGTTGCCGGCAGTGTTTTTACAAAAAGCTCCGCGTTGAAGGGGCGGTAGAGTCTGACTTTCAGCACGCCGACTTTTTCACCGGTACTCTGTAAGAATTCAACCGTTTCTTCGCAGGTTTCCGCACCGGATCCCATGATGATAATCACCTTTTCCGCATCAGGAGCGCCGAAATAGTCAAACAAGTGGTACGAGCGACCGGTGAGTTGGGCGAATTTGTCCATTTCTTCCTGAACAAGAGCCGGTACTTTTTCATAGTATTTGTTCACCCCTTCGCGGCTTTGGAAATAGACATCAGGATTCTGAGCGGTACCGCGGATAGCGGGCTTTTCCGGTGTCAGTCCGCGCCGGCGGTGTTCCTGCACCAGCTCATCACTGATTAAAGCGCGCATGGTTTCAAAAGACACTTCTTCAATCTTTTGCAGCTCGTGCGAAGTCCTAAAGCCGTCAAAGAAGTGCAGGAAGGGGACACGGGAACGCAGGGTCGCCGCATGGGCAATAGTTGCCAAATCCATGACTTCCTGTACACTGTTTGAAGCAAGCAGCGCCCAACCGGTTTGGCGGCACGCCATTACGTCTTGATGATCACCGAAGATGGAGAGTGAACTGGTCGCAAGCGCACGGGCTGCGATATGAAAGACTGTTGACGTCAGCTCTCCGGCAATTTTATACATATTGGGTATCATTAACAGCAACCCTTGGGATGCAGTAAAAGTAGCGGACAGCGCACCCGTGGTGAGTGCGCCATGAACCGCGCCGGCAGCGCCAGCCTCTGACTGCATCTCAATAACCTGGGGAACAGTCCCCCACAGGTTTTTCTTACCCTGTGCAGAAAGTTCATCGGCAACCTCCCCCATAGGGCTGGAGGGGGTAATCGGATAGATGGCGATTACTTCGCTGAGCGCATGGGCAACTTGCCCCGCAGCGGTATTCCCATCAATCATAAGCATGTTCTTATCGGACATTTATTTTCCTCGTCATAAAAATTTGATACTATCATTGTACGCTGGATATGTATTTTATGCAAGGGATAAGGCGGAAAATTTGTCCGCGCTGATGCCGTTCAAGCGCACCCCGCACCCTATCCGCACGCCACGCTTATTGACAGGGGCGACAGCTCCCCCTGTGCGATTATGGGTCCGGGCTTTTTTAAGCTTGTGTTGGATGACGGTAAAACGGTCGGGTATACCAGAAACGGTGAATTTAAGGCGCTGCTCGATGAAGAGACAGAGACCCTGAAACTGGTAACGCGCCAGGGCTACGCCTTAGCCGACCCGCTTTCTTATATAGGGACAGCGCTGAAAAAGGATAAGCACGGAAGGGAGACAGTCGTTGCCGCCCTCGCGGGGAACAGGAGGGCGGATGTGCGGGGGCAGGGCGCTACGGTCGGTGAAGGCGAGGCTTTGCTTATCGGCTTGGATTGACCTGCAAGGGCGGAGCGGTTAAAAGTATACGATGTCCCCCTTGAGAAACTGCGGCACTATCGGCAGGGGATTTATGTGCTTGAGCCGGCTTATACCGGTGAAATCAGGGAACAGCCTGAGAGTCAGGCGCTCAGTAAGGTCTTGGAAACGAGCAACGTCGCGCCTTTAATGGTCATAACGAGCATGTATTATCTTGCCGTGAGCGATACCAGCATAAAAAACAACCGCTTCAAAGCGGAGCTGCTTAAAAGCGGGATAGAACACTACGCTCAGCGCAATGATGCGCTTGCCTTGGCGCTTATCATTGGAGCGGAGACCGTGAAGCGCCTGAAAAGCCCCGTGCAGTGGTATTACCAGAGCCGGTATCTCTTTATCCAAAGTCTGCCGCCCTTTCTCCAATACGATTATTAAGCGCCCTGTGCGCTAATTGTTCCGTTCTCCAGCCCAAGTCTCCGCCCCGCACAAGCATATCCGAAAACTGCCAGCTTCACGTCCGATTGCTAGATATTCACATCCACGCCCTAAGGTTTCAAGTCTACCCTCTAGGGTTTCGACTCCACGCCCTAGGGTTTTGAGTCCACGCCCTAAGGTTTCAATTCTGCGCCCTAGGGTTTTGAGTCCACGCCCTAGGGTTTCAAGTCTACGCACTAGGGTTTTAAGTCCACGCCCTAGGGTTTCAACTCCACGCCCTAGGGTTTCAAGTCTACGCCCTAGGGTTTCAAGTCTACGCCCTAAGGTTTCAAGTCTGCGCCCTAGGGTTTTAAGTCCACGCCCTAGGGTTTCAACTCCACACCCTAGGGTTTTGAGTCCACGCCCTAAGGTTTCAAGTCTGCGCCCTAGGGTTTTAAGTCCACGCCCTAAGGTTTCAAGTCTGCGCCCTAGGGTTTTAAGTCCACGCCCTAAGGTTTTAAGTTCACGCCCTAAGGTTTTAAGTTCACGCCCTAGGGTTTTGACTCCACGCTCGAGGGTTTCAAGTCCACGCACTAAGGTTTTGAGTCTACGCCCTAGGGGGTGGACTCAAAAGGAGAGGGAGATAGAGAGCGGCGAGAAAGGAATCAGGGCGTTTAGCATACCGAGTAGCAATACCTCTGTACTGCTTAAGCCAGCGAAACACATGCTCAATAAGATGACATCTTGAATGGGCGGTGTCTACTACATGATTCACGTCATACCCTCTATCGGCTAACAAGACTTTTACCGATACACCTGCCATTAAAGGCGGCGCATACGCGTAATCCGCCTCCTGCCCCGCCGAAACTATGATACGTACCGGCTTTCCCTTCTTAAGCAAGATGGACTTTTGTATTGAGCCTTCTTTATGTACGCCCTATCGCTTGATTTCTTCCAACCGTTCCACACAAAAGCAGCTTAAGGTCTGTCCTCCATGCACTATCAGTTACCAGAGAGACAACTGTCATGATCCCGTGTTCACGGTGGTATGCACCGCTGTACTGCCATGCTTCAGGCTTCTGCACCAATCCTGCCGTTGAGCAGAGCGAGTAGTACTACCTCTCCATTTTCACAAAAGCAGCTTAAGGTCTGTCCTGTCCTTCATGCACTATCTGTATTGAGCCTTCTTTATGTACGCCCTATCGCTTGATTTCTTCTAACCGTTCCACATCCGTCCGCAAGGATTTTGCTATACGTTGCATCTATCATGAGCCACTCGGTATACACTTCTCCGATAACTTCAGTGGCTATGCTTTTCCAGACATCTCTATCCCGCCAGCGGCAAAACCTTCGGTGTGTATTTTTCCAGTCTCCGTATTCAGGAGGCAAATCTCTGTCTGGAACGCCGGTTCTGATAATCCAAGATACAGCA
>JAISMB010000063.1 GCA_031276945.1 Spirochaetaceae bacterium | reverse complement strand
TTCAAGTTTAAGCTGTGGAACTTCTGCATCATGGATAATCATTTTCACTTTCTCATCACGCCTGAAAAAGGGCAGAGTCTCTCTGAGATATTGAAATGGATCAAGATGGTTTTTGCTATCAGATGGAATAAAAAGCACCATAAGACCGGTCATTTCTGGGGAGATCGCTTTTATTCACGCGAAATAAAGAATGAAAAAGACTTTTGGACTGTGTTTGAGTACATAGACCAAAATCCGGTTGCGGCAGGACTGGTGAAGAAGCCTGAAGCATGGCAGTACAGCGGCGCATACCATCGTGAACATGGGATCATGATGATTATCTCGCTGGTAACTGACACAGCTTGGAGGACAGACCTCGAGCTGCTTTTGTGAATGAAAGTGGAGAGGTAGTGCTACTCGCTCTGCTTCCTTTCCTGCCGCTCTCTATCTCAGATCTATCTTCCTCGCCTTTTGACGATACCCTTAGAATTGACCAGTTCTGTCATAGAATGATTCAGTTCTGTCGTGGAATGCAAGACTTGAGCTGCACGAGCTTAGAACTGTATTCGTATTCCTATGGAATTGAGCGTGCAATAAAAAGCAATCGTATCAGGCTGTCGGGTCTTATGCAGTAATTGATTAAAATCACGCCCAACCGTTGTGCCTATCGCATAGCCTATCAATGCTCCGGCTAGGGCTTCCGAAAACCAATGCACATCAACCGTTACACCCAGTCCAATAAACGTGGCATATATAAAGCCGATTGCTTTTAACAAGGGCTTGTCGTGGTAGAGCTGCGCGAGAGTGGCTGCGGCAGAAAAAGCGGTAGCCGTATGACCGCTTGGCCAGCCGGCGATGAAATTAAAATTAAACCAATTAAATGTCCTACTCAGATCAGACTCTTGTACCATTCTTCGGTGATCAAGTGCGCTTACAAGATGCGGCGGTGCGCGTCCTGTGATCATTTTTAAGGGTGATTGAATCATGAGGGTTAATAAGAGCGCTTGTGCTAAGGCTAAACCGGTCATTTGTAATCGTTCATCTTTAATGAAGCGCCCCGTTACATAGGTAACAATCGGCGCTAACGCCGGCACACTATAGCCTATATACAAGCCGGGCAATCCCATATCAGAGAGCCAAGGATTATTATACGCAATATTCCTCCAGCCCCAATCGAGCTTTGTTTCAATAGAGAGGTAGGTTCCGGTTATTGCACCGATAAAATTCATGCCGTAGTTATACTTCAAGGAATCGAGAGCATTCCCCCCGATATTGTGGAATACGGTCAATACCGGTACTATGGAATCGCGGTAACTTTGTCCTTTCAGCACAGGTTGAAAGCTTATAAAAAAGATGAGAAGAAAGAAAACTGTACAAACTTGAGTTCTACTGCCTTTTAAGACAGGATAATCACTACTATCTCGCATAGCTCGGCTCCTAATCGTGCCTATTCTTCACCGCATACGGCGGGTATGTGCCTCCCTTCACTCTCTCCGCAATCCCACCCTGCCGGTAGTCTAGCTTAGAAAAAGGCAAAAAGAAAGGCAGAATTGCACTGAGAGATGCGCTGCATTATGTTCATTGGACAATAGTACCGTGAAATATTCTCAGCACCCGTTCTGTCTGCGGCGGGAGAGGTTCCCGTTCTTGAGGTGCGGCAGGAAGCGGAGGCTCTACTTCTACGAAGAGCGGTTCGTTGCGGCTTTGTTTGACCGGCGCAGTTTCTCGCGTTGCTTCCCGTGAAGCTGTTATCTTGCTGAATTCTTCGGTAAAGGAGCGTTTCTGCCCGCTGTTTGATGCAGAGTTCCTGACTGTATTACCCTGCTGTAGGGGAACCGGCTGCGCTTGTGGTACTATCAAGGGCTTGTTCGGCATCATCCCCAGCGCTTGTTGAGCGGCTGCTACGGCATTTTTTAATTCCACCGGCGAGACCCAATCAGAAAGCCAGCAGAGTTTTAGTATAACAGTCTCCAACTCAAAGCGCGGTGATAGTGAATAGCGGATGTCCCGATATAAAGCAAGAAGCATCTCAAGCGCCCGTTCCAAGCGAATGGAATCCCAGGCTTCTTGCGCCGTCTTTGAAAAGCGTTCCGGCGGAAAACCTAAAAGCGATTCACGACTCACATTATTCTTTAACAAGAGCAGGTTCCGGTAAAAACCGGCAAGATCAACAACCAGTTGTTCGAGGGCGATTCCCTGCTGCAAGAGGGTATCAATGATAAGCAACGCTTGTTCTGTATTATGCGCCGCACAGACTTCGGCTAATTCATTGAGCTGGTCCAATCCAATCAAACCGAGTTTTTCGCGGATCAGCGCTGAACGAATCGATCCTTCTGAGAAGGCAAGTACCTGATCAAACAAGGTATAGGCATCACGCATGCTTCCGGTGGATTCGCGGGCTATCCACGCTAAAGCTTCGTCTTCCGCTTCAATATGCAAGTCCGCGCAGGTTTCTTTAAGAATGCCGGTTATGGTTTCCAGAGGGATAAGCCTGAATGCAAATTGCTGACACCGGCTTTTAATGGTAGCCGGCACTTTGTAGAGTTCGGTTGTCGCAAAGATAAAGACTATGTAAGGCGGCGGTTCTTCTATGGTTTTCAGCAGCGCATTGAAAGCGCTGGTAGAAAGCATGTGTACTTCGTCAATAATATAGATTTTATAGCGTGATGCATTCGGCGGAAACAGCACTTCGTCTTTTATCTGCCTGACATCATTAACGCTGGTATTTGAAGCGCCGTCAATTTCAATAATATCAAGTGCGGCGCCGCGGGCAATTTCTAAACAATTAGGGCAGAGACCGCAGGGATGAGCAGATGGTCCGTGCTGGCAGTTAAGTGAGCGGGCAAGAATACGGGCAGCGCTTGTTTTGCCGCAACCACGCGGACCGGAAAAAAGGTAAGCATGGGCTATTTTACCTGTAATCAGTGAATTCTTAAGGGTCGCAACCACAAAATCTTGCCCTACAAGCTCATCGAAGAGTTTAGGACGCCGTCTTGTAGCAGTTACTTCATACATAACAGTATCACTGTAATAGTGGAACTGGTGCTTTGTCAATAAGAGAGCGGAGGCATGAACGGTTAAAGAAGCGCGGCATGAGCACTAAGTGCGCCGCACGTGCAGGCTGTTTAAGACGGTTTGGCGGCGCAGCGTAAACACACAGTCCTGTATGTACGGTACGCCTGTATTCCCTTATTGCCGCTGCCATTCAATAAGTTCAAAACTTTGTTCATTAGCTCTTGCTAAAATACTAACAGGTGTCCCTACTGTCAATTTTAATAATCGATCAGACTTTACATCAACATCAGCGCCACTAACAAGATAGCTACCATCAGAATACCTCTTGCGTGATTCTCTAATTGTTACACGCCCACCACTTTCAAAATAAAAATATCCATGTATAATATAGAAATTACCGGTAGTCAGCGTTCTATTGCCTTTCATTAAGTCTGCCTCTGCCACGGTAAGTACACGTGCATTTGCCGCCTGTGTGTTTTCAAATCCTTTTTGCCGCTCCAGCCTTGCGATTCTTTCTGATTCTTCCTTTTCTGCTCTCATTCTAGCAATTCTAGCTTCTTCATTTTCGATAAGGGTAACCAAACGGCTGATTTCAGGTTTTCCAATCGATTCTGGATGATACTTACTGAGCGCTGTCAAGTTTTCTTTTGCGGAAGAAAAATCTTCATTTTCAATATTTTGTTCAATCAACGCCGCCAAACGTGATTCGCCATTTTGATACAAATCAAGTTCTTTTAACAATGCATCTCTTTCGGCTTTCAAAGCCGCATAATCTTGTTTAGAAACACCGCAACTCAAAATTCCAAACAGCGAAATCATCAAAACAAAATATACAATAAGTTTCATTTGAATATCCCCCTGTAAACCTGCTATTTATTGTCAACCTGTGCGATTGATCGCTCAAATATTCTTCTTAAATTCTGATGTACGACTCCGCCGCCTCAATTAAAATCCGCAAATTGCAATAACGAATATTGTCCTGTATCGGCGTTAGAATACATTATACAATTAATTCTATAATAACCAAAGTTTATTGTACCATAACTATAGCCGTTATATATTTTTATTAAATCTGACATGTCGCCGCTAATTATTTTAACACCTCTAAGAACATCAGTGAAATCAAATTGATATATATCAAAATAATAAAATGATTTACTTTCCATAAAAAATTCTATTGTATTTATCGCTTTGGTTTTAGTACATGGTGTCAATGTAAATACTATGCGGTCCAAGCCCATGCTGTATTCTACCGTCTGAGAATAAGCATCATAAGAGAAAACAAATAAAAATATTAATCCGCCCCAATATTTTTTCACAAGAACCTCGATTTCTTTTGAGATACCGTATTATTTTCTTTCTGTCAAGCATTTCCCAATATTTTCACAAAAATTTTAGGGCAGATGCCGCCTCGTGTTCAGGCTGTTTACGATGGTTTACCCGCCGCCGTCTATGGCAGCGGGCGCAGGATTAGTCCATAATTCAATTTTTTTTATTTACGGGACAATGGCGTGAAATATCGGACACCACGGACCATACCCGTCTTCGCCGGTGCCGTTCTCTATGCGGATGTCAAAATACGCCGTTTTGCCTGAGTCGGTCGCATTGAACATGATAATATCCTTTCTCCGCTTGGTGGAGAATACCACAGGCAGTTCTTCCGCTTTTACGGGCGCCTTGGTTAAGTCCGTTCCCGCGGCTTCTATCCCCGGCGGCGGCAGGACGCCGTAACGCACCTGATAGCGCACATCCGTGTGGGGGTCGGCAAGGGATTCCGTGCCTTCGGCGTACTTGTAATAGAGGATCAGCATCGCCGTGCCGCTCCTGCCGACTTCCGCGGTCATCTGCGCCTTGGGGATGCCCCGGGGACTTTTATTTGTGTCCGGTGTTTTCAACAGCAGGGCGGTATAGTCCTCGGCGACAAGCGGGGGCGTTTTGAAGTAGCGATCCTTGATAAACCGCATTTTTTCAACCAAAATACCGAAAAGCCGCTGGCACTCGGTGGTGATTGCGGCGGTCCGTTCGGCGGAAAGGGCGGTTTGCAGGATTGCCTCCGCTTCCGTGATGGCGCTTTGCAGTTCCGTTACGCTCGCTGCGGGAATTCCCCATGCGGCGCCTCTGGTTTGTATGGTTGTTACCCATACCCTAGCCATATTTAATTGTCCTTCCCGTGTTCCCGGGAGCCAATTTGCCATAAATGCCTCCTTGTATGCCGAGAATGGCTTAGTGCATGCCCATCATCGGCTCTTTTACTCAATTTTCAGCCTGTTCTTAACCACGAACAAGTTGTTTTACACTAAGAATGACCTGTTTTTAACTAAGAATGACTCATTGTACATTAAGAATGCTCTATTCTTAACTAAGAATGACCTATTTTTAACTAAGAACGACTCATTGTACACTAAGAATGCTCTATTTTTAACTAAGAATGACTCATTGTACACTAAGAATGCTCTATTTTTAACTAAGAACGACTCGTTGTACATTAAGAATGACCTATTCTTAACTAAGAATGAGTCATTGTACACTAAGAACGATCCATTTTACATCGAGAAAAGTATACCCTACACCTCTTGTGCTGTCAATGATTTATGCACAGAGAGGATAAAACGGGGAACGGAAGCAGCGCGGACGCTCACGGGGCAGGGTTTCACGGGCAGCGATGCAGAGCGGGAAACAAAAGGCACAGGGTTAGCAGCGGCGCCGGGCTGTGTAGGTGAAAGCTTGGTGGGCAGATGAACGGGAGAGGGCAGAGCTAGGACTTGGGAGTTCGTTTTTAGTAGGACAGACCTCGTCCTTATTTTTTATAGGTCAGACCTCGCTCCTCATTTTTGCGCAAGAGAAACGGGTGAGAGCAGAGCTAGGACTTGGGAGTTCGTTTTTAGTAGGACAGACCTCGCCCTTATTTTTTATAGGACAGACCTCGCTCCTCATTTTTGAAAAAGCTTCCCGCCGACAGTTTGTATAGAGTACAATACAAAGCGGAGGAAAACAGTGTATAAAAAAGAATTTGATATTGCTGATTTTGGGGCAGTCGGTGATGGGCAGCACGACAATTCTAATGCCGTGAGCAGAGCTTGTAAAGCGGCGCAGGAAAGCAAAGGCGCTCTCATCCGCATAAGAAAAGGACTGTGGAGAACCGGTCCGCTTGAATTGTTCTCCAATACCACGCTGCATCTTGATACCGATGCCGTGCTTTCATTTATACCGGAGCCGGAGCGCTATGCGCCGGTATATACCCGCTGGGAGGGAGTCTCCTGTTACGCCCTGCACCCGCTTATCTTTGTGAATGGACAGACCGGGGTAACGATTAGCGGCACAGGATGTATTGACGGTTCAGGCGAGGTTTGGTGGAACTTGCAGCGGAGCAAAAAAGCTAAAGGGCAGAACGTGCCTGAAACAGAGCAAGAATTGGCATTAGCAGTGCTCAATGGCGGCTACGATGCACAACCGGGCGGCGGCGGCGGACGGAACATGCAGTTTCTCCGCCCGCCGTTGCTTCAGTTTCATAATTGCAGCGATATATGTCTTGAGGGGGTGAGTATCCGTAATGCTCCTTTTTGGACCGTGCATCCGCTTTTTTCCCAGCGGGTCGTCATACGCGGTATCACTATTACTAATCCACAAGATGCGCCGAATACAGACGGCATTGATATCGATTCGTGTACCGATGTGTTAATTGAACAGTGCCGTCTTTCAGTCGGTGATGATGGTATTGCCCTGAAATCCGGTTCTGGTGAGGATGGCATACGGCTAAACCGACCGGTACAAAGGGTAAGTATCCGTCATTGCACCGTAGAAAATGCTCATGGCGGTGTGGTAATCGGCAGTGAAACAGCCGGCGGTATTTTTGACGTAACGGTGGAAGATTGTGTGTTTAACGGCACTGACCGCGGTATCCGTATTAAAACGAGGCGGGGGCGCGGGGGGGATATACGCAACCTGCGTTTCCACAAGGTGAGCATGGAAAATAACCTCTGTCCGCTTGCCGTTAATATGTTTTACCGCTGCGGCGCTTCGTTAGAAGACGGCTTTTTCAGTCTTGAGGCGCAGCCGGTAACAAAACTCACGCCGACCATCAAGAAGCTGTACTTTGAGAATATTCATGCAACCGGCAGCCGTGCTTCAGCAGGTTTTATTGCCGGATTGCCTGAAGCGCCGATTGAAGAACTGGTGATACAGAACAGCAGCTTTGCCACCAACGAAGATGCGCCTGATTCTCCTGCTGATTCTGATATGTTTTTGGGAATTCCGCCGGTAGCAGAAAAGAGCTTCCGGCTTCTTAACGTCAAGGATCCGGTTTTTTCTCAGGTTACGGTAGCCGGTCCGACGCGTGCTTTCTTATACTAACGACCAAATAAACTTAACTTGCCGAATTTATGCCACCGACCGTTATTGCGTTTACTGCCTTCTTCAATAAGCTTAAAAATGAAAGCGGCAAACGCACTATCATCACCGGTATCGGAAGCTGAAAAACCCATGACTTGGAAGGAGTCGCAGAGGTAGGAGCTCAAAAGATTTTGAGTAAAAGCACGAAATGATGCCGTTGCTGAAGGACCAAGAAGGTCAAGGCTATCTTTACCGGCGTTTGCACTGGTTTCTACCAAGACAAGGGAGAGGGTCCCGGCTTTCTTTGCCTTAAAAACAGCAGCCAGCTCTTTGACGAGGAAAAACCAGCCTTTCATATAATCATTAACCATGACTTCAATATTAGCGGAAGACAATTCATCCGGTTGTTTATACAGCGCTGGCGGTACACAGACTAAAATAGCGTCATCAATGCGTTCTAAGCGGTTTTCCGCAGCAAGTACTAAGGTGCGGGCAGAAATAGGACTGCCCGGATTCCAATTAAGGAATGTCCCGGTTGAAGGGATAGTTTTTTCTTTCACTGCATCGGAGAATCGATTGGGAATAAATGCAGCTACAAAATTGGTTACTCGTTTTGCAGCTTCAGCGGCTACCGCAGTAGCTAGTGTCGATTCATTACCTGCAATCAAAATACCCCGGATCATGGGTATAGTGTACACATTCCTTTGAGCTATGGCAAGTAGATTTTAAGTTCAGTTGCTCTAAACGGCAGTGAAAAAAGGGGATTCCGAGGTCTGTCCTTTCAAGCCAATATTTTTAAAAAGCGGCTTGCTTCCACCCGGAACTTACGGTATACTGTTGTTATATTTTTTAAGAAGGAGAGTAGTATGCAGAAATATCTTAAATATATTCTGTACAGCGTATTGGTAACAGCTCTGTTAAGTGCGTGTCAAAAGAAAGAGCAAGTAGCCAGTAGTGGGACACAACCTGTTAAAATCACTGTTGAAGTGTTTGATCGAGGCACAGACGGTGGAAAAACAGATCCTGCTAATAATGAATGGACCAAATGGATACAGCAAAAAGTGCTTGCCGATGAAAACATTGAGGTTACTTTCAAGAAAGTTCCGCGCTGGGAAGAGGTGCAGGCGCTCAATGCAATGGTCGCGGCAGGGGATCTTCCTGATGTCTGCCTCGCTTATTCTAGTGAGCTTATTTCAAATTATCGGGATTTGGGCGGACTGTTTGACATGGCGCCGTACATTGATACAACCTTAAAAGACTTAAAAGCATTTTTAGGTCCTGACACAACGCTTCCCGGACGGGACCTTATTCGGCGTAATGAAGACCCGCAGACAAAGCAGATATTTTCAATTCCGGCAAGACGTACAAACGTTGCCGCGCGTAATATGTTTATCCGCAAAGACTGGCTTGATAAACTCGGACTGCCGCTGCCGACTACAACCGAAGAGTTCTATCAGGCATTAAAAGCGTTCAAAGAACAGGATCCGGGGAATGTTGGACGCAACAGAGTTATTCCTTTTATTATGAATAATAGTGTTTTCTGGTCCCTGCAAACGCTAGCTTATTCTTTCATTGATCCGACTCTCAGCAGAAAGGAACGGTGGATTAATACCGTTATTGACCGGTACTTGCTTATCCCCGGCTATAAAGAAGGGATTCGCTTTGCAAACAGGATGTACAACGAAGGCTTAATTGATCCGGATTTTGCTATTCACAAGGAAGACGATGTATACAACGCTATAAAGAGCGGTGTTGCCGGAGCCTATAGCGACAACTGGGATATGATTTACCGTGAGAGTCAGGCAATTCTGAGCGACTTACAAAAGAACGTGCCGGGCGCTGATATGGTTCCGGTTGATTGTATGACCGGTAACGGAACACAGCCGCGCAAGAGCGCCTATGATCCGGCAGGCGTAAACTTCTTCGTACCGGTTACTTGCAAGAACCCTGAAGCGGCTCTCCGTTACATCAACTGGCTTTCCCGTTTTGAAAATTACAATTTCCTACAGATCGGTCCGGAAGGGATTACCCACGATATTGTTGACGGTATTCCTAAGATTAAAACAGTTGCCGGTCCGTGGATACAAAACAGTCCTCAAAACATTGACTACACGATACACGTAAACGGTCTTGATTTGAACGATGAAGCATTAAACATACGAGCTTTAGCAAGCGGCTATCCGTGGCCCGCGGAAGTTATTGAAAATTCCTACAAGATAGCGATGAACAATGCTGCCCCTGACCCGGTTGTTCCGGTTCCTCTCTCAGCGGCTGGTCCTGTTATGCAGACACTGGCTGATCGGGAAAACGTTATTCTCACCCAAGCGCTTATCAGCAAGCCTGACCAGTTTGATGCGGTATGGGAGAAAGGCGTACAAGAGTGGCTTCTATCAGGCGCTCAAGCAGTCATAGATGAAAAGAAGCAGAAATACTTTGAGTGAGCTACCCACCGCTTGAGCTTTGGGTAGCTCATTAAAGTATTAACTAAAGTATTAAAAGAAAAGATGAATGTCCCTTTCTGTAGTGCAGGTGATACAGAAAGGGATCCAGCATAGCTTGATGGTGTGAGACAGCCTACCGCACGGTACGAAAAAACGCCTGCCCTCTAACAAGAATACTGCTACTTAAAACAGAGCGTTGATCGCCGCTTTAGCGGCGCGGTCGCATAGCTCATTGTATTCACAGCCATCATGTCCTTTGACCCAATACCATTCAACATTGAACTGACGGCTTACCTGATCCAAACGCTGCCACAGGTCCTTATTTTTAACCGGCTGCTTGTTACTTGCTTTCCAGGCATTGTACTTCCACATTCCTATCCATTCGGTTATGCCTTTTATTACGTACTGAGAGTCGCTAAAGACCTGTACAATATCAGGCGGGGTAGGAAACGAAAGGAGTTTTTCAAAAGCTGAAAGTACAGCGTAAAGCTCCATACGGTTGTTAGTGGTTTCCGGCGCAGCGCCGGAGCCTCGGTCAATAATGTCTGTCCCTTCGAGTATAATAAAAGCCCAGCCGCCCGGACCGGGATTAAGAGAACAGCTCCCATCAGTATAAATAGTCATTTGCATAATTATTAAAACGGCATTAAAACAGCTTACTGTATCAAAAAATACAGCTTCTTTAAGATAAGCCCTTGTGCCTAAGCTTTCAAAGTGTTCCAGCAGGACTCACAGCAAACAGCGCTTATCATGTATGCAGCTTATCTTATAGAATAATCCGCTTATTCTGTAGGAGGTGTCATCAAGGCAAGATAGGACAGACCTCACCGTCAAAAATAAATAAAAAATATTGTGCTCTAAATTGAATCAAAAAGCAGAGTCAGCTCCCTTATATAAGTATTATGTCTAGTCATAATTTTCCCCGTGGGCTTACAGACCAAGGTCTGACCTATCATGTTACTTCGGAAGTAAACCGGCACGCTTTTGAATTAGAGCCGAATGAGATGAAAAAACTTTTTCTCACCGTGATCGAAGAGGCAATCAAGAAAGGTTTCAAGTTTAAGCTGTGGAACTTCTGCATCATGAGTAATCATTTCCATTTTCTCATCACACCTGAAAAAGGGCAGAGTCTCTCTAACCTATTGAAGTGGATCAAGATGGTTTTTGCTATCAGGTGGAACAAGAAGCACCATAAGACCGGTCATTTCTGGGGAGACAGGTTTTTCTCACGCGAGATAAAGGATGAGAAGGACTTTTGGACTGTGTTCGAGTACATAGATCAAAACCCGGTTGCAGCAGGATTGGTGCAGAAGCCTGAAGCATGGCATTACAGCGGTGCATACCACCGTGAACATGGGATTATGATGATTGTCTCTCTGGTAACTGAGGCAGCTTGGAGGTCAGACCTCAAGCTGCTTTTGTGAAAGTGGAGAGGTCGTACTACTCGCTCTGCTTAACGTTCTGTTCTGATTCTTTTCTTGCCGCTCTGTAGAATGACCCGCTTATCCTATGGAATGAGCCGCTATTCAAGAGGAGGTCTGCCTGCTTGCAGAGGCAAGCGCGCTATGCTAGACTTGGTATATGAAACCGCTTATTAAAGATATCCTTGCCCTCCCCGCTGCTTCGCAGGAAGTTGTTGTTCGCGGCTGGGTCAGGACTAAACGAGAATTAAAAAATTTTACCTTTGTTGAAGTGCATGACGGCTCTGCTTTGACGGGCATTCAGTGTACTTTTGAGCATACGCTGCCTGAGCTTTCAACCGGCGCTTCAGTTGAAATACAGGGTAAACTCGTGCCGTCTCCTGCCGCAGAACAGGCAGTTGAACTTGCGGCACAGTCTCTACGCATTATAGGAAAAGCGGACCCCGCAAGCTACCCGCTGCAAAAGAAACGGCATTCTTTTGAGTTCTTACGCGAAATTGCACATTTGCGGGCGCGCACGGCTACCCTCGGCGCGGTTGCCCGGGTACGCAGCCGGCTCGCCTTTGCCGTCCATGAATTCTTTCATCAGCAGGGCTTTCAGTATATACAGACGCCTATAATAACGACTTCCGATGCGGAAGGCGCCGGCGCTCTCTTTCAGGTAACGACTCTTGATCTTGAAGCGCTCGCCCGCTCAGCGCGGGCGCCCGATTACCAAGAAGATTTTTTTGGTAAAAAAAGTTTCCTGACGGTATCAGGACAGTTAGAAGCGGAAACCTACGCAACGGCTCTGACGCGGGTCTATACCTTCGGTCCTACCTTTCGTGCAGAAAAGTCAAATACAACGCGGCATCTGGCGGAATTTTGGATGATAGAACCGGAACTTGCCTTTGCTAACCTGCATGACAATATGTGCCTCGCTGAAAATTTCCTAAAATTTCTTTTAAGTACGGCGCTCTGTGATTGTGAGGCGGACCTGCGTTTCTTTGACGCACACATTGAGAAGGGGCTGCTCGATTCCTTAAAGAGCGTGCTTGACTCCCGCTTTACCCACCTCTCCTATACCGATGCTATCAATGAACTGGAAAAGGCAAGCCCTGAAAGCTTCACCTGTAAGCCTGTCTGGGGCTGTGATTTGCAATCCGAGCATGAACGCTTTCTCACGGAAAAAGTAGTGCGCGGTCCGATTATTCTTACTGATTATCCCAAGGAAATAAAAGCTTTTTATATGAAGTTAAACGCCGATGGCGAGACGGTGCGGGCGATGGATGTGCTGGTGCCGCGGCTCGGTGAGATTATAGGCGGCAGCCAGCGTGAGGACAACTTGAGGACTCTGGAAAGCCGGATGCAGGAATTAGGCATTAATCCGCAGGCTTACAACTGGTATCTTGATCTACGCCGGTATGGTAGTGTTCCCCACGCCGGTTTCGGGCTGGGTTTTGAGCGGCTGGTACAGTACGTTACCGGCATGACAAACATCCGCGATGTGATTCCCTATCCTCGTGCGGTAGGGCAGGCAGAGTTTTAAGCAGAATTTTAAGAAAAGTATTACCGGCGCTGCACAAGAGGCAGGTTTAACGCTTACTCTGGAGCGTGGGCTTTCTTTTCCTCCGCTCTTGTGCTATGCTGGATCTATGACTGAGACCGCACAGATTCGCAATTTTTGTATTATCGCCCATATTGATCATGGTAAATCAACGCTGGCAGACCGGCTCATCCAAAAGGGGAATCTGGTTAATGACCGTAACTTTCAGGATCAGATACTTGATACCATGGATATAGAACGGGAACGGGGCATTACTATAAAAAGTCAGGCAGTAACTATTCCGTATACAAGCGAGGATGGGACTGAATACGTACTTAATTTAGTTGATACGCCGGGGCATGTTGATTTTTCTTATGAAGTGTCCCGTGCAATCTCTTCCTGCGAAGGGGCGCTGCTCCTCATTGACGCAACACAGGGTGTGCAGGCGCAAACCTTATCGAATATGTACCTTGCCTTTGAACATGACCTTGCCATAGTGCCGGTTATTAACAAAATTGATATGGCGGCGGCGGATATTCCGGGGACAAAAGCGCAAATTGAGCATGATCTGGGCATTGACGCCCAGGAGGTTCTGCTGGTGTCCGCCCGGTATGGCACAGCTATTGATACTTTATTTGAGGCTATTGTGCAGCGTATCCCCGCCCCGACCGGCAGCAGCAGCGCGCCGCTTAAAGCGCTGATCTTTGACTGCCACTATGATCCGTATCGGGGCGTTGTAGTGCATGTCAGGCTCTTTGACGGCACGCTCAAAAAAGGAATGAAGATACGGTTCATGTCAAACAATGCCGAATACGAACTTGAGGCTGTTGGTATTTTCAAACTTGCCCTCTGTGAAATGCCGGCGCTCGGCGCGGGAGCGGTCGGCTACATTATTGCCGGTATAAAGACCGTGAGTGATGTCAGGGTCGGCGATACCATTACCAGTGCGGAAAATCCGTGCGAAAAAGCCTTGGCGGGTTTCCGTGAGATTAAACCGGTGGTTTTTTCCTCCATCTATCCGGTCGATTCTAATGATTATGAAGAGTTAAAACTCGCTATGGAAAAGCTGAAACTGAACGATGCTAGTTTGATTTATGAAAAAGATTCTTCCGCCGCCTTGGGCTTTGGTTTTCGCTGCGGATTTTTGGGCTTGCTCCACTTGGAAGTTATTGAAGAGCGGCTGGATAGGGAATTCAATCAGGCGGTGATTTTTACCGCGCCCTCGGTTAAATACCGCGTGAGCCTCTCCGGTGGCGAGTCTCTCTTTGTTGATAATCCGGCTGATTATCCGCAGGAAGGGCAGATAGAACAGGTAGAAGAGCCGTATATCAAGGCATCTATTATCACGCCGGTTAGTTTTTTAGGTAATATCATGGCGCTCTGTCAAGAAAAACGCGGCACGCAGGAGGGTATGACCTATCTTGATGAAAAGCGTGTCGAATTGGTCTATACCATGCCGCTTGCCGAAGTGCTTTTTGATTTTTATGACAGGCTTAAAAGCCTCAGTCGGGGGTATGCCTCGTTTGATTACGACATTACCGGCTATCAGGAGACAGAACTGGTAAAACTGGATATTCTGATTAACGGGAAGCCGGTTGATGCTTTATCTTCGCTGGTGTTTAAGGAAAGTGCCTACAGCCGCGCCCGACAGATATGCGAGCGGCTGCGGGATGAAATCCCCCGTCAGCAGTTCAAAATACCGATACAGGGCGCCATAGGCAGTCAGATTATCAGTCGGGAAACCGTGAATCCGCTGCGCAAAGATGTGCTCGCCAAATGTTACGGCGGTGATATTACCCGCAAGCGGAAACTGCTTGAAAAGCAGAAAGAGGGAAAGAAACGTATGCGTATGGTCGGCGATGTAGAGCTGCCCCAAAGCGCCTTTCTCGCCGTTCTCAAAAGCAAAGAAGAATAGCACGCTGTATCACAGGCGGTGTACGGCTTGCTGCCTGCACGAGCTTGAGCATAAAAAAGCCCTCAGCGAACACTGAGGGCTTAATTTTTTTTACCTCTTTTCTGGCGGCAAGTCAGAAAAAATCTATCTTTCTACAAAGTTAGGGTGAACTTTCTGCAAAGTTAGAGAAGTTTATGGTCGTTGTTTCGCTTGTGAAGGAAACTTTATTCCGGGTAGTAAACACCTTAGGTCCACTATCAGAAAAAAACACGTAATAAGAACCGGTTTTTGTCCAAGGGGTACTAGTGAGCTGCTCATTGTTTATCACTTCAAATAACGATACTTCAAGCCTGTTGCTGCTGGCTGTGCCTGTGCCCCATGCTACTCCTTCTGTTCTATCACTATTATTCATCACTCCTACATTAAAGCTATCTCCATTAAACTCATTGCCCAAGCCGGTAATGACGAGGCTTTTTTGCTTGTCGCCGTCTCCCTTAGGCTTTGATTCATCGCAGCCGGTAAGGAGCAAAGCCGCCGCCAGAATGCCGATCACGCCGAGCATAAATAATCTGTTCTTTTTCATACGAATGCCCATTTTGTTTCCTTTGCGCTTATAGTCCACATGACTTTTGTCTCCCGCCCCCCGGCACGGCAAGCAACGCTCGCCTCATGCGCCGAGCTGGGCGGTTGCGCGGGAATAGATGCCCGCGCTTGTCATCCCATCATTTATCCCCTATACCCAACTGCGCCGCAGGAGACGGATCCCGTGCGGCGGTTCCCGCAGCCAACGGCTGCGTTCACGGAACGCCTTCTGCACAGGACGCCTTCATGCGCGCCGGCGCATCTATGCCGCTTTTCTTCCGCGCCGACCGCGCTTAGGGTATGATTGCGGAAACCACAGGTCCCCACTGACCGCTCTCCCCCTTCTGGTTCTCGTAGCGGCAGCAAACCCACACCGTCATGCCGCCGTCCTCCGCATCAAAGAGCAGTTTCTCCTTGCGCCGCCGCGTGAACCGGTAGTGCATAAGCCCCTTTCCGTCCACCGGCGCCTTCATCAGGTAGTGCTTCTCTGACGCCGCCTGTTCCAAGCTTGCGCCGCCGGGCGGCATAATGCCCAAATAAACCGCATAGCCGTAATCGCTCGCCGGATCCAGCGCCTGAGTCCCTGCCATAGGTCCCAGATGGACAAGCAGGGCGTGCGGACCGCCCGGATAACTGAGAGACGGTGCAGGCACCCCGTCAGGCGCCGGCACCGTACTGGGGTGCGGGTCTTTCTGCTGGAAGCCCAGCGCCGCCCAGTCCCCTTCGGTCAACGGCGGTATCTTGAAATACCGGTTGCGAAAGAAGCGCATTTTGGCATTCAGCGCCGCAAACGCCTTCTGACACTCCACAGTGATCACCGGGGTTCTTTCAGTCTGATCCGTAGCCTTCTTGAGCATTGTCTCCGCGCTGTCAAAAAGGGGGGAAAGCTCGGTAAATTGATCTTGGGGAACCCCCCAAGCCGTCCGCCGCTCTGTGGTCATGTAGTTGATCCAGTTGCGGCACATTGCCAAGACCTCGGTTCGAGGCGCTGGCAGCCAATCGGTACTCATAATCTCCTCTCCTTAAAATGTTTATTATGGCAAAGAGCCTGTCGGCTCTGCCGAATACCCTGAAAGTTTTAGCGGATGAGTCAAAAGTTTTAGCGGATGAGTCAAAAATTTTAGCCGATGACTCAGAAATTTTAGCGGATGACTTAAAAATTTTAGCGAATAAGGTATGCGTGCTGCCGCACACCCTCCGCCTTGAGAGAGATATGCTGCAAAAGGGAATACGGACAGGTCAGATTTATCTCTGACTGAGGTCTGACCTGTCCTACTACTGAGGTCAGCGAGAATAATCAGGAATGAAATTACATTAAAATCTGTAGGGGGGGGGGGGGGGGGGGCAAGGAAAGGAAAGACGTTTTAACCATTATACTACCCGCTTTATGCTTTAGTTAAAAAATATAAAAATTGCGGCGTATGCCACAAG
>JAISMB010000021.1 GCA_031276945.1 Spirochaetaceae bacterium | reverse complement strand
TGCTATAGATAAGAGGGGAAAGCCGGTACGTATCATAGTTTCAGCGGGGCAGGAGGCGGATTGCACCTATGCGCCGCCCTTAATGGCAGGGTTATCAGTAAAAGTCTTGATTGCCGATAAAGGGTATGACGTGAACCAGGTAATAGACACAGCCTGTGCAAGAGGTAGTAAGGTAGTTATTCCTTCCAAGCGTAGTCGGAAAGTGGTAAGGACTTATGACAGAGAGCTGTATAAGGAGCGCCATCTCATTGAGAATGTATTTCGGTGGCTTAAACAGTACAGAGGTATTGCCACTCGCTATGCTAAACGCTCTGATTCCTTTCTTGCCGCTCTCTATCTCAGATCTATCTTCCTACCTTTTGACGACACGCCCTAGAGCAGGATTAGTTCTGCTCAGAGAGGAATGGTGCGAGGTCTGACCCTGCGTTAATAGCTTTCTGAGATTTGCACATCAATAGTGAGTGCTACACGAAGGCAGGGTAAGTCAGACCTCGCCGTTGAAGGCAGAATAGGTCAGACCTCGCCGTCAAAATAGGTCAGACCTCGAAGGCAGGATGGGTCAATGCACCTACATCTAAAAAAGGATTGCTTGAAACCCTTATGTCCCATTTCTTTATTATGTATCTACTGTCATCTGTCGATATAAAATGGGGTTCAACTCGAAGGAGAGAAAATAACTATGCTCACAGTGGCTATTATCTGCGGTGGAAAATCCGCGGAACATGAAATATCGTTACAGTCAGCGCATAATGTGTACCATGCTTTAGACCCGAAAAACTATAAGCCGCTTTTAATCGGTATTGATAAAACAGGCTGCTGGTTTTTGGGCACAGAGCAGCTCCTCGCTCATGCCGAAGATCCAAGCCGTATACGGCTTGACAAGTCAGCGGCTGAACCGCTGGTCCTTGGGACAGATAAGAGCGGTTCGCTGATTAATTTTCGGATGCTTGGAGGCGGTCGAGCTGTTGATGTTATTTTTCCGGTACTGCATGGTCCTTTTGGAGAAGATGGAACCATACAAGGGATACTGAAAACTGCCGATATTCCTTTTGTTGGAGCCGGCGTTCTCGGTTCTGCACTTGGTATGGACAAAGATGTCATGAAACGGCTTTTGCGTGATGCCGGCATTCCTCTCGGAAAATTCATGGTCCTCCGGTCGCATGAGGCTGTGCCGCCTTTCTCTCATGCAGCAGAGAGTCTGGGACTGCCTTTCTTTGTTAAACCTGCCAATATGGGTTCTTCGGTTGGTATAAAAAAAATCCACCATGAGGATGAGTACCAAGACAGTCTACGAGCGGCTTTTGCCTACGATCATAAAATAATTCTTGAAGAGTACATCAAAGGACGGGAGATCGAATGTGCTGTCTTAGGTAATGAAGAGCCGGTTGCCTCTGTTCCCGGTGAAGTTTTGTGTTCTGCTGAATTTTATTCTTACGAGGCAAAATATCTTGATGAGGGCAGTGCAGTACTCGTAATACCTCCTGAACTGCCGGCTGAAACTATAGAGCGTATTCGGACTATGGCAATCAAAACTTTTCAGACTATCTGTGCAGACGGGCTTTCCCGTGTCGATTTTTTTCTTAAACCTGACGGCGCTCTTCTGGTTAATGAAATTAACACCATGCCCGGTTTTACTAAGATGAGTATGTATCCCAAACTTTTTGAAGCAAGCGGTGTTTCTTATACCCACTTGCTTGACCGCCTCATTACACTTGCTTTCCAGCGTTTTGAAAAAGAAAAACGCTTAAAAACAACCTACACTCTCTTTGAGAAGGTGGCGGAACGTTAAATCCGTGCCGCCCCATCACCTTCATATACTCTGAAGAAAAGCTTTTTACTTATAGTGCGTCCGGACAAGCCAGCGCTTTATGCGTTTCCTGTAACTGTTTACGAATCGGTAATTTTTGTGGACATTTTTCTTCACATACGCCGCACGTTACACAGGCGGCGGCATTCTTGTATTGACGCCAAGGGACTGTACCAATTTGCGCATAGTTACTCTTTGCATACTCGGTGATCTTGTACACTTGGTGATAATTCATCAAGGTAAAAATCTCAGGTATGTTTATATCTTGTGGGCAGGGCATACAGTACTTGCATCCGGTGCAGTAAAGGTCAGCAAGCCGGGCGTTTTCTGCTGTTGCAGCCTCAAGATGAGCCTGTTCTTCAGCATTTAACGGAGCTGTATTACCGGCTATCCGGACATTTTCTTCAAGCATTGCTATGCTTCCCATGCCGGAAAGGGCTATGTTAAGGTTAGGATTACTAAACACAAAGCGTAAGGCAATTTCAGCTGAGCTTTGCATTTTTCCGGGAAGCAAAGCGCTGATAACCGGCGAGGGAGAACCCAACCTGCCGCCACCGACCGGTCCCATAACGACAACGCCTAACCCTTGTTCACGGGCGAATGCCATACCAGCTTCGTTAGAGCGATCCAAGAGGTTGTATTGACATAAGAGCGATTCAAAAACGCCTTCTCCCCGTTTAATGATTTCTATCATATTTTCAGGTTTATCGTGGAAAGAAAAGGATATGTGCTTGACAACGCCTTGTTCTTTCCATTTTTTTACCCGTGCAAGGGGTCCGTCAGGAGTACAAATCTTTTTGATAAAGGTATCAAGACTGATTCCCCAAAAATGATAAAAATCAATGTAGTCCGTATCAAGGCGTTTGAGCGAACGCTCAAGCCGCTTGTCATAATCATCGCCTGAAGCATTTTCAATAGGGTTTTTGGTAGAAAGGTATATCTGAGAGCGGAAGGGTTTTATGGCTTTACCGGTAAATAGTTCGCTCATACTCTCGCAATAAGTCGGCGCGGTATCGAAGTAGTTCACCCCAAGTTCATAAGCCTTGTGTATCAGCGCAATACTTGCCTCTTCATCAAAGACAGTTTTACCGTCTTTTTCAATCGTAGGTAGACGCATAGCGCCAAAGCCTAATCGTGAAACCATAATACCGGTTTTCCCAAATGCTACATACTGCATAATAAGCTCCTTAAAATCTGTATTTATAGTACTCTAGGACTTTACCGTCATTAGGTCAACAGCCACAGGCTTAGCAGAGGACAGACCTCGGCACTAGGTGGTGTCGTCAAAAGGAAGGAAATAAAGTAAGATAACAAGATGAAAGAAAACGGAAAAGCACTGCACAGACACGACATCAGTGATAACCTGTGGGAAAAGATAAAAGACTTACTGCCATGAGCGGCAGGTAAACAGGGTCGAATAGCTCATGATAACCGACCCTTTATCAACGCAGTATCCTGGATTATCAGAACCGGCGTTCCAGACAGAGATTTACCTCCTGAATACGGCAACTGGAAACATACACACCGAAGATTTTCCCGCTGGCGGGATAGAGATGTCTGGAAAACAATAGCCGTTGAAGTTATCGGGGAAGTGGATACCCAGTGGCTTATGCTAGATGCAACGGATAGCAAAGTCCATGCGGACGGATGTACAGCGGTTGGAGGAAATCAAGGGATAGGGCGTACAAAAGGGGGCTCAATACCAAAGTCCACCTTGCTATAGATAAGCGGGGAAAGCCAGTACGTATCATAGTTTCAGCAGGGCAGGAGGCGGATTGCACCTATGCGTTGCCCTTAAGGGCAGGTTTATCGGTAAAAGTCTTGATTGCCGATAGAGGGGGTATTAGACACAGCCTGTGCAAGAGGTATTAAGATAGTTATTCCTTCCAAGCGTAGTCGGAAGGTGGTAAGGACTTATGACACAGAGCTGTATAAGAAGCG
>JAISMB010000128.1 GCA_031276945.1 Spirochaetaceae bacterium | reverse complement strand
ACTCGATAAAGAATACGAAAAGATAAATAACAGGAAACGAGATGAAAAAAATAAGTTCGTAGCAAAAATATGGAAAGAGAACGATGTGATAGCGGTACAGGATGAGAATATTGCTGAATGGAAATTATCAAAGATGAAGGGTTGGGGAAGACGGATACAGCAGTCGATTATGGGCGGAATAATGAGAGACATACAGAGACTGTTTCAGACGGTCATAGTGGATAAATGGTTCGCCTCAACTCAAAACTGTCCTCGGTCTGGAAGGACATGAGGTATACGTGCGGATGCGGATACTCAGAAGAGAGAGAGGAAAGCGGCGCACAGTATACTACAAGAAGGAATAAAGATTCTTGCGGGGCGGAGGCTGAAACCGCACTTATTGACAAGGCTTGCTCTGTCGGTTTAAGTTTGGTCTGTGAAACAAGGAGCGTTGGGTAGCTCACACAAGACTATACAATGATAGATAATCATAGACCGAAATCACATCGTACAAGAACACGAGAAGGAGCTGGGAAGCCTTGAAGCCTATTGAAAAAAATACTATACTGAGTATTCCAGTTTTACTGTTTATATATCTGCTTTTATGTATACTGACTACCCTGTTTTTCCGTTCTTTTGTAAGCGAAATTCTCATGCCACACACGGCACCAAACAGCATTACCCTCATCGTATTCTTAATACTACCGCTCATGCTCTTTCTTTTTTTTGCCGTAACGATCGTTGATCTTTTGAAAGATATCATTGTCAACCATGCCGCTCTTACCTTTCAAATGCAGCTTCTTGTTTATTTTCTTATAACTATACTCTTTGTCATTATACCCATACTTATTATTACTGCTCTGTCTATAAGCGGATTATCCCGATTTTGGCATACGGTATCGCCGCAGAATGATTTGGAGGATATTCATAACTTTGCCTTAGATGTGTACTCATTACATTCAGAACGCTTTAAGCAGATTATCTATAGCACTCATCTTAATAGTGTAGAAAGTATAGCGGAAACGCCTGAGCATATAGGAGCAATACAGGATTTTGTACAGAATGAGCAGGGCGCTTGGGAAACGCTCAGGTTTATCGGGAAATCGTACTACCGCATCGCAAACCCCGTTTTCGGACAGCAAGGCGGCTTTTTACCGCGGGATATACCCCGTGATATTGACACTATCCGGTATGCTGTTAAAGTGGGGACAGTTCAGCGCATTATTAGTTATGAACTCGGTACTGGTTTTGATACGGCGATTGCAGCGCTTGAACAAGAAAAGAAACAGTTTGAGATTATCAATACTGCTTTAAGTAATGCAGGACCGCTCTTCTTTTTGTATTGTCTTATATTTTTGTCTCCCATAGTTCTCTTGACTATGCTCATTGCTATTTCGTTTACGCGGAAATTGACGCAGCCTTTAACCGAGCTGGCATTGGTTACCCAGCGGTTGGCTGAAGGAGATTTTTCTATTCATATTATCAGCAACCGTAAAGATGAACTAGGCTTATTGATCCGCTCATTCAACAGTATGGTGCATGCTTTGGAGGAGTCGCGTCATGCCCTCCTTAAAACAGAAAAAATCTCTCTCTGGCAGCGTATGGCAGCACAACTGGCGCATGAAATTAAAAATCCGCTCACTCCTATTAAGCTGTCTGCTGAACGGGTGCTGCACCGCTTTAGAGCGGCTCCTGAACGAATCGATGAAATCCTTGAAGAGGCTATGCTTGCCATTATTCAGGAAGTCGACGGACTTGCGCTTATGCTCAGTGAATTTAGGACGCTTTCCCAACCGGGAGAACCCTCTCTCACTAGCACCCACATCAAGGAATTGATAGAGGAGATAATAAAGCCTTACAGCAGTTCTTATCCTGAGGTCAAGTTTAGTATTGAAAACCTTGTGGACATGACCGTACACATTGACAAGCGCCGGCTCTCGCAAGTTCTGACCAATCTTATTATCAATGCTATTGATGCCATGCAAGGAACCGGTACGATTGAGATGCGCACCGATGCAATAATAAGACGATCCAAGCAGTTCTGCCGGTTCAGTATTCACGATACGGGGCAGGGCATTAGCAGCGCCTCTGAGCGGCAGATTTTTATTCCGTATTTTACCACCAAAGAAACCGGCACCGGCTTGGGGCTTCCTATCGTAGAGCGTATTGTCCACGATCATGGTGGGATTATTTGGTTTGATTCAGAAGAAGGGGTCGGCACGACATTTTTTGTGGATATGCCGGCTGATGAGTCTGACTAAATGTCCCACACAATTTTTTTTATAATTTTTTACAATTTTTCTTGAAAATGTTGATAAACTATGCGGCAGTGTAGTATACTAATAATCATGCAGATAATTCAGAGCATGCAAGAACAAGAACGGACGTTTGGTATAACACTAACATTCGCCTCCCTTATAAAGTCTTTAGGCGGACTGTTCGGTCTTGTGTGCGCTCTTCTTTCCATCACTGAAAACTAAGTGTACAGAATACAGAGCGGAGATTCTCTGAGAGGGTTCATATCCGGTTGGCTATGAGTCTTATCTGATTGGCTCTGAGGTCTGACCTTACAGGTGCTATGGGGGGTGAAGAGGCGCATTCTTTGAGCGCACTCGTCTGTAAGGGCGAGCATGCGGCTTTGCGGAGTGCAATGGTTTTTGGTTTTAGCAGAGGTGTTAGCTTCTGATTAAATAGAGAAAGGGGAAGCCCGAAAACAAGATATTCTTGGCAGATGACTGTGTTTCCGGGCTGCATACTTAATGCTCTTGTCAGTATATGCTTATCGCAAGTGTATGGCAAGGACATTGAGTCCTCTTTTTTGCAGCCTCCTTGAGGAGGCTGACAATTTTTTAAGGAGGAACTCTTTATGACAAAGAAGTTCTTATTTAGTTTGATTGCTCTTGTGAGCATATCAGTAGTATTTATGGGTTGCCCTGAGGATGCGAGTAAGACAATCGCGCAGGAATTGCAAAAGGAATTAGGCGGCAGTAGTGTAGCAGATGTAGACGGGACAACCGTTACATTGAAAGCCGCCAAAACTCTTGACAAAAATATCACCGTTCCAAGCGGGATAACACTTACCATAAAGTCTGGTACAACCCTTACGACTAGTACTTACACCCTTACGGTTAAAGGTACGCTTGTGGTCCAAGGTACGCTTGTGGCTGGGACTGCGACGGTTGTGGGTAAATCTGGCGGACAAGTCAAGATTGAGACTGGCGGCGTTTGTGCAGCAACAATCTTCTATCCGAATGGTGCTGGTGCCGCAGCTGCGGCAGTAGCTGGCAAAACCTACGACTGGAATGCTACTGCAGGCGGCGCTGGTACAGCTGGCTGGAAGGCAAACTCATAATCGATCTTTGAAGGTATAAAATACCTTCACCTTTTAAGAAAGGGACTCCCGGTGATGAGCCGGGAGTTTTTTTTATGCCGCTTTAACAGGTCAGACCTTACACCCAGTTTTGGTGAAGACCTACACCTGACCCATGTGAACATTCACACCCGACCTTGGTGGACACTTACACTCAAAGGACGGGCTTTCGCCCTATT
>JAISMB010000105.1 GCA_031276945.1 Spirochaetaceae bacterium | reverse complement strand
CCTACCCAGCTTCGAGGTCTGACCTACCCAGCTTCGAGGTCTGACCTACCCAGCTTCGAGGTCTGACCTACCCAGCTTCGAGGTCTGACCTACCCAGCTTCGAGGTCTGACCTACCCATATCAGGTAAATCCCTCTAGCCTTTGCAGCGCTCCCCGTTATACACTCTCAGGATGATGAATGAGAAAACCTTACGTCTGCTTGAATTCGATACGATCCGCCAACGCGTCGCTTCTTGTGCTTTGAGTGAAGAAGCAGCTCTTGGTATCAGAGCGGAGATTCCTCTTACGAGCAGTACCGCGGTGGATAAACTTAAAGCGCTTGTTCAAGCTATCCTCAAGCGCATCGAATCAGGCGATGAAGAAAAGCGCGAGCCGTTTCCGGACTTGAGAGACATAATTCCCCGCCTCGGTGTCGATGGTCTTGTTCTTGAACTTGATGAGGCGTACGCTCTTGCAATTTTTGTGGAACGGGCAACTGAATTGCTCAACTGGCTTGCAAAAGATGCGCCGCCTCCGTTAGAAGAGCTTATTGTGGACCTGCCGGACTGCAAGGTTATCCCTCGTGAAGTCTTTCGGGTCATTGATAGAGAGGGCAAACTCCGTGATTTACCCGAATTCCAAGAGATAAACCGCCGTATCCGCACGCTGTATCGTGAGCTTGATCTGGCGATAGCTGGCTATGCTTCTCATGAAGAAACCCGATACCTCTTGCAATCGCCGCTTCCGTCTCAAAAAGACGGGCGCATAGTCATGGCTGTCAAAGCGAATTTTCGCGGACGTATTAACGGTATAGTTCACGAAGTCTCTTCAAGCGGACAGACTTTATTTATTGAGCCTGTGGAACTAGTTGAAAAAAACAACGCTATTACGATGGAGCAGCAACGCTTGCGCGCGGCAATGCAGCAGGTATTACGCAGGCTCAGCGCCACAATCGCCGGCTACCAGCACGACCTTATGCTAGTCCATGAGCGGATTGTGTATCTTGAAACGCATCGGGCAAAAGCCCGCTATACCTTTGAAACGAAAGGGCATTTTGCACTCCCTGCCGCAACGATACAGCTTAAACAGGCGCGCCACCCGCTTCTGTCCCGAACAGCCGTTCCCATAGACTTTGTTATGAAAGCAGAAACGAAAGCTGCGATTATTACCGGTCCTAATACCGGCGGAAAAACCGTTGCCTTAAAAACCATCGGGCTTTTTGCACTGATGAACCAAATGGGGCTTGCTGTTCCGGCTGATGAAGGCACAAGTCTGCCGATTTTTGACGGCGTGTATGCAGATATTGGTGATGAGCAGTCTTTATCACAGTCGCTTTCTACCTTTTCAGCGCACATTACCACTATAGCTTCGCTTATCGACTCCGCCACGGACAGTTCTTTGGTCTTGCTTGATGAACTAGGTTCAGGGACGGATCCGGCGGAAGGGAGCGCCTTAGCTATGGCTATTCTGGATCACTTTATCGCACAAAAGGCGTATCTCATCGTTACCACCCATCACAGTGTACTTAAAAATTACGGCTGGACCCATGCCGGCGTGGAGAATGCCTCGGTTGAATTTGATCGCACGACCCTTTCGCCAACCTACCATATTGTTATGGGAATTCCCGGTGAGAGCCGCGCCTTAGAGATAGCCGGCGCTAACGGCTTACAGCCGGCGCTGGTACAAAAAGCTTATACTTACCTGAATGAAAAACACAGTGATGTATCGGCTCTTATTGCCGGTCTTAAACAAAAGCACCGCGAGCTTGAAGCAGGGGAAAAACTGCACGCCCAAGAAGCTCTCAGGCTGCGTGAAGAGCGGCGTGCGGCTGACCTTAGAGAACTGCGGCTGCGGCAGAAGGAGAATACCTTGAAAGCCATCGCGACAGGAAACTTGCACACCTTACTGATTGAAAGCCGCAAGCAATTAGAAAATCTGGTACGCGAACTCAGAGAAGGAGAATTAAGCAAGGAGAAAACACGCGCCGTCAAGGAATTTCTTTCTAACTTGGAAGAGACGGTGAGGGCGGCAGATGCGGCGCAGGCAGCGGAAGATAAGGCGCTGGAAGCAGCGATCCGGTGCAGCGAATCTGAGGCACAGGAGCAGGATACTTCGTTTCCGCTTGATGTTGGCGCTACGGTCCTCGCAGGTCCGCAGCGCCGGTGCGGTACAGTCTTGCGTGCTGATAAAAAAGGGTTTTGGTACGTAGAGATAGGTTCAGTTAAGATGCGCTTTTCGGAACAGGAATTACAGGTGGTAAAGCCTGAAAAACCTCAGGTTAGTATTGCGCCGGTGGATTTAATCCCCGGCAGCGTTCCTGAACTTGAACTAAAACTTTTAGGTATGCATCTTGATGAAGCGCTTGATAAACTGCGCCGGCAGCTTGACATAGCGCTCCTGAACGGTTGTCGGGAGTTTGCGGTTATTCACGGTAAAGGAGACGGCATACTCAGGCGCGGCGTCCATGATTTTCTCAGCTCGCATCCGTCTGTGGTAGAGTTTCACTTTTCTCGTCCGGAGTTAGGCGGCTTTGGCAGAACAGAGGTCGTGCTTAAATAGCAGCCGTCTTGCGGCAGGACTAGAGAGCAATTCCTGAAGCATTCTTGACAGACTGTTTCTTGCACCCTTACAGTTAAGTATGAACACACCCGCTATCGAAATGAGGGGAATTACCAAGATTTTCCCCGGTATTATTGCCAATGATAAGGTCAATTTTGAAGTATATTCTGGCGAAATTCATGCGCTTCTCGGCGAAAACGGCGCTGGTAAATCAACCCTTATGTCCATTTTGTTTGGCTTATATGCACCGGATGCTGGCACCATAAAAATCCGGGGAACTGAGGTAAGCATTACAGACCCGAACCATGCCACCGCTCTCAAAATAGGCATGGTGCATCAGCACTTCAAATTGGTGCATAACTTTACCGTAACGGAAAATATCGTTCTAGGCATAGAACCGCGCACGAAGAGCGGCAACCTCAATCTCAAGCATGCTGAAAAAAAGGTTGCAGACCTCTCTGAAACTTACGGGCTTTTAGTTGACCCGCGGGCAAGAATTGAGGCTATTACCGTCGGTATGCAGCAGCGGGTAGAGATACTTAAAATTCTTTACCGTGATGCTGATATTCTTATTTTTGATGAACCGACAGCGGTACTGACCCCACAGGAAATTGATGAACTGCTCTTAATCTTTCAGCGACTTAAATCCGAGGGAAAAACCATTGTGTTTATAACCCACAAACTGAAAGAAATAAAGGCGGCAGCCAACCGATGTACCGTATTGCGCAGGGGAAAATACATAGGTACCTACCTCGTTAAGGATACTGATGAAGAAACCTTGGCGGAAAAGATGGTAGGGCGCAGCGTAACGTTCCGTATCAATAAAAAACCAGCGGCTCCGGGGGAAGTTATTTTAAGCGTTGAGCGCCTGTCGGTGCTTGGCTCACGGGGCATTCCGGCAGTCCAAAACTTATCTTTTGAGGTTCGAGCCGGGGAAGTGCTGGGCATTGCCGGCATTGACGGTAATGGTCAGTCGGAATTGGTGGCGGCTCTTGCCGGCTTGATTCCGATTAAGAGCGGGCGGGTCATGCTTAAAGGCAGGGATATTACCAAGGAGGTTATCAGACGCCGCAATGAAGCCGGCTTTGGTCTCGTGCCGGAAGATCGGCATAAGCACGGGCTGGTTCTTGATTTCCGCGTTGATGAGAATCTCATTCTCAAAAGTTATTATCAAAAGCCTTTTTCAAACCGTGTAGGCTTCTTACAGTTTCAGACCATCGCCAGTTATGCAAAACGCCTTATACAGGAGTTTGACATTCGCTCAGGCAGCGGCAGCGCTACTCTTGCCCGCTCAATGTCCGGGGGCAATCAGCAGAAAATAGTTATAGCACGAGAACTCGACCTTTCGCCGGAGGTTTTGATTGTGGCGCAACCGACCCGCGGGCTTGACGTTGGTGCGATTGAATATATTCACAGGCGCATTATTGATGAGCGGGATAAGGGCAAGGCTGTTCTCTTGGTATCTTTTGAACTTGATGAGATTTTAGGGCTTTGCGATCGTATTGCGGCAATCTCCAAAGGCGGTATTGTCGGTATTTTAGCAGCGGCAGAGGCTAACGAGCGCCGTATCGGGGCAATGATGGGCGGTTTTGCGCACTAATCAGAGGAACGGTCAGACCTTGCAGAGTAAAGGGCAGACCTCGATAGGTAAGGTGTAACTTTACATGAAGAATAGGAATTTTGCACGCAAAAATTGTCCTCCGCGAAGGCTGAAAGAAAGCTGTCCCAATCATCAGTCGCTATCCTGTCAGAGCGTATCCCCATCCTTTTTATCCTCTTTCTCAGTTTTCGGACGGTTTTCAGATCCCGCTTCCCCTTTCAGGGTGATATGCGTATATAAGCCATATTTTGTTCTTCTTTTCCCCCACATACGTCCAAAACTCAGTCTTTCTCAAGGTGGTCATAGTGAATTCTCTTCGGTCTTATCCGGTATATGGTCGATTTCAACGTTTTTAAGATCTTGGTGATACTAATTTTTAGTACGGCGCTGATGTCCCGTATGCCAATTCCCCGCACGAGCATGATTTTGACCAGAGCTCGACTACCTATTAAAAACATCATTGCTAGGTTCTTTTCTGGTCGCTTATAAACTGTCATCCACAGTTTTTACACCGGTAATCTTGCTTTCCCTTGCTCTTTTTCCTGTTTCGGGTGGTGATTGTCATTCTTTCATAGTATCTCTTTATGCCCCCTGTTGTCTTTACCTCTCTTCCCTCATCATCATACTTTGTAGATCACCTCCTGTAATTTTTATACCAGTAAATTCTTGACTTTTCAGAAACTGCGTTTTAGACTAAGAGTATGAATATTAAGACGATACTTTCAAAAGACACCATAAGTCTTCACCTTAAAGGGACAACTAAAGAAGCTATAATCGAGGAGCTGCTAGATGTACTTGTTGCAGCGCATCAAATTCAAGACCGTGCCGCAGCACTAGCTGCGGTAATGGAGCGTGAGCATAAAATGTCAACCGGCATGAAGCATGGCATTGCATTACCCCATGGCAAAACGAGTGCTATTAAAGACTTAGTTGCCTGTATAGGGATTTCTGATAATTCGGTTGATTTTGATGCGATAGATCAGAAACCATGTCGTATCTTTATTATGACTTTGTCGCCCATTGAAAAAACAGGTCCCCACCTCCAATTCCTTGCGGAAGTCAGTCTGCTTTTTAAGAGTGCGGAAAAACGTGCCCAGATGCTTACTGCCGAATCGCCGCAAGCAGTACTACAAATACTTTCGGAATAGGAGAATGAGGGAGGAGAGGATCCTCCCTCAGCTTTTACTATAATTGCTTTACTGTTTGATTGAGAAGATTCTGTACACTCCTTGACCAATCAAGGGTCAACGAATATAAAACTGCCGTTTTAGCGCTCGCATTAGCGGTGCTTCCTATAGCAAGAATAATATCCCGCACGTAGCGCTCATCAACCTTTGTAAGCGTACCGCGTTGTAAACGGTCGCTAATTTCATTCAAATACCTCGCTAGTTGCTTTGTGCTTGCATCGGTGGCTATAGTTGCCAGCGCCGCGATTGCCCCTCTTTGTTCTTGCTCGTCAGCACCATAACGATATGAGTGGTCCAAAAGCCACAGGACGGTAATGTTCTTTGTTTCAAAGAGTGGCGCTGCATCCTCAGCCACACCGTACCGATTGATCATATCAATGGCAAGTTTGCGCAATGCTACCAATTCACTGGTGGATTGAGGAACTGCAAACCATCCTTCAAAAATAGCTGCGACAGCAGCCTGTGATTTTTTTTCATCCGGCAGATCAGATTCATCTATGGTCTGCAATGCGAGCTTCTTCTGTGCAAAGCTATACTCGCTGTGCTGTATAACAAAAATCAATACTTCTGTTGGGTCTGCAAGAATAACCGGCAAAGCTTCAGCCGCCTGTTTCTTGAGCCAGCCAGTATACCAGCTATGACTGGCAAAAAACACTGGCAGGTATCCCTTTGGGTCACCATAAGCTTCAAGAGCGGTAATCGCCGCAAAAGCTATACGCTCAAAAGCTAGTTGTCCTGCTTTATCATGGGGACGGGATGTTGTGCAATCTTTGAGAATCTGCACCACATCGCGGAAATATCTCTGATCTTTTATGACACCCAAAGCTATGATAGCATTGGCTTTTACGAATGGGTTTGAAAATATTTTTATCACTTGCCAGAGATTATAGCCCACGGTTGGATCATTCGATGAGTCAGCGGAACCTAGAGAGAGGATAAGCTCCGTCAGATACCAGGCTATATCTGTTGCCCTATCAATTTCTTGAATAGTTTTGAAATGAGGATACTTTTCAAGAAGATGTTTAAGAGCAGTGGTGCTAAAAGCAAGAGCATCAGAATCTTCTCTGTAGTTCTCTACTACCGTTTTTACAATAAGCAGTTGATCGGCAACCGTCTTTGCATTGCTAAACTGACTGGTATAAAACTGCACATCCTCGACAGCATACACAGACAGCACGCTGAAACCTAATAAAAAGCACATAATAGATCGTTTCATAAATTATGATGATATACTACTGTCCTCTATTTGGCAATTAGATTATGCCTATTTTGGGAAATTTGTCGTCTTTTTGCTCTAAAAACGGGTCTTTTGATTCTTGAGCAGTGCTGTTAATAGCCTATTAAGGGGCATCAACAGCACTGAACTAAAAAGAAAAGGAGAGAGATAATCCTCCTTTGGCGTGTTACTGTAATTGGTTTAATGTTGTATTGAGCAGTTGATAGACACTCGCCGACCAATCAAGGTTCGACGAATATATGAGGATCGTTCGCGCAATAGAATTACCGCTGCTTCCTATAGCAAGAATAATATCACGCACATAGCGCTCATCAACTTTTGTAAGATACCCACGTTCAAGCCGGCCATCAATTTCATCAAGGTAGTTCCCCAGCTGCTTTATGCTTGCATCAGAGCCGATACTTCCGAGCGCCGCGATTGCTCCTCTTTGTTCTCGGTCGTCAGCACCATGACGGTATGACTGATCCAGAAGCGAGAGGACGCTGTTTCTTGTCCCATAAAGCAGTACTTTTTCATCAGCCACACCGTACCGATTGATCATATCAATGGCAAGTTTGCGTAGTTCTATCACTTCTATATCGTTTGAGGTTTTTCCAAGCCACCCTTCGAGAAGAGCTGCAACCGCAATTTGCGACTTTCTTTCAGTCGGTAGATCGGATTTATCCATAGTCTGCAATACAAGGTTCTTCTGTGCAAAACTATACTCATCGTGCTGTATGACGCCAGTCAATACGTCTGTCGGATCCGCTAGAAGCACTGGCAGAGCCTGAGCAGCTCGCTCTTTTACCCAGCCGGTGTACCAACCGTACCGGGTAAAAAATAGCGGCAGGTATCCGTCAGGATCCCCATAAGCTTCAAGGGCAGTAATAGCTCCAAAGGCTATACGATCCGACGCTAACTGTGCGGCTTTATCATAGGGACGGGTCGTATTCAGGTCTTCGAGGAGCTGCGCTACCTCGTCAAAGTAGCGGTAATCCTTTATGACTCCCCACGCCATAATAGCGTTAGCTCTGACAAAAGGACTTGAAAATGTCTTTATCGCCTGCCAAATGTTATACCCCACCGTTGGATCAGCCGATACCGCTTCAGAACCGAGGGATATGATAAGTTCCGTTAGATACCATGCCATATCTGTTGCGATATCAATATCCCGCGTACTTTTAAGCAAAGGATACTCAGCAAGAAGACGCTTAAAAGCTGTGAGACTAAAATCAAGAGCTTGCGGATCTTCTTTGAAGTTTGCCGCTACCGTTTTTACAACGAGCAATTGATCTGCCATTGTTTTTGCTTGGTTAAACTGGCTGGTATAGAACTGTATATCTTCAAGGCCATACACAGACAGCACACTCACATTTAATAAAATAACGTATAGTAATGATTTCATAAAAAAATGATATACTATAACACACGATTTTGCAACTAGATCATGAGTATTTTTGAAGCCTTATTGCAAATTTTTTCTTGTGGCGTGTGCCTTGATTTTTTGTGCCAGCTCCACTATTATTAAGAGTATTCTAACCATAAAGGAATGGAAATATGCTGAAAAAAAACTCATGTATAGTTATGGTGTTCCTCTTGGGACTTCTCGTGCCGGTAGCGGCGCAGGAAGCGGATGAGGGTGTACCGCAAGACGATACAATCCCCCTGGAGGAAGAATACAGACCCTTTCTCTATACACGAGGCGATCAAACATTGAGGATAAATCTGGGAGTGCTTTTCCCCTTGTTTTTTACTGATACTGCCGGCAGCACTGTTGCTAACAACCTCGATATAGTCGGCGGCACAGGTTCTTTTGCTTATACTTATTTTTTATCGCCGACTTTCTTTATCGGCGGCAAACTAGGGGGTATGTTTGCCGGAACTATCGGTAAAACTATGCTTTTTATTATTCCCATAACCGCCCATGTCGGCTATCAGCTTATTCTTGGCCGATTTGAAATTCCATTGAGCATCTCTTTAGGCATAGCCCCGCAAACCCATCTTACAAGCACCTACCTTGGCTTTTTTGCTCAACCTGAACTGTCTGTTTTCTTCAGACTGCACCCGGATTGGTCGCTTGGTCTGAATGCCGGCTGGTGGTTCGTGCCTGAATGGGGGACAAAGACTCAAAAAGATATAATCGGTCATTTTTTTGAACTAACTCTGGCGGTACGCCATCATTTTTAAGGAACTTTTATGAAAAAAATTCTCTTTTTTATCGCAGCCGTGTTCCTGTTTTCTTCGTGCGATCAGGACCCTATCTTTTTTACAGTTTCCCTTGAAGTTATGCCTTTGGAGCCGTATATCAAAGGCTTTGTCAGCGCCGCACTGAAGGGTAGTGATTTATATGTGATAAGCAAAGGCAGCAGGGTGCTTCATCAGTATTCCGCAGGGACTTGGGAAGAGGAGCCTCTAGGAACAGTCTCCGGAAAACTCTATCAGGTAGCGGCAACAACGACGGCTCTGTATGTTCTTGCTGGGGATATCGGCTCTTTGCAGGTCTGGAAAAAGTCCGACTCCGGAGGAGACTGGGGGGTTCTATCCGTCGCTTCCCCGCAAGCTATATACGGTGCAGGCAATACTATTTTTATAACATCAATGACCTCTCTTCAGGAGAACAAATTCGCCATCTGGTATGAACAGAGCGGTACTGTAACGCCGCTAAAATCCAATACAGCGCTCCTTACCGGAGCCGCGACAGACGGTACTTATTATTACCTCTCCACAGCAGGGGATGGTATTCTATACGACGATTTATCTGGCTTTGGTTATAGCGGGCAGGCTTCAGACACCTCTTCTCTTACTGTGGCAGGTATTATCGCTCTTGAGGATGGAACAATCGCTGCGGTGAGCGGAAAAAACTTGCTGTATAATACCACAAGTACTCCTACTCTCTTTACGAAACACTCTTTTGATGATATAAGCTTCACCGGCGCTTTGGCATTATGGGAAGACAGTACCGGCAGCAATAAGCTCCTCCTTTTGGGTATCAATAAGGGCTATAAAGAGCTAGCGCTTGATACAGGCGGATCCCTGTCTACCCCTTTTGCCTTGCAAACACCCGGCAAAGAGCCGCCGACAACTTTGGATAGCGCTGATACCTCTGAACGGCTTTCAGGAGGTCTTGGGTTGTATCCGGTTATGCTGCTTGCACAAACGGCAGACGAGAGGCTTTTTGCAGCGCCGCTTCAGAATGGGCTGTGGTCTTACCGACTGCGCCATGATGGATGGCAATGGAATGCTGAAACCCCCTGAAAGTCCTTTTCTCTGGACCGACGGTGCAGAGAAAAGCCTGTAAGCTTATTGTCATTGTCCATTGTCACCATCCATCGTAACGGCAGAGAGGTCTGTCCTCCATGCACTATCAATGCCGGCAGTTGTACGAAAGGCTTGCGGATTGTATCAGATGCTTTTCCGATTAACCGTGCTAACCACGCTCAGTACGGAAGGTATGCCTGCTCTGAGCGCGGACTTGTTTTATTAACCGGTAAAAAGCTGCTATCAAAGCCTACAATTCTGGTATGCTGCTCCCTCTTCCCGACCGTGCGCCTCAAAAACGCGATCAAAAAACCGGTACATTCATAGTTGAGGTCTGTCCTATCCTGCCATCGAGGTCTGTCTTCCATGCACTATCAATTACCAGAGAAACTATCTTTGTAATCCCGTGTTCCTGATGGTATGCGCCGCTGTACTGCCATTTAATGAGCGCCTTATTACCAGTAATAAGGTCTGACCGCTACCGCTGTGAGCGCTGTCCCTTCCTCTCCTCTACTAACTGCTCTCTATCCTGTGCAGAATTTCAAGATACGATTCTTTTACATTGCCTAAATTCCGGCGAAACCTGTCTTTATCGAGCTTGGTGCCGGTTGATGCATCCCAGAACCGACAGGTGTCTGGTGAGATTTCATCAGCTAAAACAAGCGTTCCCTCTTTTGTTTTACCGAATTCAAGCTTGAAATCAATAAGTCTTATACCGCGCCGACTAAAAAAGGCGCACAGTAGGTTATTGACCGTAAACGCCAATAATTTTATGTATTCAAGGTCTGTCCACCGTGCTGCGCCGAGGGCTACCGCATGGTAGTCATTGATGAGCGGATCGCCCAAGGTATCATTTTTATACGATAATTCAAAAACAGGCGTGTTAAGAACAGCGCCTTCCGTAAGACCAAGCCGTTTTGCCATTGATCCGGCTACCGTGTTACGCACAATGACCTCAAGCGGTATAATACCCAGCTTTTTACAGAGCATAGCCCGCTCATTGAGTCGGGAAACAAAATGGGTAGGCACGCCCTCTTTTTCTAAAAGGCTGAATAAATGAGCGGCAATTTTATTATTTACTATGCCTTTATCCGCTATCGTCTCTTTCTTTTCGCCATTAAACGCGGTTGTGTCATCTTTATAATGAACAATAACAAGATTGTCATCATCAGTTGCATAGACTATTTTTGCTTTTCCTTCATAGAGTAGTTCCCTGTAGGTCATAGTTCAACTTCTCCCGCTGATGTTGCAAGATGCGCCCTCAGTACCGTTAATTTCTCCTTTATGCTGGGGTATTTAAGGGAGAGAATATGACATGCCATATACGCGGCATTTGCCGCATTATTAATCCCGACAGTAGCTACCGGAATAGGCTGCGGCATCTGCACTATGCTCAAGAGCGCATCAATGCCGCCAAGGGTGCCGGTGCATAACGGTACGCCGATAACCGGAATAGTTGTGTGGCTGGCTATACTACCGGGTAAGTGGGCTGCAAGACCGGCGCCGGCAATGATAACCTCGCAGCCTTCCGCTTCAAGAGCATGAACGGTTTCCACCAATAAAGAGGGGGCGCGGTGGGCTGAAATAACCTTAAACCGGTAGTCAATACCAAAATCGTTTAAGACCGCGGCTGCCCCTTTCATAACCGGCACATCAGACTGTGAGCCGAGAATAATTGCAACATTCATAAGAACAAATCTAGCATGGAATCAGCGTTCTGCCTAGGGAGTGTCGTCAAAAGTAAGATAAAGAGATGAAAGAAAATGGAAAAGCACTGCACAGACATGACATCAGTGATAATCTGTGGGAAAAGATAAAAGACTTACTACCAGGAGGGGCAGGTAAACAGGGTCGAATGGCTCATGACAACCGACGCTTTATCAATGCTGTATCTTGGATTATCAGAACCGGCGTTCCTTGGAGAGATTTACTTCCTGAATACGGAGACTGGAAAAATACACACCGAAGATTTTGCCGCTGGCGGGATAGAGATGTCTGGAAAACAAGAGCCGCTGAAGTTATCGGGGAACTAGATACCGAGTAGCTTATGATAGATGCAACGTATAGTAAAATCCATGCAGACGGATGTGGAGCGGTTGGAGGAAATCAAGCAATAGGGCGTACAAAAGGGGGGGCTCAATACCAAAGCCCACCTTGGTATTGATAAGCGGGGAAAGTCAAGTACGTATCATAGTTTCAGCGGGGCAGGAGGCGGATTGCACCTATGCACCCCCCCTTAATGGCAGGTGTATCGGTAAAAGTCTTGTTAGCCGATAGAGGGTATGACGTGAACCAGGTAATAGACACAGCCTGTGCAGGAGGTATTAAGGTAGTTATTCCCTCCAAGCGTAGTCGGAAGGTGGTAAGGACTTATGACACAGAGCTGTATAAGAAGCGCCATCTTATTAAGAATGTATTTCGGTGGCTCAAACAGTACAGAGGTATTGCTACTCGCTATGCTAAACGCTCTGATTTATTTCTCGCCGCTCTCTATCTCAGATCTATCTTTCTTCCTTTTGACGACACTCCCTAGAAGCAAAGCTTCTTTTGTCGAAGGTTCAGATTCGCAAGGGGAAGTTTTACAAAAGGTCGCCGTAAGGATATAAGGCGCAACGATAGAGATACGTAACAACAGAGGGACATAAGACTTGTTAAGAAAGATAGATATGAGTATGCTAACTACAAAGACCCGCTCAAGAACTATGCTGTCACTATCAGGTGATATGGCGTCCGAAATACCGGTGGAAAGCCCTCACCGAGGCGGTTCAGACTCGGCTAAAAGAGCTTCGTATCTCGAAACAAGAAGCATTGGATTTTGAAGTGTTGGAAATGGAAACTATGAGCGATCATGTGCATCGAGCGCTTGACGTATGTCCGCATAGTGAGGTAGAAACACTAAGAGGACGGCTGAAAGGATATATGTCATACGTGTTGCGCGGGGAATTTCCCGCATTAAAGAAACGGCTGCCCTGTCTGTGGACGCGGAGTACGTTCATAGCAACGAGAGGAAGCGTTTCACGTGAGGTTGTCAAGAACTATAGAGAGGGGTAAAAGGGTGTCTGAAAAGGGAGCGCGCATAAAACAAACACTGAAAGAGACGCGGGAGCGGCATTCCGTCTTCCGCCTTAAAATAGACGCTTCCCGCCTCTCAAAAGAAAAGAAGGACTATCTTGAAAGACTCTTCCTTGAAAAAAAAAAGTGGTTTAGAAATGCCGTTATCGCATCCAAAAACATATATGCCTTTGATTATAAAACTAAAACCGTCAACGTTAAGAAACAGGAGGCCCTTTGAAGAGCGTGAAATCAAAGTACTGTCCAGCCAAATGCGCCAATCTGTCATAGAGGAAGTCCACGGCAACATAAAAGCCTTGTCCATCTTAAAGAAGCAGGGGAAAAGAGTAGAACTTTCTCTCCCGCTGCAATACGGTAGCATTGAAGCAGTCCGGCATAATCTACCGAATTATCGGGAACAAGCTGTTTGTGCAGGGGTTTAAGAAGCCGTTCAGAGTAGAAGGCTTGGAACAGATACCTGAAGGAGCGGAGAGGGCAAACGCGAAACTTGGTGCGGGAGCAGACTGGAAAAAGCGTAGGGCTGGATTTTGGGATAAAGGATAAGAAGGATGAGATCGTAGACAGTGAAGGGAATATTTATAACCGGACATTTCACTAAAAGAAGCGGCTCAAGAAAGTGTCAAAGAAGATGAACAGACTCTATGCTCAAGGTAAGAAACGGACGAAGAACCATGAAAAACGGCGAAAGATAGTAGATAAAGAATACGAAAAAATAGACAATAAGAAACGAGATGAGAAAAATAAATTCGTAGCAAAGATATGGCAAGAGAACGATGTGATAGCTGTTCAGGATGAGAATATCACCGGATGGAAATCTTCAAAGATGAAGGGGTGGGGAAGAAGAATACAGCATGCTATTATGGGCGGAATAATGAGAGACATACAGAAACTGTCTCAAACGGTCATAGTGGATAGATGGTTCGCCTCAACTAAAGATATGTCCTCGGTGTGGCATAAAAAACAAACTCACGCTGGAGGAGAGACGGTATATGTGCGAATGCGGATACTCAGAAGAGAGAGAGATAGGAAAGCGGCGCACAGTATATTAGAAGAAGGAATAAAGATTCTTGCGGGGCGAGGCTGAAACCGCACTTACTGACAGGGCTTGCTCTGTCGGTTTAAGTTTAGTCTGTGAAACAAGAAGCCCATCGCTTGAGCGGTGGGTAGCTCACGCCCTAGTCAGGTAAACTAGCACCTATGATAAGAGAAACAAACCTTACATTGTATGATGAGTCAAAAATCACGACTCTTTCTTCATTGGAGCATATCAGGCTGCGTCCGGGTATGTACATAGGACGCCTCGGCAACGGCGCACATCAGGATGATGGTATATACGTTCTGCTTAAAGAGGTGATTGACAATGCTATAGACGAATTCCTCATGGGAAACGGCACGCATATTGACATTACGCTCAAAGACGGCACGGTTACGGTGCGGGATTTTGGGCGCGGTATTCCCCTGGGCAAACTGGTGGACTGCGTGTCAGTCATTAACACCGGCGCAAAATACAACAACGATGTCTTCCAATTCTCAGTCGGCTTAAACGGTGTCGGCACAAAAGCGGTTAATGCCCTCTCATCGCGCTTTTTAATCCGCTCGTTTCGGGACGGAGAATGTGCAGAGGCGCTCTTTCAGCAGGGGGTTTTGGTACACGAAAAACGGGAGTTCATGCAGGATGCGCAGCCGAACGGCACGTTTGTTGAGTTCGTCCCTGATAAAGCGCTTTTTGGAGCTTACCAGTTTAATCTTGAATTTATTGAAAAACGTATCCGCAACTACGCCTACTTAAATACCGGCTTGAGTTTAGTCTTTAACGGCACCCTCTACCATTCTGAGCATGGCTTGCTCGACCTGCTTTCAGAAGAGACCGGCACCGCAAATCTCTACGCTCTAGCTTACCATAAGGCTGAACGCCTTGAACTTGCCTTTACGCACAGCAACGAATACGGCGAGGAATATTTTTCTTTTGTCAACGGACAGTATACCATTGACGGCGGGACTCATCTCTCCGCGTTCAAAGAGGGATTCCTTAAGGGGGTGCAGGTTTTCTATAAGAAAGAATACCGCAGCGAAGACATCCGTGAAGGAATCCGTGCAGCTCTGGCAATTAAACTGAAGAATCCTGTCTTTGAAAGCCAGACAAAAAACAAGCTGGGCAATTCCGATATTCGTGCATGGCTGGTCTCCGCAGTAAAAAGTGCGGTTGAAGATTGGCTGCACAAGAATCCAGAGGCGGCACAGCAAATTGAACAGAAGATCATGGCGAATGAACGATTGCGCACAGAGCTTAACCAAGTAAAAAAAGAATCTCGTGAGGCGGCAAAGAAAATTGCGCTCAAAATCCCGAAGCTCAAGGATTGCAAATACCATCTGCATGACGGACTGTTGGGAGAGACCTCAACGATTTTTATTACCGAAGGCGATTCTGCCGCCGGTTCTATGGTGAGCAGCCGCGATGTGCTGACGCAGGCTATTTTTTCGCTGCGTGGCAAACCGGAAAATATGTTTGGTAGAAAGAAGGCGGCGATTTACAAAAACGAGGAGCTTTACAACATGATGATGGCGCTCGGCATTGAAAACGATCCGTCAGAATTACGGTACGCACGGGTGGTTATTGCGACTGATGCTGATTTTGACGGTTTCCACATTCGGAACTTACTGCTCACGTTCTTTTTATCGTATTTTGAGGAGCTTGTTACCGGCGGTCGGATTTATATTTTAGAGACGCCGCTGTTTCGGGTGCGCACTAAAAAAGAAACCCGGTATTGCTATAACGAGAAGGAACGCAATGAGGCGCTTGCAGTTCTGGGGGCAGAGAGTGAAGTAACCCGATTCAAGGGATTGGGAGAGATTAACCCGACTGAATTCGGGCAGTTTATTGGCGCTGACATGCGTCTTGTGCCGGTTACCATTGATACGCTCCGGACAGTGCCGCAGGTATTGCTGTTTTATATGGGAAAGAATACGCCGGATCGCCGGGAATACATTATGAAAAACTTGGTGGATGCATAAGATCAAGGCAAACTGGAGGGTAATTATGGAAGAATTATTTGAAATCGCACGGCAGGCAGCGTTAAACGCCTACGCCCCATATTCACATTTTCGCGTGGGAGCAGCCCTTCGTGCCGCAGATGGCACCGTGTATACCGGTTGTAATGTAGAGAACCGGTCGTTTGGATTGACTATTTGTGCAGAACGGAGCGCGGTCGTACAGGGGATAAGTAAAGGCAGGCAGGTATTTACCGCTCTTGCCATTGCAAGTTTGGATTCAGAAAAGCCGGTTGGTCCGTGCGGTGCGTGCCGGCAAGTAGTCAGTGAATTCATGGCGACTGATGCACCGGTGCGCTTTGGCGGCAGTGATGGAACGTATACCGATACGACAATAGGTGAGTTATACCCGTATGATTCGCTGCATGATTTGGCTCAGACTTTGTAATACGCTAAACAAGGGGTGTTTATCATTTCATTTCAATGCTGATAAGACCGACAAATTCATTCGCGCCCTTTTTTACCGCATAAAGCGCCGAAGCTTTAGGAATAGCACGGTGTTGAGTGCGTAAGTTGCCAATCCATTTGATCAAAGCTAGTGTTGCATTTTCTCGTGCTGTTTCTTCTGAATCTCCGCTACTGGCACAACCGGGCAAATCCGGATAGGTAACGGTATGAGTGCCATCTTCGTTCCGATGAAAAACAGCGGCGTAAGCATATTTCATAAATAAATCCTCTCTCTTCTCAATAAAAAAGACCTATCCATAAAGGTGGATAGGTCTTAAGCTCCCCCGCGCGGGTTCGAACCACGGACCCAGTGGTTAACAGCCACTTGCTCTGCCAGCTGAGCTACAGGGGAATAGTAGTATCATAGCAAGAGCGATCTTCTTTGTCAAGAGAAAGTGGAGATATTTTCAAAGAAAAATAAACTTGTGTCTCTCTTGTGTAAAAAGCACCCGCTCTCTTACAAGAGGAAGCTCATGATCTTTTGTTTGAGTTGTAACAATTCCTGCGAGACAAGACAATCATTTTCCTGCAATGAAACCTGAATTTCTTGGGTAATACGACCGGGTTTTCCGCAAAGAAGATAAACCGTCTCTGACATGCTCAGAGCTTCGTCAACATCATGGGTGATAAAAATTGTAGAGAGCTTTTGTTGAGCACATATATCCCGGTACCACCGGTGCATCTTAATACGGGTTATGGCATCAAGAGCTGAAAAAGGTTCATCAAGCAGGATAACCGGTTTTTGCATCATCATGGTTCGCAGCAGCGCCGCCCGCTGACGCATGCCGCCTGAAAGCTGGCGGGGATAGTGCTGTTCAAAGCCGGCAAGTCCAAAATCAGGGAAAAAAGAAGCGGCAAAAGCGCGAGCGTCTGCTTTTTTTTCGCCGCGAATAAGCAAAGACAGAATAACATTGTCAAGAATAGTACGGAACGGCAGCAGCATATCTTTTTGGAGCATATAACTGACGTTGCCGGGGACACCGGTAATATCGCGACCGGAGAGCAGAACCGTTCCTGAATCCGGTCTATCAAGTCCTGCCAAAATGTTAAACAGGGTCGTTTTACCAACACCGGAAGGACCGAGCAATGCTATGCGTCTTCCTTCCGGTAATGCAAGACTAATATCGGCAATGACCGGCACCTGCTTATAAGTCTTAGTAATGTGCCGGCAAGCGAATAAAGGAGCTGCACGATAGGTATCCGGCTCTTTATTCCGGTAAAAACTCATTCGTAAAGCCCTGTCCGCGTATATCCTGTTCTACAAGTCCCTGTTCATACATCCAGCCAGCAAAACGATTCCAGCGCGCCGGATCAATAGATCCCCAGCGTGGAGAATCAGATTGGTAGCGTGAGGCAAGGTATTCTTGGCTGCGGTGAACCAGTGCATAATCCAACTCCGGTGCGTATTTGAGTAAAATATCCGCAGCGCCTGACGGATCCTGTATTGCATCCCTATAGCCTTTAGCTGTTGCGGACAAAAATTTCCGCACAATATCGCCGCGAGCTGCTGCATAGTCGCGATTGGTAACCAGTACCGGCGTGTAAAAATCAAAAACGGGATTGAGCTTGCCTATGTCCATGTAGTTTATAGCCGTACCGTTGAGTGCGGCGGCTATTCCATCCCAGGCGTAATAAATCCAGATTGCATCAACATCGGTTTCCAAGGCTGAAAAGGCGTCGGTTGCGCTGTTGGGTATCATCTTTACGGTCGCAAAATCGCCGCCGTCGGCGGCGACTAAGGTGCGAATGATAGCCGTATAAAACGGCGTTTCCCATGAAGCAAAGCGTTTTCCGTTCAGGTCTGCGGGTTTTTTGATACCTGAGTCGGCGCGCGTCATAATGCCTGAGGTGTTATGGCTTATGATAGCTGCAATCGCCACTACCGGTAACGCATTGGCGGTTTTACCAATGGCAGGGCTGAGCGTTTCTTGGAAATCAATCCCGAATTCCGCATTGCCGGCTGCGACAAGCATAAGCGCCCCATCTTCCGGCGGCTGCACGATGCTGACATCCAGCCCTTCAGCGGCAAAATATCCCTTGTCCAAAGCGACATACAAGCCGGTGTGGTTAGTATTCGGCGTCCAATCAAGGACGACCCGAATACGCTCAGCGTTTTTTTGCTGACGCCCAGCCGCACAAAGCATCCCTGCCATACTGCACAGCATGGCTACTAATACCATTTTCTTCATCTTAATTCCTCCTCACCATAAATAACCATAACGAACAAAAGTCCGTTGAAAGAGAGTCTTTCGACACTAAAAGAGAGTCCCTCAACACTAAAAGAGAGTCCCTCGACACTAAAAGAGAATCCCTCGACACTAAAAGAGAGTCCTTCGACACTGAAAGAGAGTCCCTCGACACTAAAAGAGAGTCCCTCGACACTAAAAGAGAGTCCTTCGCTGACAATTCGAGGTCTGACCTACTCTCTGCTCTGCACCGTACCGCCATACCGATAACCTTACCTTGATAATAAGCGTATTATGGCATCATAATTTTCTAGTCTATGCGGGAAAATGCAGCCGGAACAGTCTTTTATAGTTCCGATCAAAGTTGCAGTGCCGGGGCATTGAAGCTGTGCATAAAGCGGACAGTAACAAAACAGACAATTTATTTCTGCCAGACCGGTATGGCACGGATAGTATTCACAGGACTTGTTCTCAAAAAACCGGCTGCTCATGCGCTGCTCAGGAAAGGCTTTACGCTACTTCCTTTCCTCCTGTATAAAGATTTTTTCCAGCGCAGCGACTGAGCGCATAAGTGCAAAACTAAGGACGGCTATGATCACAATAACCGCAAACATTTTGTCAAAAGAATATGATTTGCGCACCCGCGTCATGTAGACGCCCAATCCCGCATTGCCGCCGAGCCATTCAGCAACCACAGCGCCTATTACCGCATACGAAGCCGCTATTTTAAGACCGGAGAAGAACGCCGGCAGCGCCGAGGGAATTTTCAGGTACCGGTAAGTGTGCATCCGCGATGCTCCCATGCTGCGAAAGAGCCGCAGCATATCAGGGTCCAGCGATTCAAAGCCTCCCAGTATACTGACCGCCATGGGGAAAAAGCAGGTCAGAAAGACCAGCACGATCTTGGGCGTCAGTCCATAGCCCAGCCATAAGACTAAAAGCGGCGCCAAAGCTATGGTCGGCACAGTCTGGGTCAAAAGCAGTACCGGCAGCAGCGCGCTCTTCACCAGAGCTTGAGTATCCATAACAATAGCCAGTACGAAAGCTGATACAATAGCCAAGCTTAATCCTATAAGCGCCTCGGCAAGAGTCTGCCCCAGATGTTTCAGCAGGAGCGGCGAATCACCCAGCAACGCACGCATTACTGCAACCGGGCTGGGCAAAAGGTAACCGGGAATGAGGCGGAGCATACTAACCGCCTGCCAAATCACCAGCAAGAGCAGCACAAAGAGGCACGAGGGCAGCGCGGTTTTGAACGTATTCTTCATAACCGTTTTATACGTTGTGGTACTGAGCCGTTTTCTGCTCTATGCTCCACACACCCGCAACTGGACTATAGACAACCTTTATGTAGGTAGAGACCGAGCCGGCTCCTGCGCGTATACAGAGCCGCTGGCATTCTGCGGCAATCTCCATGAGCCGCTCAAAATCACCTTCGATGGTTGTCTCAAAAGGTCCGACAAAGATATTCAGCCCGGTACTCTTGAGGTAGGCAATAACCGTATCAACGATACGGAGTACCTCTTCACCTTCTGCTACGGCAGGCAGCACCTGAATAGCTAAACTTGCATTACACAAATCATCCTCCTTGTGTTCATCGTAAACACGCTGCAAAAAAAAATGCCCCGGGGAGAATCCCGGGGCGGAAAAACATTCCCTCCGCCGGCATTATCCGGATCAGGTTCTTGGGTTAAAGCGCTTTATCCGCTTACTCTCAGCTGAAAATACTCGTTCAGCTCCCCTCTGTTTTATTGAGACACACCATAGACCA